>JBFIYM010000074.1:0-20912 GCA_041605395.1 Myxococcota bacterium | reverse complement strand
GATGGCGCGCTCGCCGACGTCGACGGACACCAGCCCGACCAGCCTGCCCGCCTCGCTGCGCACGAAGGGCGGCCCCATCTGGAACTCGACGTCCGCCAGCTGGTCGAGCGGCACGGGCCCCATCGGCGTCGAGACCAGGACGCGCCGGAGCGCGTCCACGTCCTCCCGGAAGTCGCGCGCGTAGCGCACGTTGATCGGGTAGCGCTCGCGTCCCTCGACGGTCTCGGACACGTTCGCGCCACCCACCGCGTGCTCGACCACCGCGTTCACGTCGGCGACGCGGACGCCGAGCCGCGCCGCCGCCTCCCGGTCGACCCGCACGTCGAGGTAGAAGCCGCCGGTGAGGCGCTCCGCCTGCGCGCTCCGCGTACCCGGGACGTCCGCGAGCGCCCGCTCGATCTCGATGCCGACCCGCTCGAGGGTGGCCCGGTCGTCGCCGAAGACCTTGATGCCGAGCTGGCTGCGGATTCCTGTCGCGAGCATCTCGGTGCGCGTCTGGATCGGCATCCAGAAGATGTTCGGCATGCCCGGGTAGCGGAGCGTCGCGTCCATCTCGCCGACGAGCCGCTCCCAGGTCATGCCCGGGCGCCACGCCTCGCGCGGCTTCAGGGTCACCACCGTCTCGACCATCTCGAGGCCCGCCGGGTCGGTCGAGGTCTCGGCGCGGCCGATCTTGCCGAACGCGCGCTCCACCTCCGGAAACTCCATCAGCTCCCGGTTCATGCGCTGGAGGACCTCGGCGGCCTCCGTCATCGACATGCCCGGCGGCGCCGTCGGCATGTAGAGGATCGTGCCCTCGTTGAGCGGCGGCATGAACTCACTACCGAGTGCCAGGTACGCCGGCACGCTGCCCGCCATCAGCAGCAGCGCTCCCACGACCACGAGCGCGCGATTCCGCACCACGAGCCGCACGATGGGCGCGTAGAGACGCACCAGCGCCCGATTCACCGGGTGCTCCCCCTCGCCGCGGATCCGTCCTCGCAGGAACATCGCCGCGAGCGCGGGGGTGAGCGTCACCGAGAGCACGGCGGCGAAGCCCATCGCGTAGGTCTTGGTGAAGGCCAGCGGCTTGAAGAGCCGTCCCTCGGCGGCCTCGAGCGCGAAGATGGGGAGGAACGAGACCGTGATCACGAGCAGCGCGAAGAAGACGCTCGGGCCCACCTCCTGCATGGCGGTGAGCAGCACCGCCTCTCGGGTCCCCGGGCGCCCCGCGTGCTCCCACTCCTCGAGCCGTTTGTGACAGTTCTCGACCACGATGATCGAGGCGTCCACCATCGCGCCGATCGCGACGGCGATGCCGCCGAGCGACATGATGTTCGCGGTGAGGCCCTGCTGGGTCATCGGCACGAAGGCGAGGAGCACGCCGATCGGGATGGTGAGGATCGGGATCAGCGCGCTCCGCACGTGAAGCAGGAACACGAAGATCACGAGCGAGACGATCACCATCTCCTCGATCAGCGTGCGGCGCAGCGTGCCGATCGCCCCCTCGATCAGCTCCGAGCGGTCGTAGGTGGTGACGATCTCGACGCCCGCGGGCAGGCCCGCCGAGAGCTCTTCGAGCCGCCGCTTCACGTCCTCGATCACGCGCAGGGCGTTCTGCCCCTGGCGCATCACCACGATCCCGCCGACCACCTCGCCCTCGCCGTCGAGCTCGGCGATGCCGCGGCGGACGTCCGGCCCGAGCCGCAGCTCCGCGACGTCCTCCAGGTAGACGGGTGCGCCGCTCGCGCCCACGCGCAGCGGGACGCGTCGCAGGTCGTCGAGCTGCTGGACGTAGCCGCGGCCGCGGATCACGTACTCGTGGCCCGCGAGCTCGAGGCTCTGGCCGCCGGCGTCCTGGTTGGACTCGCGCACCGCGGTGACCACCTCGGCGAGCGACACGTCGAGCGAGCGCATGCGGTTCGGGTCGAGCAGCACCTGGTACTGGCGCACGAAGCCACCGACCGAGGCGACCTCGGCGACGCCGGGCACGCTCTCGAGCGCGTAGCGCAGGTTCCAGTCCTGGAGCGAGCGCAGGTCGGCGAGGTCGAGCTGCCCGCTCCGGTCCACGAGCGCGTACTCGTAGACCCAGCCGACCCCCGTCGCGTCGGGCCCGAGCACCGGCAGCACGCCCTCGGGCAGCTCCGCCTGGACGCCGCTCAGGTACTCGAGCACGCGGCTCCGGGCCCAGTAGAGGTCGGTGCCGTCCTCGAAGATCGCGTAGACGAAGGAGAGCCCGAAGAAGGACTGCCCCCGCACGAAGCGCACGCCGGGCGCCGCCAGCAGCGTGGTCGAGATGGGATACGTCACCTGGTCCTCGACCAGGTCGGGGCTCCGCCCGGGCCACTCCGCGAACACGATCACCTGCACGTCGGAGAGGTCGGGGATCGCGTCGAGCGGGGTGCTGCGGAGCGCGAACGCGCCCCACAGCGCGGCGGCCGCGACGAGCAGGATCGTGAGGCCGCGGTTCGCGGCGCAGGCCGCAATCAGCCGCGCCACCCAGCCGGGCTGCTCGCTCGGGCTCGGGCTCACCACGAGTCGAGCGCCGCGCGCAGGCGGCTCTCCGCGGCGACCAGGAAGGTGGCCGAGGCCACGACGCGCTGGCCCTCCTCGACCCCCGAGCGCACCTCGATCTCCTCGCCGACGCGCAGGCCGACCTCGACCGGCTGCGGCCGGAGCCGGCCCCCGCCGAGGTCGAGGAACACGAAGCTGCGCTCGCCGGCGTGGATCACGGCGGAGAGCGGCACCACCAGGCGTTCTTCGGGCGGCGCCTCGAGGTGCACGTTCACGAACATGTCGGGCCGGAGCGCCTCGTCCTCGTTCGCGAGCTCGACGCGCAGGCGCGCGGTTCGCGTGGCCGGGGAGACGCTCGGGTAGAGCCAGGCCACCTTGCCCTCGAAGCGCCGCCCCGCGAGCGCCGGCACCTCGACCACGGCCGGCATGTCCACCGACACGAAGGCGATCTCCTCCTCGTACACCTCCGCCTCGACCCAGACCCGGTCGAGGGGCGCGATGCGATAGAGGCGCTCGCCCGGCTCGAGCGCGGCGCCCGCCACGACGTTCTTCTCGACCACGTAGCCCGTGGCCGGCGCGCGGATCGGCAGGAACTCGAGCATGTCGGCGCTGCCGGCGATGCGGTCGAGGTCCGCGGGGGCGAGGTCCCAGAGGCGCAGCCGATTGCGGGCGGCGCGTACGAGGTAGTCGGCGCGGTCCGGCGCGCCGGTCTCGCGCGCACGCGCCTGCGCCTCCCGGGCGAGCTGGTACTCGCGCTGCGCGGCGTAGAGTTCCGGGCTGTAGAGCGTGAACAGCACCTCGCCGCGCTCGACGCGGTCGCCCACCGCATCGACGCGCAGCTCCTCGACCCAGCCCCGCACCTTGAGCGAGACGTCGTGGAGCGCGGTCTCGTCGTAGACGACGCGACCCACCGCGCGGAGCGAAGGCGTGAGCGTGCGCCGCTCGGCGCGGCCCATGCGCACGCCGATGCGCTGGAGCCGTTCGGGGGCGACCCGGATCTCGCCCGCCGGCTCGTCGTGCGCGTCCGCCGTGCCCGTCGCCGCGGGCGCCCCGCCCAGCCCCTCGAGGCGCAGGCCCGGCGTCCCCACCGTGAGCGAGCCCTCGGCGCGCGCCATCGCGCCCGCCGGCGGCTTGGCCTTCACCGACACCTGCCAGGTGCCGCCCATCTCGAGCTCGAAGTCCGCCCGGTAGCGGCCGTCGCCCGTCTCGGCGACCTCGGCCGCGCCGCCCATCGCCGGCATCGCGCCCATCGCGTGCATGAACACCTCGACGTCGAGGTCGGCGTCCTCGACGGGGCGACCGTCGGCGTCGCGCAGCTCGATCACGAGCTGGTTCTTGCCGACCCGCGCGCTCTCCGGGTCGACGGAGGCGCGGATCTCGACGCCCTCCGAGCGCACCACGGTCGGCTCGACGTCCGGACCGCACGCCGTGGCCAGCAGCGCCAGGAATACGAGAAGGGTTTTCATCGCAGTTCTCCCGGCAGCGCACCGGTGGCGCGCGCCAGCTCGGCGTGTCGGCTGCTGACCTCGGCGAGCGTCTCCTCGTAGCGGAGCTCCGCGTCCCGCAGGTCGCGCTCCGCGTCGATCACGGTGGAGAAGTCGCTCTGGCCGGTCTCGAAGGCGGCGCGCGCGGACGCGGCGCGGTCCCGCGCGGCGGGCAGCAGGCGATCGCGGACGATCTCGAGCCCGTGGTGGGCCTCTTGCAGGCGCTCGACCACCTGCTCGACCGCGAAGCGGACCTGGTCGTCGGTCGCGGCGCGCGCGCTGCGCGCGGCCTCGAGCGAGGCCTCGGCCTCGTCGACCGCGCCGCGGCGACGCACCAGCCGGAGCGGCAGGTTCACCTCGAGGCCGACCATCGGCTGGAGGTCGTTCTCCTGCCAGATCGTGTCGTAGGCGCCCATCACGCGGACGTCGGGGAAGTACTCGCGCCGGGCGAGGGCCACCGCGGCCTCTCGGGCGCGCACGCGGGCCTCGGCGGCGTGGAGCTCCGGGCGCTCGGCCAACGCGCGTGCGAGGAGCGCGTCGCGCGGCCCGGGCGGCGCCGGCAGCTCGAGCACGGCCGGCGGAGGCGGCAGCGGCAGCTCGGGGCTGCGATGCATCAGCACGTTCAGACGCTCGGCGGTGATGCGCGAGTCGCTGCGCAAGACCACGTCGCGGTGTAGCAGGTCGGCCTCCTCGAGCTCCGCCTCGAGCGGGTCCTGCTGGGCGCCGAGGCCCGCCTCGTAGCGGGCCACGGCGACCTCCCGCAGCTCGGCGAGCAGCGTGCGGTGTGCGTCGTTCACGGCTCGCCTGCGGGCGATCAGGTAGTAGTCGTCGTAGAGGCGCGAGGCGAGCGTCGCCAGACGCAGGCGCACCGCGGCGTGGTCGCCGCCGGCGGCCTCCGCCTCGGCCAGCGCGATCTCGCCGCGCAGCGAGAGCTTGCCGGGGAAGGGCAACGCCTGGGAGAGGGCCACGCGCTGGCCGGTGTCGACGCTGGACGAGCCGATGGACTTCGGCGCCAGGTCGTACGAGAGCATCGGATCGTCGAGCGAGGTCTCCTGGGGATGGCGCGCGAGGGCGGCGCGCCACGCCCAGCGGGCGGCATCGAGGGTGGGGTTGCGCGCGAGGACGGTGGCGACGACGGCCGCGCGGTCGAGCGTGGCGTGGCCGAGGAAGGGGTCCTCGGCCGCGGCCTTCGGCGCAGCGCTTCGCCACGCCGCTTCGGAAGCGTGATAACGGGTCGTCTGGCTCGGCCCCGCGCAGCCCCACAGGAGCGGCGCGAGGAGCGCGAGCGCACGCAGAGCATGCATGTCGAGCACCTCGAAGGGGAGAGCGCCACCGGTGGCGGCGCAGGGATCAGCCCTCGAGGAGGCTCAGAGCCGCAGGACGACCGTGCGGAGCGGGGTGGGGAGCCTCGGCGCAGCCGGCGCGAACGAGGTCGCGGTGGCGTCGACACCGGGAAGCGTCAGCGCGGGGCAGACGGGCGGCGCGGGGGCCGCGGGGCTCGGGGGCGCGGACACCGTGGGCCGCTCGGGGCAGCAGTCGGAGGCGCCGAGCCAGGTGCAGCCCCGCGCCTCCATCTCCGTGCCCATCGGGCAGCAGGCCATGTCCTGGTTGCCGGTGGCCGCGGCGGCCCCGGCGGCGGCGAGGCCGGCTGCCAGGACCAGCAGCAGGACGAGGCTCGCGCGCTTTCGGCCGGGGGTCGGCATGGCGATGGGTGTAGGTCCGCGCATGGGGGGTGTCAATCCGGTCTCATCGGCCACCCCGCCCCCCCGATGAAGCGGGGAAGAGGCCCGGCTAGGGGCGCATGGTGTAGGCGCGGGGGCCGCGGAGCGCGTCGAGCTCGGTCTGGATCTCGGAGACCCAGCGGCACAGGAGCGGGCGGGTGCGGCGCGGGTCGATCAGCTCGTGGACGCCGAACTCCTCGGCGCGCGGGAACACGGACTGCGCGGCGAACATCTCGTCCTCGAGCTCGCGGCGCCGGGCCTCGGGGTCGGTCGCGGCCTCGATCTCGCGTCGGAACGCGAGCGCGACGCCGCTCTCGACCGGGAGCGCGCCGCTCATCATCGAGGGCCAGGCGATCACGGTCGCGTTCGGTCCGTAGTGGATGCCCTGCGCCACGCCGAAGGACTTCCGCAGCACGACCGAGATCCAGGGCACGCGCGTCTGGAGCACGGCGAAGAGTGCCTCCATGCCGTAGCGGATGGTGCCGGCCGCCTCCGCTTCGGGCCCGATCAGGAAGCCGGGCTCGTCGACGAGGCTCACGACGGGGAGGTGGAAGGCGTCGCAGGTCTCGACGAAGCGGCGGATCTTCTGGGCGCCGTCGGCCGACATGCCGCCCGCGTAGATCATCGGGTCGTTCGCGATCACGCCGACCGGCTGGCCGGCGACGCGGGCCAGGCCCGTGACCTGCGTCCGGCCGTAGCCCGCGGCGAGCTCGAAGAAGGAGTCGCGGTCGACCACCAGCGAGATCACGCGGCGCACCTTGTAGGGCTTGCGCCGCTCCCGCGGGACGATGGCGAGCAGCTCCTCTTCGCTTCGATCGATCGGGTCGTCGCAACGGAGCACCGGCGGCAGGCCGTACACGCTCGGCGGCAGGTAGGAGAGGAAGCGCCGGATCTGGCGCAGCGCGTCCTCCTCGTCGTCGGCCAGGTTGTTCACCACGCCGCTCTTCGTGTGCACCTTCGGCCCGCCGAGCTCCTCCTTGGTGAGCCGCTTGCCGGTGGCGCGCTCCACCAGGTCGGGTCCGCCGGTCAGCACCACGGCGGTGTCCTTCGTCATCACGGAGAAGTGGGAGGCGGCGAGCCGGGCGGCGGGGAAGCCCGCGCACGGGCCGAGCGCGGCGCAGGCGACCGGCACCGTGGCCAGCGCCTCCATGGCGAGCACGTTCATCGGCGGCGGCGCGGTCAGGTCGTAGCCCGAGCGGCCGCGCGAGCCATAGGCGCCCGAGACCGAGGCGCCTCCCCCCTCGATCAGCCGAACCAGCGGGATGCGACGGCGGATCGCGAGGCCGTCGGCGTACTGCGTCTTCTTCAGGCTGGCCGGCGAGTAGGCGCCGCCCCGGATCGTGAAGTCGTCGCCGGCGACGACGCACGGGCGCTCGCCGATGCGGGCCGTGCCGACCACGAAGTTCGTGGGCTGGAAGGTCGTGAGGCGCCCGGCCTCGTCGCGCTCGCCGTCGCCCGCCGTCTCTCCGGCCTCGTGGAAGCTGTCGGCGTCGACGAGCCGCTCGATGCGCTCGCGCACCGTGAGCCGGCCGCGCGCGTGCTGGCGCTCGACGGCCTCCTTGCCCCCGAGCTCCCGGGCGAGCCGGCGGCGGGCCTCGATCTCGTTCGCCTCGTCCTGCCAGCTCATCGCTGGTTCCGACAGCTCATGCCCGGCTCCGCCAGCTCATGGCGGAAGACCATAGCCGAGCACTAGAGTGGCCCCGTCCGGCGGCGGAGGGAGCATGGGACCGATCGACGAGCTCAACCAGCAGGTCGCGGAGCTGCGCGTGCGCCTCGACGCCGCGGAGTCCGTGCAGGCCATCCACAACCTGAAGGCGCGCTACGCGCAGCTCGTCGACGAGCGCTACTCGCGCGGCAAGGTCGCGGCGGAGGAGAAGGTGGCGGCGGTCGCCGAGCGGATCGCGGCGCTCTTCACGGAGGACGGCGTCTGGGACGGTGGCCCGGCGCTCGGCGTGTCGACCGGCCGGGCGGAGATCGCCGCGCGCATGCGCGCGCCGACCCTGCTCTTCTCGTGGCACTTCTTCCTGAAGCCGCAGGTCCAGGTGGACGGCGACCGCGCGCGAGCGCGCTGGGACATCCTGTCGCCCTGCACCACGAAGGACGGCCGGCCCCACTGGATGGTGGGCTTCGAGGACGACGAGTACGCGCGCGTCGGCGGCACCTGGCTCCACACCCGCATGAAGCTCAGCACCGTCTTCCTCTCCCCCCACGAAACCGGCTGGCAGAAGATCTTCTACTAGGCGCGGATGCGGCTCGGCCAGGAGTCGCGCGTCGACGAGACGGTCTCGTGCAGAGGCCGTGCCTGGGACGGGTGGACCGGCTTCCGCTCCGGCGTCAGTGGCTGCGGGATGGATCCGCACACAGAGGCCCGCTCCGCGCGTCGCCGCGCCGAGAACGCATCGGCCTCGGCGGGAAGAGCGCACGCCAGCGAGCCCCGAGGGCGGGTGGATTCCGGTCCTGCGGAGGCGAAGGCAGGCCCTACGTACAGCCCGGCCTTTGGCGCCGGCAACCGCTCCCGACGCCGCCCGCTGCTCGGAGCGGAGCGAGATGCGCGGATCCACCGCCACGGGGCCGAGTCCGGAGCAGGAGCCGGTCCACCCGCCCCGGGCACGGCCTGCGCACGAGACCGTCTCATGAACGTGCGACGGCCCCGTCCCTCTCCTCGGGGTTTCTGACGCTAGAATGCGGGTTCGCTCCGAGGGAGGAGACGCGCGTGGATCTTCGTTACGGGCCGGAGTACGAGGCGTTTCGGGGGGAGGTGAAGGCCTTCCTGGCGGAGCACTGGCCGCTCACCGGCGAGGAGGCGAAGCAGGACCTCGCCACGCAGGCGCGCACGTTCCGCAAGCGCGCCATCGAGGCCGGCTTCCTCGCGCGCGCCATCCCGAAGGCCTACGGCGGCTCCGAGCAGGCGGCCGACCCGCTGCGGGCGGCCGTGATCCGCGAGGAGTTCCTGCGCGTCCGCGCCCCCATGGATCCGCCCGGCATCGGCACCATGATGCTGGTGCCGACGCTGCTCGAGAAGGGCGCCGAGTGGCAGAAGGAGAAGTGGGTCCCCGGTACCATCCTCGGTGACATCCAGTGGTGTCAGGGCTACAGCGAGCCGGGCTCGGGAAGCGACCTCGCCTCCCTGAAGACGCGCGGCGAGCTGGACGGCGACGAGTGGGTGATCAACGGCCAGAAGATCTGGACCAGCGGCGCCAAGACGGCGCACTTCATGTTCTGCCTGGTGCGTACGGAGCCCGAGGCCTCGAAGCACGCCGGCATCTCCTACCTGCTGATCGACATGAATCAGCCCGGCATCGACGTGCGGCCGCTCAAGCAGATGACGGGCGGCTCGGACTTCAACGAGGTCTTCCTGACCGACGTCCGGACGCCCAAGGACTGGATCGTCGGCAAGCGCGGCGAGGGCTGGCTGGTGTCGCGCACCACGCTCAAGCACGAGCGCGACTCGATCGGCAACGCGGCCATGACCGAGGTGATGTTCCGGGGCCTGGTCAAGCTGGCCCGGGAGTCGAAGCGCGGCGGTCGGCCTGCGATCGAGGACCCGGAGATCCGCCAACGCCTGGCCGCGATCGAGGGCTACGTGCTCTCGCACAAGTACTCGGGCTATCGACAGCTCACCGCGAACCTGCGCGGCGAGAACGTCGGCATCCTGGCGCTGATGAACAAGCTGCACTCGACGAACATCGGCCAGGAGGTGGCGAAGCTGGCCCTCGACCTGCTGGAGGCGGACGCGCTCACCGACCCCGCCAGCACCGCGCGCCTGATGGGCCTGGCCCCGAAGAGCAACGCGGGTTGGGTGGGACAGTTCATGTCCTCGCTCGGCGTCGCCATCGCCGGGGGAACCGCGAACATCCAGCGCAACGTGATCGCCGAGCGTGGGCTCGGCCTCCCGCGCGATTGGGCCGCGCAGCAGGGCAAGTAGGAGACACCGTGGACTTCGGGCTCTCGGAAGAGCAGCAGCTGCTCCAGGAAAGCGTCGCGCAGTTCCTGGCCAAGGAGAACGATGCGACCCGGCTCCGCGCGCGCTTCGACGCCGAGGAGCCCCACGACCCGAGCCTTTGGCGCGGGATGGCGGAGCTCGGGCTCGCGGGCCTCGCCATCCCCGAGGCGCACGGCGGCGCGGGCCTCGCGCTGCTCGATGCCGCGCTCGTCGCCGAGAGCCTCGGCCGCAGCGCCGCCCCGGGCCCCTTCCTCGGCCACACCCTCGCGAGCCTCGCGATCGCGTCGGCGGGCAGCGCCGAGCAGCAGCAGCGCTGGCTCCCGGCGCTCGCGACCGGCGACGCCATCGGAACCATCGCCTTCGCGGAGCCCGACGCCTGCTGGCAGCCGGAGGAGTGGCGGCTCGCCGTCGGCGACACGCTCTCGGGCGCGAAGGCCTTCGTCCCGAACGCCAGCGTCGCCGACGTGATGGTGGTCGGCGTCGCGGGCGGCGGGCTGGCGCTGGCGAAGCGCGAGGCGGGCGGCCTCGTGATCGAGCCGTTCCCCGGCGTGGATCGCACGCGCCGTCTCGACGCGGTCCGCTTCGAGAGCGCGCCGTGCGAGGCGCTCGAGGCCAGTCCCGGCGCCGCTGCGCGCGTTCGCGATGCCGGGCTCGTGCTGCTCGCGGCGGACGCCTTCGGGGGGGCCTCGCGCCTGCTCGAGATGACGGTCGAGTATGCCAAGACCCGCGAGCAGTTCGGCGTCACGATCGCGCACTTCCAGGCGGTCAAGCACCAGCTCGCGAACATGGCCGTGGACATCGAGCCGGGGCGCGCGCTCTACTGGTACGCGGCGCACGCGTTCGACGAGGCCCCCGACGAGGCGCCGCGCATGGCGGCGGTCGCCAAGGCCCATCTCACCGACCGCTACCTCCAGATCGCGCGCGATGCCGTCGAGACCCACGGTGGGCTCGGCTACACCTGGGAGTGCGACGTCCAGATCTGGTTCAAGCGCGCGATCTTCGACCGCAGCTTCCTGGGATCGCCCGGCATCCACCGCGAGCGCGCGGCCTCGCTGGCCGGCTGGTAGCGCGTCCGCGGGCGCCCCTCAGAGCGCGGCGTAGAGGGCCTGCGCGAGCCGGAAGCCGCGGGGGTCGCCGAGCGTGCCGGCCGACATCTTGTTCATGACGTAGGCCCAGGAGAGCCGGGCTCCCGGGTCGGCGATGCCGAGCGAGCCGCCCCAGCCGCCGTGGCCGAAGGCGCGGCCCGTCGGCGAGAGCGGCAGGCTCTCGCTCGTCAGCATGAAGCCGAGCCCCCAGCGCAGCTCGACGCCGAGCACCAGGTCCGGGCCGCGGCACTCCTCTCGGGTGGCGCGTGCGAGCGCATCCTCGCCGAGGAGGGGCGCACCCCCACAGGCCAGCGCCGACAGCACGCGCGCCACCGAGCGCGCGTTGCCGTGCCCGTTCGCCGCCGGGATCTCGGCGCGGCGCCAAGGCGCGAGGTTCGCGGTCTCGGGCGCGAGCGGTGGGTTGCCCATCACCTTCGCCAGCAGCGAGTCCGGGGCGGGCACGGCCGCCGGGCCCGCGTCGGCGAGCTCCTGCGCGGTCGGCGGAACCATCGCGGCGACCCGCGCGTCCTCGCCGGCGGGCAGCCCGATCCAGAAGTCGGCGCCGAGCGGCTCCGCCACCTCCTCCCGGAAGAAGCGGCCGAGCGTGCGACCCGAGGCGCGGCGTGCGACCTCGCCCACGAGGTAGCCGTAGGTCATGGCGTGATAGCCGTTCCGCGTTCCGGGCTCCCACCACGGCGCCTCCGCCGCGACGGCCTCGGTCATCCGCGTCCAGTCCCAGAGTGCCTCCGTCGGGAGCGGCTCGCGAAGCGCCGCCAGGCCGGCGCGATGGGCCAGCAGGTGGCGGACCGGCAGGGCTTCCTTGCCGGCCTGCGCGAACTCGGGCCAGAGCTTCGCCACGGGCGCGTCGAGATCGACCTGGCCCCGCTCGACCAGCATGTGCAGGACCAGGGCCGCCATGGCCTTCGTCGTCGAGAACACGTTCACGATCGTGTCGCGCTGCCACGGGCGCGTCCGCGCGGCGTCGCAGAAGCCTCCCCAGAGGTCGACCACCGGCCGGCCGTCGAGGAAGGCGGCGAAGGAGGCGCCGACCTCCTCGCCTCCCGCGAAGCTCTTCTCGAAGGCCTCGCGAACCGGCGCGAAGCGCGCCTCGCACTCGCCCTGCACGGTCGTCATCCGTCCTCCTCTCGGGCGTCGCGATCTCGCTTCGCAAGCTGGCGCACCTCGCCGCGGAGCGCCTCTCGCTCGGCACGGAGCGCCGCGACGCTCTGCCGCCGGAGCTTCACGCGGGCGTAGGCGACGGCCTCGTCGAAGAGGTGCTCGTAGCGCTCCTGGAAGCGCATCGCGTACCAGCCGCTCGCCGGCGCGACGACGAGCGTGGCGAGGCCGGCGGCCGCGCCGAGCCAGAGCCCCGCGAGCAGGGTCCAGACGAGCCAGGCGATCGGGAACACGAAGAAGCCCCCGACGAGCTTCACCGTGGCCGGCAGATCCCGGCTTCGGGCGCGCCCCGCCGCGAAGCCCAGCAGCCGGTAGGGGGTCCAGTTGAAGAACACGCCCAGTCCCGCGAGCGGCAGCCACCAGAACAGCAGGGCCATGGAGCCGACCGCATAGGCCAGCACCTCGTCCGCCGGATAGCGCGCCGCCACGTGGTCGTCGCGCAGGCCGAGCCCCTCGAGCCGCGCGGCGTAGCGCTCGACGCGCTTGCGAAGCTCCGTCACGCGCTTCGGGTCGCGGGCCCGCAGCCGCTCGTAGCCTTCGAGCGCCGCCTGCCGCAGCGCGAAGGCCTCGGCCAGCGCGAGCCGCGCCGGCAGCTCCTTCTCCCGCGCCGCGAACAGCTCCGTGGCGCGTTCGAGCAGGCTCGCCTCCTCGTGCGACGGGTAGTCGAGCATCACCCGCCGGAGCGCCTGGTGGATCGCCTCGGTGAGCGAGCGGGTGGCTTCGCGTGGGTCGTGCTCGGCTGCGCGCTCCCAGGCCGTCGGGTCGAGGGGCTCCCCGATCCGCACCAACGCGCGCGAGCGGAACACGCCCTTCGCCTCGAAGGTGAGACCCACCGGGAGGATCCGGATGCCCTTGACGCCCCGCTCGCGCAGGGCACCGAGCACGATGCGCGCGGCGCCGGTCTTGAGCGGCGCGAGTCCGGCGGCGTCGTGACTGATGCCTTCGGGGAACAGGGCGACGCAGCCCCCCGCGGCCAGCTCGTCGAAGCAGCGCGCGAAGGTCTCAACGTTCTGCGAGGTGTCGACGCCCTCGTCCTGGCGTCGGTAGACGGGCACGGCGCCGGCGAGGTCTAGGAGCTGCCGGATGCCGGGCAGGTCCCAGAGCGTGCTCTTCGCGAGGAAGCGCGGGTGCACCCCGAGGGTCGCCATCAGCAGCACGGGATCGACCAGGCTGTTGTGGTGATTCGCGACGACCAGGAGCGGCGCGTCGGCCGGGATGTGTTCGCGGCCGACGACCTCCACGGAACGGAAGAAGATCCGTCGGAGCAGCCGGGCCAGACGCTCCACGAACTCATCGAGCTGCGCTCGCGTGGGCACCTCCCGAAGGTACTAGAGTGTGGGACACGAGAGGAGGCAGGGATGGAGCGAATTCCCTTCGGACGGACGGGCCACGAGAGCAGCCGGATGATCTTCGGTGCGGCGGCGCTCGGGGGCATGCGTCAGGAGAAGGCCGACGCGGTGCTCGCGCTGCTGCTCGAGTTCGGCGTGAACCACCTCGACACCGCCGCCCGCTACGGCGACTCGGAGCTGCGCATCGGCCCCTGGATGGAGAAGCACCGCGATCGCTTCTTCCTCGCGACCAAGACGGGCGAGCGCAGTGGCGCGGGCGCTCGCGCCAGCCTCGAGGCGTCGCGGGAGCGCCTCCGCGCCGACGTGATCGACCTGATCCAGCTGCACAACCTGGTCGACGAGGCCGGCTTCGAGGAGGCCTTCGCGCCGGGCGGCGCCGTCGAGGCGCTCGCGGAGGCGCGCGAGCGCGGCGCCGTGCGCTTCCTCGGCGTGACGGGCCACGGCACGCAGGCGGCCACGATGCACCTCCGCAGCCTCGAGCGCTTCCCGTTCGACTCCGTGCTGCTGCCCTACAACTTCACGATGCTCGCCCAACCCGAGTACCGGGCGGACGTGGAGAGGTTGCTGGCGGTCTGTGCGGAGCGCGGCGTCGCCGTCCAGACCATCAAGTCGATTGCCCGCCGGCGCTGGCCGGAGGATAGCGCCGGGCGTCGCTTCGCCTGGTACGAGCCGATCCAGGAGCCGGAGGCGATCCGGCGCGCCGTCCACTTCGTGCTGTCGCGCCCCGGCCTCTTCCTGAACACCTCGAGCGATGCGACGCTGCTGCGGACGAGCCTCGAAGCCGCGGCGGGGCGCATCGAGGCGCCGCCGCCGGCGCTGCTCGAGCAGGACGTCGCCCGGCTCGGCATCGCGCCCCTCTTCGTGCGCGGCGTCTCGGACACGATCTAGAGCAGCGAGAGCTGGTCGCCCGCTGCGGCCGGCCTGCGGAAGTGGGCCGTCGAGAGCGTCGGGCCGCGCTCCGCGATGTCCGCGCGCCGCCGGGCCAGCTCGAAGAGCGCCGCCATCTCGTCGGCCCAGCGTCCGGTGCCGCGCTGCCGCACGCCGAAGCGCGCGTCGTAGGCGCGGCCGCCGCGCACGGCCCGGATGCGCGACATCACCTTCTCGCGCCGCTCGGGGTAGTGCTCGGCGAGCCACGCCTCGAACAGCTCGGCCACGCCGTGCGGGAGCCGGAGCACCACGCGTCCGGCGAAGCGGGCGCCCGCCGCGGCGGCGGCCTCGAGGATCTTCGGCGCCTCGTGGTCCGTGAGGCCCGGGATCACCGGCGCCACCATCACGCCCACCGGAATGCCCGCCTCTGCCAGCCGCTCGATCGCCCGAAGGCGCTTCGCGGGGGGTGCGGCGTAGGGCTCCATGCGGCGCTGGAGCACGGGGTCGAGGGTGGTGATCGAGACGGCCACGCTCGCGGCGTCGAGGCGCGCCAGCTCGCCGAGCCGGTCGACGTCTCGTGTCACCAGGAAGCTCTTGGTGATGATCGCGACCGGGTTCCGGAACTCGGCCAGCACGCCGAGGCAGCGCCGCGTCAGCTCGAGACGCCGCTCGGCGGGCTGGTAGGGGTCGGTCACGCCCGAGAGCGCGACGACCTGCGGCTTCCAGCTCTTCGTCAGAAGGCGTTGGCGCAGCAACTCGGGCGCGCGCTCCTTGACCAGGATGCGCGTCTCGAAGTCGAGGCCCGCCGAGAAGCCGAGGTACTCGTGGCTCGGGCGCGCGTAGCAGTACGAGCAGGCGTGCTCGCAGCCGCGGTAGGGATTCACGCTGGCGTCGAAGCCGACGTCGGGGCTCTGGTTGGTGGCGACGATCGTGCGCGAGGGGTCCGGCAGCAGCCGCGTCTCGGGGTTCCGCTCCGCCTGGGCCGCGGCCTCCTCGTCGCTCGGGGCGTAGCGCAGCGCCTCGAAGCGGTTCGGCGGATTCGAGACGGAGCCGCGGGGGCGCATGAAGCGAAAGTAAAGCGAAAATCTGTCCCCGCCACCACCCGGGCAGAGGGCCGGGCCGGTGCCCGCTAGGCGCTCCCGAGCCAGCGCGAGAGCTCGTCCTTCGTCCGGGCGTCGAACGCGAGGTTCAGGTCGAACTGCTCGAGGGTCTGCTTCACGCTGCGCGCTCCGGTCGGCACCGGGTTCGCGCGGAAGAAGGTGGCCACGTCGCGACGCCAGGCGCGGGTGCCGAGGGCCGGCAGCGCTTCGATGGGCCGTGTCACCAGCATGGGCGGCATGCGCCGGCGCAGCTTCGCGAAGCGCCGCTTCCAGAAGGCCCAGGCGCGCTCGCTGGCGCTGCGGTTGGCGACGAGGCGGGAGAGCAGGAGCGCCACGTCCTGGGTGCCGACGGCGTCCGTCAGGGTGAGTGCGAGCGCGCGGTCCACGAGCTTCGGGTCGCTGAAGGCGCCCGTCGCGAGCAGGAAGCGACGCTGGTCCTGCGGCGTGGTGGCGGTCCGCGAGGCTTCGAGGAAGCGCTCGAAGAGGGCCTCGTCGCCTGCGCGCGCGGCGAGGGAGACGACCGGGTCGGCCATGTTGGGCTCGAGCGAGCGGCGGTCGTCGAGGAAGGATTCGCAGCGAACGCGCGCCTCGCGCAGCACCTCGGGCCGCTCGCCCAGCTCGCCGACCATGCCGAGCAGGGCGGCCCGGCGCAGCCGATCGTCGTCACTCTCGCCGGGCCGGGTCTCCCAGCCGCACGCGGCGAAGGCGTCGGCGAAGGCGTCCGCGATGCGGGCGCGCAGCGCCGCCTCGGCGTCGGCGCCGAGGGAGCGCCCGGCCGAGCGCGCGCACAGCTCGACGGGGGCGCGGAGCGCCATCAGCACGTCGGGGTCGCGCTCCTTCGCGAAGGCGAGCGCGAGCTCCAGAAAGCTCCCGAGCGGCGCGAAGCCGGCGCGGGTCACCGCCCATTGGTGGCCGATCAACCCCATGCGCTCCACCGGCGCCAGCGCGTCGAGCGCTCCGGCCAGGGCCAGCAGCTCGCTCTCGTCGTGGAGCGGACGGTAGAAGCCGCCCTCCTCGGCGTTGCCGTAGACGAAGCGAGGGCCCCGGACGGGGAGCTCGATCTCGCCGCGCCGGCGCGTCAGCAGCTGGCGCACCGTGCGCGTGCTCTCGCCGGCCGCGAGGCGGCCCACGAAGGGCACCGGCCAGAGCTTCCCGTCCTTGTGCGACGCCGGGTTCGAGAGGAAACGCGACTGCTCGAAGCCGAGCCAGCTCCGGCCGTCACGCTCCTTGCGGCGCAGGCGCAGCAGCGGGAAGCCCGGCTGCTCGATCCAGGCGCGCACCACGGGCTCGACGTCCTGCCCCGAGGCCTCCGTGAGCGCCCCCCAGAGATCCGAGGCGACCGCGTTGCTCTCGCGGTGGGCCCGGATGTAGCGGCGCACCCCGTCGCGGAAGGTCTCGGCGCCGAGAAAGCGCTCGATCATCCGGACCACCGACGCGCCCTTCTCGTAGGTGATCAGGTCGAAGTTCTCGGTGGCCTCCGCCGGCGTCCGCACCGTGACGTAGATGGGATGGGTCTCGGAGAGCGCGTCCAGGCCGAGCGCCGCGGAGCGGTGGTGCTGGAAGTCGTTCCACATCTTCCACTCGGGCTTCCAGGCGTCGACCACGTGAAACGCCATCCAGGTGGCGAAGGCCTCGTTGAGCCAGAGATCGTCCCACCACGCCATCGTGACGAGGTCGCCGTACCACATGTGCGCCAGCTCGTGGCAGATGACCTCCGCGGCGCGCTTCTTCTCCTGGAGGGTCGCGCTCTCGGGGTCGACCAGCAGCAGCGTCTCGCGAAAGAAGACCGCGCCCGCGTTCTCCATCGCCCCCGCCTCGAAGTCGGGCACCGCGACCAGGTCGAGCTTCTCGTAGGGGTAGGGCAGGTCGAAGTAGGCCTCGAGGCGGGCCAGCGTCTCCCGCGCCGCTTCGAGACCGAAGGCGGTGAGGCCCTCCTTTCCGGGCACGTGCCAGACGCGGATCTCGGTGGCGCCGCAGTGCACGGGCTCGGAGGCGACGAGCTCGCCCACCCCGAGCGCCAGCAGGTACGTCGAGAGCCGCGGCGTGCGCCGGAAGTGCAGCGTCTTCCGGCCGTTCGGGAGCGGCTCCACCTTCTCGACCGGGCTGTTCGAGAGGACGGTGTTGCCCGTCCCCGTCGTGACCGAGATCCGGAAGCGCGCCTTCATCGCCGGCTCGTCGAAGCAGGGGAAGAAGCGCCGTGCGTCCGCCGCCTCGAGCTGGGTGAAGGCGTAGCGGCGCTCGCCGGCGCTCGCGGCATAGAGGCCGCGAAGGTCGCCGCGTAGCTTGCCGCGGAAGGCGAGGTGCAGGGTGGCCTCGCCCGCCGGGATCGACTCGGGAAGGGCGATCACGAGGGTCTCCCGTTCGGGTCGGCGCGTGATGCGCCCGCGCAGACGGCGCCCTGCGACCTCGACCACGGGACGCGAGACGACCAGGTCGTCGGCGTGGAGCTCGAGCGTGCGGCGTCGCTTGTCGAGCACCAACCGGTGCGAGACCTCGCCCTCGAACGTGGGACGGCTCTTCGGATCCAGCTCCACCCGGAGGTCGACCTCGACGGGCCGCACGTCCGGCGCCAGGCGATGGGCTCGAAGCCTGGGCTTGGTTCGGCGCTTCGTCCCGGCCTTCTTGCGCTTGCGTCGTACGGCCACGCGGTCCTCCTCGGCGCGCGCATGATAGCCGCGAGCGCGCGATGGGCCGTCTGCTATCCCCCCGCGTGGTGAGGCCGCCGCAGTCCGAACACCAGTCTCAGGGGCCTCGCCTGCGCGCGGTCCTGCCCTGGCTCGCGCTGTTTGCGGCCGTCGTCGCGCTCCGCGCCGTGCGTTTCGGAACGGTGTTCGGAGAGAGCGGCACGCATACGCCGTACGCGGCCGACGAGTTCTACCACCTGCGCCGGATCTGGTTCAGCGTCGTGAACTTCCCGGCGTCGCTCGATTTCGACCTCTACATGAACCATCCCGTCGGGGCCAAGCCGATCTGGCCGCCTTTCTTCGACTGGGGCGTCGCCGCGTTGGCGCGCGTGCTGGTCGGCGGGGAGGACCAGCGCGCCGTCGAGGTCGTGGCCGCGTGGGTACCGCCCGTGCTCGGTGGCCTCAGCGTCCTCGCGTCGGTCGCGCTGATCCGGCGCCTTCACTCGGCCGCGGCGGGCTGGGTCACGGGGGTCCTGCTCGCGGTACTGCCGGCCCACATCGAGCTCTCGCGACTCGGCGAGGTCGATCACCACGTCGCGGTCGGGTTGCTCGCGACGCTGCTGGTCGGCTCCGGGGCGGGGCTGGCCGCAGCCGACACGCGTGCGTCCCGATGGGCAGCCCTGCGGACCGGAGGGCTCGCTGGGGCCGCCATCCTCCTCTGGCCGGGGGCCCTGCTCCACGTCGCGGTCGTCGAGGGGTTCCTGCTCGCCCAGCTGCTGCTCGAGCGGGAGCGAGGCGAGGCGATCGCCCGTGCCCGGTCGCTGGCGTTGCTCCACGCGGTGGCCGCGCTGGTGCTGCTGCCGTTCTGCATCGGGCAGGCGTGGCCGCAGTTCGGCACCTATTCACCGCAGGTCCTCTCGCGCTTCCAGCCGCTCTGGTTCGGCGCGGCGGCTGCGGCGTTCGCCGTCGCTTCGGCCTGGTGGGCAGGGTCGCGCGTCGGCGAGACGCGAAGACAGCGGCTCGGCTCGGGGCTGCTCGTCGCGACGCTCGGCGCAGGCCTGGCTCTGGTCGGGGTTCCCGGGCTCACGAAGAGTGTGGGCGAGGCCGCCGGTTGGTTCGGAGGAGAATCCTTCCTCCAGTTCGTCGCGGAGACCCAGCCACTCTTCTTTCCGAGGGGCCCGGCGTTTGCGCCGCGGCTGGCGTACGGGCAGTTCACCTGGCTCCTCTGGGCCTACCCGATCGGGCTGGCCACTCTGTTCTGGGGGGCCTGGCGCCGCCGGCGAAGCGACGCGCTGCTCGTGCTCACTGCCTCGTGTGTGGCCTCCATCGCGGTGCTCGCCCAGTTCCGCTTTCGCGACGTCGCCGCGCTCGGGTTCGCGTGGGTGATGGGGCCGGCGCTGGTCGAGGCCGGACGGGCGCTCGGTCGCAGGACGCGTGCGCCGCGCGCTGTCCGGGTGGGGGTCATCGTCGTCGGCCTGCTGGTTGCAGCACTCCCGGGGCTACGCAGGGCGGAGGGAGATCTGCATGCTTCTCTCGCAGGCTCGCCGCCGCGACGAAGCGCCGAAATCTGGCTCCGTCGAGCGCTCCGGGAGCTCGGACTCTGGGTCCGAGAGAACACGCCGCCGACGCAGGGCTACCTCGATCCCACGCTTCGCCCCGGATACGGCGTGCTCTCGGCCTGGGGGTACGGACATCTGCTGCGCTACACCGCCGAGCGGCCCATGGTGCAGGACAACTTCGGGCCGTGGGGCGGACGCGAGGGTTCGGCGGCCGCGCGGCGTTACTACGCGATGCAGGACGAGGACGCTGCAGCGGCGCTCGCGGAGCGGATGGGTGCCCGCTACGTGGTCGCGACGATCACCGGCTCGGGGCAGGGCGGATCACGTCCCGGCAGCCTCGCCCGACGACTGGTGCCGGTGCGCCGCGACGACGGGGTGCTGGCGCGGCGCGGCCCGCCGTTCGAGCGGCACCGGCTCCTCTACGTGGCAGACGACGGCGGGTGGCGGCCGCTGCAGGGAGGCGCCCTCCTCGCACCCGCCCTGTACGAGATCGTGGCCGGGGCTCGCGTGCGTGGCATGGCCCCGGCTGGCGTCGCGCACGTCGTCTTCGAGTTGACGCTCGCGGTGCCGGTCCGAGAGCGCTTCCACTACCGTGCCCAGGCCCCGGTCGCTGCGGACGGCAGCTACGAGATCCGTCTCCCGATTCCCAGCGAAGCGGGCTATCAAGTGACGGCCGGCGGGCAGGTTGCCTCGCTCCGGATCTCCGAACGCGACGTCCGCGAAGGCCGCCTCGTGGCGGGCCCGCACTTCGAGTAGCGAAGGAGCCCTGCTTTCGTGACGGATGAGACCGTCGAGCTCTCGATCGTGATGCCCTGCCTGAACGAGGCGGAGACGCTCGCGACCTGCATCGAGAAGGCGCGGGGCTTCCTCGAGCGCCACGGGGTCTCCGGCGAGATCATCGTCGCCGACAACGGGAGCAGCGATGGCTCCCAGGAGATCGCGCGCCGCCTGGGCGCCCGGGTCGTGGACGTCCCCGAGCGGGGCTACGGCAGCGCGCTCCACGGCGGCATCACGGCCGCCCACGGGCGCTACGTGGTGCTGGGCGACTCGGACGACAGCTACGACTTCTCGAGCCTCTCGCCCTTCCTCGAGCGGCTCCGGGCCGGCGACGATCTCGTCATGGGCAACCGCTTCGCGGGCGGCATCCTGCCGGGCGCCATGCCGCCGCTGCACCGCTACCTCGGCAACCCGGTGCTCTCGGCCGTCGGCCGGCTCTTCTTCCACGCGCCGGTCGGGGATTTCCACTGCGGGCTCCGCGCCGTGAACCGGGCGGCCTACGACACCATCGCGCCGACGACGTCGGGGATGGAGTACGCGAGCGAGATGGTGATCAAGGCGACGCTCGCAGGGCTCCGCATCAGCGAGGTGCCGACGAAGCTCCACCCGGATGGCCGCTCGCGCCCGCCGCACCTGCGCTCCTGGCGCGACGGCTGGCGCCACCTGCGCTTCATGCTGCTGTTCAGCCCGCGCTGGCTCTTCCTCGTCCCCGGCGTGCTGCTGCTCGGCCTGGG
>JBFIYM010000073.1:0-21004 GCA_041605395.1 Myxococcota bacterium | reverse complement strand
GGGGCGCCTCCAGCCGGACGAGGTCGACCCGAACGCCAACCTGTTCGACTTCGGCTACGTGGACTCCCTCTCGGGCGTGATGTTCCTGGCCCGCATCGAGGAGCAGTGGGGCGTGCACATCGAGGATTTCGACCTCGTGGATCGCCTGAATACGCTCGAAGCGGTGGCCGCGCACCTGCGCGAGAGCCGCTGAGCCGGCCATGAAGATCGCGAGCCGCTACACGCCGCTCGGCGCCGAGGAGAGCCAGCGCCGCGCGGAGGGCATGCAGGCCTGGCTGCGCGACTTCGCCGAACGTCGCCTCTCCTCGCGCCTGATGGACGAGCGCCGCTCGATCCAGCCCCAGGCCCTGCTCGCGCTCGGCAACCAGGGCTTCCTGGGCGTGCAGGTGGAGGAGAAGTACGGCGGCCAGGCGCTGCGGAACCGCGACATCCAGCGCCTGCTCGACCAGGCCGCGGCGATCGACCTCTCGCTCGGCACGTTCCTGCTGGTGTGCCTGTTCCCGGGCATCCGCCCGCTGGCCGCCTTCGGCTCGCCGCTGCTGCGGGACGAGGTGCTGCCGGACCTTGCCGCCGGCCGCGCCCTCGCCGGCTATGCCCAGACCGAGCCGGGCGCGGGCACCCACTTCAACGCCGTGGCGGCGGAGGCCGTGGCGCAGCCGGACGGCCACTGGCGCCTCTCGGGCGACAAGGTCTGGATCGGAAACGCGCAGTGGTCGAGCGTGCTCACCGTCGTCGCCCACGACGTCGACGCGAACGGCCGCCGCCGCGGGCTCAGCGCGTTCGCCGTGCGCACCGACCAGCCCGGCGTCCGCCTCGGGCGCGAGCTGCCCTCGCTCGGCATGCGGGGCGTCGTGCAGGGCGAGGTCTCCTTCCGCGACGTGGTCGTGGACCGCGATCACGTGGTGGGCGAGCCCAAGCGCGGCATCGAGGTGGGCGTCGACTCGATGAGCTGGAGCCGCTTCGCGATCGCGGCGACCTGCGTCGGCGCGCTGCGCCGCTCCGTGCAGCTGCTCGAGCGCTTCGCGACGCGCCGCGAGATCGCCACGGGCCGCCTGATCGACCACCCCGTGACGCGCATCGCCCAGGGGCTCGGAAGCGTCCGGATCGCGGCGTGCGAGGCCCTGCTCGAAGTCATCGCCGACGCGCTCGACGCGGGCCGCGAGGTCGACGCCGAGCTGTTCGCGATCGCGAAGGTCGCCGGCAGCGAGTTCTGCTGGGACGGCGCGGACCGCCTGATGCAGGGCGTCGGCTCCCGCGGCTACGACGAGGCCAACGGCATCCCGCAGCTGCTCCGCGACGCGCGCGTGACGCGCATCTTCGAGGGGCCGTCCGAGCCCCTGCTCGCCTTCGTGGGCGCGTCGGCGCTCTCGCCCCGCTCGGACCTGCTTCGCGCGCTCCGCGAGGAGCTCGGCGCGCCGGCCGAGGCGGATGCCGTCGGCGAGGCCGTGACGCGGCTCCGCTCGCGCACCCTCGGCGGCGAGAAGCTCTCGCGCGCCTGGCAGTGCGCGTTGGCCGGCCGCGCGGCACTCTGGGCGGTGCTGGCCGCGGCCCTCGCCGCCACCGCGGCGCGCCGTCCCCGCGCGCTCCAGGAGCACGCGCTGGCCTGGGCCACGGCCGAGCGCGAGCGCGCCTGCGCCGAGGCGGGGGGCGGCGGCCCGCTCGAGGCCTTCCTCCCTGCCGCGGCGGCCCTCGACGAGGCCGTGGCTGCCGTGGTCGAGCCGATCGGGGACGTGGAGCAGCAGCTCCCCGCCGAGCGCTGGGAGCTGGATCCGCTGCTGCGGCGCTGAGCGCGGCCGGGCCCCGCGCTCGTCTAGATCCCCTCGCCGAGCTCCGGCAACGGCTTCTGGTGCAGGTGGAGCGTCGGCGAGTCGATCGTGACGCGCGTGTGGCGCGGCACCGACTCCGTGAGCCAGACGTTGCCGCTGATCACCGAGCCCTCGCCGATCACGGTATCGCCGCCCAGGATCGTGGCGTTCGGATAGATCGTGACGTCGTCCTCGAGGGTGGGATGCCGCTTCTTGCCGGCGTCGCTGCGGCCGGCGCGGTTGCTGAACGCGCCGAGCGTGACCCCGTGGTAGAGCTTCACGCGGTCGCCGATCACGCAGGTCTCGCCGACCACCACGCCCGTGCCGTGGTCGATGAAGAAGTGGCTGCCGATGGTCGCCCCCGGGTGGATGTCGATCCCGGTGGCGCTGTGGGCGTCCTCGCTCATGATGCGCGCGACCACCGGCTCGCCCTGCTCGTAGAAGACGTGTGCGATGCGGTAGGTCGTCACGGCGAGGAACGATGGATAGGCGCCGACGATCTGCCCGTAGCTCTGCGCCGAGGGGTCCTTCTCGAAGGCGGCCTCGACATCCGTCGCCACGTAGTGGCGGATCTGCGGCAGCCGCTGGAGCACGCGCAGGGCGCGCTCGCCGCCGACCAGGGCCGAGACGATGCCGTGGACGACGCGCAGGTCGTTCTCGAGCTGCACGGTGGGCGAGTCGTCCGTCACCAGGGCGCGCAACGCGCCGAGCGCGTCCTTCACGCGGCGCGCATAGGGCAGCACCTCGCTGCGCGCCTGACAAACGGCGTCACACTGCTCGCGCAGCTCGCGCAAAGCCTCGGCGATGCTGGAGATTCCGTCCGACATCGGGGGTCCTCCCGGGCGCTCGACCCGAAGCTTAGGGCTCCCCGCCGGCCTCGGCCCAGGGGCCCGGTCGCCGGCCGGCCCAGGGGCCCGGTCGCCGGCCCGCCCCGGCGCTGCCGGGCGTCGCTCAGGTCCAGCGACGCAGCAGCCGGTCGCACTCCAGCAGCACCGCCTTCGCGGCGCCCGGCACGTTCAAGGCCTTGCGTACCAGCGAGGTGGCCATCAGCACGTTGTCGGAGCTCCGGTAGAGGTCGAGCCGGAAGCGGAACTTCATCGGCGTGCGATGCGGCCGCGAGGCCGGCGGCGCCGCGAACTGGTCGGGCGGCACGAGCTCGGCCGAGACGCGCACGTCCACGTCGTCCCCGGGGCTCGCGTTCGCGAAGAAGTAGGCCTTGCGGTGCTCGGTGGAGAGGCAAGAGACGAACTCGTTCGAGACCGGCACCTCGAGCTGGCGCCCGAAGAACTTGCGCTCCCCGTAGTTCATCATGGCCTCGTAGCGGGCGAAGTACACCAGGCCCGCGCCGTTCAGATCGCTCTCGTGCACGATGTGGTAGAGGATGCGTTCCGGCCGCACCGGGTGGAGCGCGACGCCCGGCGCCCCATCGTCGAGGGACTCGATGGGGCTGCCCGCCTGGACCTGGGCCTGGAGCCGCACGCCGAGCGGCGGCGTGCGCATCTCCTCGACGTCGCGCTCGTCGATGCCCGCCGGCTTGTAGACCTTGAGGCGGGTGTTGCTGCCGGTCGGCGCGATGAACGCGTTCGTCATGCAGGCCCAGGAGACCGGGAGCGCGCGCAGGTCTTCGCGGGTCTTGAGCGTCTCGAGCAGCGAGTCCGGCACGTCGTGATCGTCGATCACGAACAGGCCCTCGACGAACTTCTTGGCGTAGGAGGTCACCCGGTTGCGGACCCGGATCTCCGCGTCCTCCCCCAGCACCTCCATGCTGTGCTGGTCGGCCAGCTTCATCTCGACGTCGATCACGGAGCCGTAGAGGCGCTCGCGCGCGTCGTTCGTGATCTCGGAGGGCTTGCGGCCGAGCATGTGCGCGATGCCGGACCATTGGTAGGCCGCCAGCAGCTTCAGGAACTCCACCTCGGAGAGACGCTCCCCGGGCGCCATGTGCGGCATCTGCACCACGAAGCGGTTGTCGTGCCAGGGGGCCTTCATGCGCTCCTCCAGGGGCTTCTCCAGGGGGCCTTCCCGCGCCCCTCCGCCGCCCCTACCGATCGGCGAACCGGCCAGCATGCCACAGCTCGCGTCGCCGGGCCGCGCGACGCGGCCCGGGAGGCGCCCCGCGAGCCGGGAGCGGGCCCTACGCCTCTGCGGCGAAGTCGCGGACCCCGGCCCGCCAGTCCGGCAGCGCGATGCCCGTCTGCTGCTCGCTCGCGAGGGCCGTGTTGCGCGGCCGGCGCGCGCGCGTCGGCCAGGCCGCGGTGGGAATCGGCTCGATGGGCGTGTCGCGCCCGAGCGCGGCGAGCAGCGCCGTCGCGAACTCGAAGCGGCTCGCGACGCCCGTGTTCGCCAGGTGGTGGAGCCCGTAGGCCTCGCCCCGGACGAGCTCGGCCAAGGCACGCGCCAGGTGGGGCGCGTAGGTGGGCGAGCCCCACTGGTCGTCCACCACGCGGAGCTTCGCCTCGCGGGCGGCAGCCGCCGCCAGCGTGCGCGCGAAGTTCCGGCCCACGGGGCCGTAGAGCCAGGCCGTCCGCACGATGAAATGGCGCGGGTTCGCCTGGCGCACGGCCTGCTCCCCGGCGAGCTTGCTGGCGCCGTAGACGCCGAGGGGACCCGTGGCATCGCTCTCCACGTACGCGGTCCCCTTCTCGCCGTCGAAGACGTAGTCGGTCGAGACGTGCAGCAGCGGCAGCCCGCGGCGCGCGGTGGCGACGGCGAGCACGCGCGGCCCTTCCTCGTTCACGCGGTAGGCCGCCTCGGGCTCGTCCTCGGCGCGGTCCACCGCGGTGTACGCCGAGGCGTTCAGCACCAGGGCCGGGCGCGTGGCGTCGAGGGCGGCCTCGACGCGGGCCGCGTCGGCGACGTCGAGCGACGCGTGCGGCTCCGCCACCAGCTCGTGATCCGTGAAGACGTCGCACACCGCCCGGCCGAGCTGCCCGCCCGCGCCGGTCACGAGGATCTTCACGCGGGCGCCCAGCGCGGCAGCAGGGCCTCGAGCTCGGCGAGGGTCGGGGCGTTCCGGTCGGCTTCGGAGAGCAGGGGCTCGGCCACGGGCCAGGGGATCGCGAGCGCCGGATCGTTCCAGGCGATGCGCAGCTCGTCGCTCGGGTCGTAGTAGTCGGTGCACTTGTAGACGAACTCGGCCTCGTCGGAGAGCACCGCGAAGCCGTGGGCGAAGCCCGGCGGAATCCAGAGCTGCGCGAAGTTCTCTGCCGAGAGATGCTCGGCCACCCAGCGGCCGAAGCTCGGCGAGCCGCGGCGCACGTCGACCGCCACGTCCCAGATCTCCCCGCTCACCACGCGCACCAGCTTTCCCTGCGGTCGCAGCCGCTGGGCGTGCAGGCCCCGGAGCGTCCCCGCCCGCGAGCGCGAGTGGTTGTCCTGCACGAACGGGCCCGCCACGCCGCCCTCGCTCCAGCGCTCGGCGCGCCAGGTCTCGACGAAGAAGCCACGCGCATCGCGGTGCACGTCCGGCTCGACCCGGACGACCTCGGGGAGCGCGGTGGGCACGAACTTCACCGGCCCTCCTCGCTCGCGATCTTCGCGAGGTAGCTCCCATAGGCGTTCATGTTCATCTCGTTCGCGGCGCGGAGCAGCGCGTCGGCGTCGATCCAGCCGGCCCGGAAGGCGACCTCCTCGGGGCAGCAGATCTTGAGGCCCTGCCGCTCCTGGACGGCCTGGATGTAGCTCGCCGCCTGCTGGAGACTCTCGGGGGTCCCGGTGTCCAGCCAGGCGATGCCCCGGCCGAGGCGCTCGACGATCAGCTCACCGGCGTCGAGGTAGGCGCGGTTCACGTCGGTGATCTCGAGCTCCCCGCGCGCCGAGGGCTTCAGCGCTCGCGCGATCCCGGTCACGCGCTCGTCGTAGAAGTAGAGGCCGGTCACCGCCCACGAGGAGATGGGCCGCTTCGGCTTCTCCTCGATGGCCGTGGCCCGTCCCTCCGCGTCGAAGCCGACCACCCCGTAGCGCTCGGGGTCGCGCACCTGGTAGGCCAGCACGCTCGCTCCCCGCGTGCGCGCCGCAGCGCGCTTCAGCACCTCGGGCAGGCCGTGTCCGTAGAAGAGGTTGTCCCCGAGCGCGAGCGCCACGGGCTCGTCCCGGGCGAAGTCGGGCTCGAGCAGGAACGCCTGCGCGATGCCCTCCGGGCGGGCCTGGGCCGTGTAGCGCAGCGAGATCCCGAAGCGCGAGCCGTCGCCCAGCAGCCGCTCGAAGAAGCCGAGGTCGTCGGGCGTCGAGATGAGCAGGAGCTCGCGGAGGCCCGCCAGCATCAGCGACGCGAGCGGGTAGTAGATCATCGGCTTGTCGTAGACCGGCAGCAGCTGCTTCGAGACGCCGCGCGTGATCGGGTAGAGCCGCGTGCCGCTCCCACCCGCCAGCAGGATCCCCTTCATGCCCGGGCCTCCTCGCCGAGCCCGAGCCGCCGGCGATCGTGGCCGACGGCCTCGCACCAGTCGCGGTTCGCGAGGTACCAGCGCACCGTGGCTCCGAGCGCGTCGTCCAGCGCATGCCGGGCGCGCCAGCCGAGCTCGCGCTCGATCTTGCCGGCGTCGAGTGCATAGCGGCGGTCGTGGCCGGGGCGATCTTCCACGAAGCAGACCAGATCGGCGTAGTCGGCGACGCCGCGGGCGCGAAGCGCCGCGTTGTCGCGGGCCGGCCGCTCCCGCTCGAGGAGCGCGCACAGCCGCGTCACCAGCTCCCGGTTGGTGCACTCGCGGCCGACCCCGATGTTGTAACGCTCGCCGAGGCGGCCGCGCTCGAGCACCTGGAGCAGCGCCTCGCAGTGGTCCTCGACGTACAGCCAGTCGCGCTCGTTCAGCCCGTCGCCGTAGAGCGGGAGCGGCCGACCTTCGAGCGCGTTCATCAGCATCAGCGGGATCAGCTTCTCGGGGTGCTGGAACGGCCCGAAGTTGTTCGCGCTGTGGGTCACCAGCACGGGCAGCCCATAGGTCCGCTGCCAGGCCCCCATCAGCTGGTCGGCGGCCGCCTTGCTGGCCGAGTACGGCGAGCTCGCGGCCAGCGGCGCGCGCTCGTCGGCGCGGCCCCCGGGCGCGATCGAGCCGTACACCTCGTCGGTCGAGACGTGGAGCAGGCGGAAGCGCTCACGCGCGGCGCCCGACAGCCGACCCCAGTGGGCCCGGACGGCCTCGAGCAGGCCGAAGCTGCCCATCACGTTCGTGTCGACGAAGGCCGACGCATCGTCGATCGAGCGGTCGACGTGGGTCTCGGCCGCCAGGTTCAGGACGCCCCACGGTGCGAAGCGCTCGAGCAGCGCCCCGACGCACGCCCGGTCACCGATGTCTCCCTCGACGAAGTGGAAGCGCGGGTCCCCCTCGAGCCCGGCCAGGGACTCGCGGTGCCCGGCGTACGACAGCTTGTCGAGCACCACGACGCGCGCGGCCGTGCGCGCGAGCAGGTGACGCACCAGGTTCGCGCCGATGAAGCCCGCGCCGCCCGTGACCAGCAGGGTGTCCGTCGCCGTCATTCGGGCTTCTCCGCTTCCAGGTAGCCGAGCGCCCGCAGGTGCTCCCGATCGGTCTCCGTGAGCGCCTCGACCGGACGCGGCTCGCGGCGCTCCTCCTCATAGCGCAGCGCCGCCTGCCGGAGCGCGGGCTCGTCCCCGATCCGCGCCCAGTGCACCCCGGGGCTCCAGCGGAAGGTCCCGGCGAAGGAGCGCGCTTCGGGGCGGCCCTTCGGCCGCCAGCGCCGGTAGAAGCGGTCGCCGGAGTAGACGACGAGCTCGTTGCCGACGTCGCAGAAGAGCGGCCGCTCGGGCAGCGCCTCGCCGCTGCGCAGGTAGGGGCCGAGGGCGAGCCCGCGCAGATCCTCCGGCGCGGGGACGCCGGCCAGCTCCAGCAGGGTCGGCATCAGGTCCACGTGGTGGACCAGCTCGTCCCGGCGCCCGGGCGGGAGCCCCGGGGCCTCGAGCAGCAGGGGCACGCGCCCCAGCTCGGGCGTCGCGGCGTGACCATGCTGGAACCAGTAGCCCGCTTCGCCGAAGCTCTCCGCGTGGTCGGCCGTGAACGCGACCACGAGCGGGCGCCCGCGCGCCCGCACGGCGCGCAGCAGCCGACCGAAGCTCTCGTCGAAGTAGGCCACCTCCTGCGCGTAGCGACGCTGGTAGGCCTCCGGGCGCTGATCCCCGTCGACGACCTGGTAGGCCGGAACCCCACCGGGCCCCTCCTGCGCCCCGAGCGGCGGCAACGGCTCCCCGTCCTCCGGCGCGAGGTCGGGAAAGCGCCCGTCGTAGGGCGGCGGGGCCAGGTAGGGCCCGTGCGGATCCTGGTAGTGCACGAACAGGAAGATCGGCGCCTCGGCGCGCCCGGCGAGCCAGGCGAGCGCGCGGTCGGTGGTCTCGGCGGCCTTGCGCTCGGAATAGGTGGGACGGTTCGGCTCGACGTCCGGCAGCTCGTCGTCGTAGCGGGCGAACCCGGTGTCGAGTCCGGTGCTGCGACGCAGCACGAAGTTGCCGACGAAGCCGGCGGTGTCGTAGCCCGCCGCGGCGAGGGTGCCGGCCAGGGTCGGCTCGCCGTCGAGGCGCGAGGTGCCGTTGTGGGAGCCGATGGCGTGCTGGCCCACGAAGCGCGAGGTCATGATCGACGCGTGCGAGGGCGCGGTGAGCGAGCTCGCCGCGAGGGCGCGCTCGAAGAGCACCGCACCCGTGGCGAACGCGTCGAGCTCCGGGCTCGTGCGCGCGGCGTAGCCGTAGCAGCCGAGCCGGTCCGCCCGAAGCGTATCGGTCACGACCAGGAGCAGATCGGGCGGCTCGGCGGCGCACCCCAGGCTCCCGATCATCAGGCCCGCGAGCAGCGAGCGGGCCGCGCGGCAGAGGCTCAACCCGGAGACTCCTGGGCCTCGCGCTCGCGCTGCACGCTGGTACGCAGCTGGTTCAGCATGGCCTGCGAGACGGCACCCGGGGTTCGCTCGGCTTCGTCGAGATAGCCGTCGGCTCGATCCAGGTCGCCGACCAGGATCGCGTAGAGCACGGCATCGACCACGCCGAAGCCCGGCGCCTTGTTCTCCAGGCTCTCGAAAGTGGCCAGCCAACGGCGCGCGATCGTCTTCAGCAGCTCCTCGTAGCGGGGGTTCCCGCGCAGCGGCTGGAGGGCGGGATCGCTCAGGTAGACCGTCGGGTTGTCGCTCCCCATCCGGACCAGCGCCTCGAGCGCGTTCACGGCCGTGTCGTGGTCGCCGCGGGCGACGGCCTGACGGGCGCGGTGCAGCTGGGCCGCGACGCCGTTCGGGTAGTTGCGCATGGCGTCGCGATCGATGTGCCGCTCGGAACGCCACACGTGCGCCCGCGCGTAGGAGTGGGCGCCGTACCCCACCACCAACGCCACGGTGAGCGCCGCGCCGATCAGGGCCCGCGGGCCGGCGGCGAGACGACGCGTCCACAGCCGGTCGAGCCAGTCGCCGAGCGGCTTCCGGTAGGTGACGAGCAGCGCGCCCAGCAGGCCGGCGATGATGAAGTAGAGGTAGCGGTCCGCGAGCGCGAAGCGGAACGGGAAGATCTGGGAGATCGGCGCGTAGGAGGCGGCCGCCAGGCCGAGCCAGCCCGCGGCCGGGTGCCGCTGCCAGAGTGCGCGCACGCACACGATCGCCATGCCCACCAGGGTGACCGCGCCGAGCCAGAACCAGGGGTCGAGCACGGAGCGGGTCGGATCGGGCTGGTGGAAGACCGAGAGGCCGTAGCTGAGCGTGGTCATGACGAGGTAACGGCCCACGATCGCGACGGCGCCGAGGGCCCGTTCCAGCGGCGACAGGGGGTTGTCGGCCAGGAACTCACCGACGCCGCGGAAGGCGGCGAACTCGATCACGCTGTAGGCGGCCAGCAGCGCGCCCCACGCGAACAGCCAGCGCGTCCGGCGCGGCGGGTCCTCGGGTCCGACCTGGCGCAGCCACTCGAAGACGATCGCGGCGGCCAGCACCGCACCCGCCGAGGGCTTGGCCAGGATCGCGAGCAGGAACCAGAGCGTGCTGAGCGCGGGCCGGCGTTGCAGGTGCAGCAGTGCGCCGATGCCGAAGGTGAAGGCCAGCAGGGTCTTCAGCTGGAACACCCAGGCCACGGCCTCGACGTTGGCGGGATGGAGCAGGAAGACGAGACCGGCGAGCAGCGCGAGGGCGAGGGGAACGCCGTGCGCCACGAACAGCGCCGCCAGCAGCGTTGCGTTGAGGCCGTGCACGAAGACGTTCGAGAGGTGGTAGGCGTAGGTGTTCGGGTAGTAGCCGAAGAACTCCTGCTGGATCAGGTGCGCCAGCAGGTGGGTGGGCGCCCAGTTGGCCGTGGAGAGGACCGGGCGGCCCCGCGGATCCAGGATCTCGATCACGTTGTCGAGCGTCAGGTCCTCCATCCACGGCGCGTGGATCAGGACGATGACGTCGTCCGAGACCAGCGGCCCGCGCAGCCCGGGCTCGTACACGGTGGTGGCGATCCCACCGAACAGCAGGGCCACGCACAGCCACACGCGCCAGCCGGGGCTCTGGGGGGCGGTCTGGGGGGGCGCCATGGGAAAGCGATGCTCCTCGAGGGGACCCGAAACCATGCCCGATACGCAGGACGGCGACCAGCCGCAGCCCCGGGGGTGGGTGACCGGCGCCGCCCGGCCGGTGTCGCACGACTCGGGCCCCGGGCGTCGAGCCGATGGCTCAGCCCCCGGGCGTGGGGCCCGCGAACAGATGGCTGGTCCGGAGCCCCAGGCGATGGCCGTACCAGTCGGCGAAGGTCGCGAGCGAGCGCAGCGCGTAGACCGCGGAGCTCCGCAGGTCGATGCTGCTGGCCTCGTCGAAGTAGCGCACCGGCACCGGCACGTCGCCGACCCGGAAGCCGAAGTGGATCGACTGCACCAGGAACTGGGTGTCGAAGACGAAATCGTCCGAGTTGCGCTCGAACGGGATCCGCTCGAGCACCTCGCGCCGGTAGGCGCGGAAGCCGCTGTGCCACTCCCCCAGATTCTGCCCCGAGAGCAGGTTCTCGATGAAGGTCAGGCCACGGTTCGCGAGGTACTTGACCCGCGGCATGCCCCCGGCCAGCGCCTCGCCGCGGGTGCGAATGCGGTTGCCCAGCAACACGTCGCAGATGCCGAGCCGCAGCACCTCGAGGCACGAGGGGATCATGCGCGCGTCGTACTGGTAGTCGCCGTGCACCATGATCACGAAGTCCGCGCCGTGCTCGAGGGCGGTCCGGTAGCAGGTCTTCTGGTTGCCGCCGTAGCCGGTGTTGTGCTCGTGCTCGATCAGCGTGACCGGCAGGCGCCGCGCCACCTCCACGGTGTCGTCGGGGCTCTTGTCGTCCACGACGATCACCTCGTCCACGAGATCGCGCGGGATGTCCTTGTAGACGCGCTCCAGCGTCCGGCCGGCGTTGTAGGCCGGCATCACCACGATCGTGCGGCTTCCCTGCGGCATGCGGGTGGATCGATTAGCAAATCTGCCGGCGCTTCGGGTGCCGGACGAGTCCGATCCGCCGCCGGACGAGCCTCAAGGCTCGGGAACGAGCCGCAGCACGGGCTCCCTGCGCAGGATGTTGCACGTGGCCAGCATGGAACGCGGCGTGCCACGCGTGGCGCACGACTCCATCTCGTCCGCGTCCCGCAGATAGAAGACACCGCGACCGAGCGGCGTGGTGTAGACCGCCTCGCGGCCGTCGGAGCGGATGGCGCCGAACAGCCGCTCGGGCTCGCCCGTGCTCTTCACGCTGCCGTAGAAGAGGGGCCCGTCCTGGAACTCGATCTCGACCGTGAAGCGGAGATGCGCCACGTTGATCGGCTGGTCCTTGACCGGGAAGTTGTGCGGCCCCTCTTCGCCGCTGTAGACGGCGCGGACCTCGGTCGTCCAGGTGCCCCGCAGGTCCGGGTAGACGGGCTCGGGCGGCGCGCCGCTCTGGCACGCGAGCAGCAGCGCGGCGCAGCCCGCTGCCGCGCCGCGCCTCACGAACCCCGGGTGGGCGAGGCGGGATCCAGCCATGCCCCGACGTTACCGCGCCCGGCCGGGCCCGGACGACCGGGCGCGCTGCGCTGCAAGGGGCGTCCCAGGCCGCCTGCGGCCCAGCGCCCGAGACGGCTATCTTCGCCCCATGACCGCCCGGAAGACGCCGAAGAAGGCCGCCCCGAAGAAGAAGCCCGCGGCCCGACCCGCGTCGAAGGCGAGCGCGTCGGCGCCGAAGCGCCCGGCGCCGTCGAAGGCGAAGCTGAAGGCGGCCGCCAAGCCGAAGCGCGAGGCGGCCGCGAAGCCGAAGCGTGAGGCGGCCGCGAAGCCGAAGCGTGAGGCGGCCGCGAAGCCGAAGCGTGAGGCGGCCGCGAAGCCGAAGCGTGAGGCGAAGGTCTCCTCCCTCGCGGTGAATCGCGGCCACCTGTTCGCGCTGCGGCCCCGGGTGAGCACCGCGTTCCGTCCCGAAGACTTCCTCGCGGCCCGACGCCTGCTCGAGGACGAGGGCTTCGAAAGCATCGAGGCCGCAGCCCGCGCCGTCGCCGAGCGCGCCCTCGCGCTGTGCAACGAGCCGAAGACGAAGCGGGACTTCCGGCCGGGTCGCTGAGCGCGACCGGTCGCCTCGCGCCCTAGAACACCGCGATCGGGTTCACGGGGGAGCCGGTTCCCCGGTCCACGCGCAGCGGCGCCACCGAGAGCAGGAACTCCCAGCGCCCGTGGCGGGCGCAAGCTTCGCTGAGGCGCCCGAGCATCAGGTTGTCGAGCAGGTGCACGCCCATGGCCACCAGCGTGCACTGGTGGACCGGAAGCGGCCAACCCTCGATCGGGAGCGGCGGGAGCACGTCCGACACGCCGTCGGCTCCGAGCACGGCCACGTCGCGCTCGCGGAGCCACGGCACGCACTCGGGGTGGAGCCCCGCGAGACCGCCCTCGATCGGGCTCCAGGGCCCCTCCTTCTCGCGCCGGGCGTCCCGGCCGCCCGCCACCAGCAGGATGTCCCCCGCCTCGACGCGCACGCCCTGCGCCTTCTCCGCGGCGTCGAGCTCTTCGGGGAGGATCGCGGCCCCGCCCTCGAGCCAGGGCACGCCGCGCAGCCGCGGGATGTCGAGCAGGACGCCGCGCGAGACGATGCCTTCGCGCGCCACGAAGATCGAGTTGCGGAGCGCGCCGATCGACTTGACGTCGCTGGCCGGGAAGCCGTTGTACATCTGACCGCGGACGAAGACGTGGCAGAGCGCGTCGATGTGCGAGACCGCCATGCCGTGGAAGGCCACGCCGACGAAGTCCATCGCGGTTTCGAGCCCCGGGACGCCGGTGGCGTCGCAGGCGTCCCCGGCCATCACCATCATGTGGAGCGCGGGAGTCGGGTTCTCCGCGTTCGGTTGGACGGGGAGCTCGCGCGCGCAGGAGACGATCTCCCCCGTCTGGACCAGGCGCGCGGCCGCCGCCCGCTTCGCCGGGGTGATCAGGTTGAGCGCGCCGGCCTGGTCGTCGGCTCCCCAGCGCCCCCAGTTCTTCACCTTCTCGAAGATCTCCTCCATGCGGGCGGGCGTGATGCTCATGCGCTCCTCCGAGTGCCGGGCGGGGCCGGCTGCGGCATGATGCCTCCCTTGCCAAACGGAGCAAGCTGCTCCTGCCAAGGAGAGCAAGCCGCTCCTGCCAAGGGGAGCAAGCTGCTCCGATCCGGAAGGGAGCCAAGGCGTGGCCGACTGGGGCTTCGAGTCGATCTTCCACTTCACGGTGAGCGCCACGAACTTCGAACGCTCGCTCGCCTTCTACCAGACGCTCGGCTTTGAGCTGCTGCGGGACAACCGGGACGTCGTGTGGCCCGAGTTCGTCGCAGAGAACTTCGGGCTGGAGAAGGCGCAGGGGCGCGGCGCCCTGCTCGCACTGGGGCCCGAGCCCCACCACACGCGGCTCGACCTGATCGAGTGGCTGGCCCCCGCCTACGAGCCGCCCTCCCCGCTTCCCCTCTCCCAGCGGGTGCCCCGCATCATCGCGCTGCGGACGCGCAACGTCCGCGCGGCCTACGCCGACCTCCGCGCGCGCGGCATCGAGTTCATCACGGAGCCGCGCAGCCTCGACCCCAAGAGCGGCATCGTGGCGGTCGTCTGCTGCCGCGACCCCGACGGGCTCATCGTCGAGCTGATCGAGTACGAGCCGGGCGTGCTCGGCAGCCGCATCGACCATCTCGAGCGGAGAGCGTCGTGAAGGTGCTCGTGCTCGGCGGAACCCAGTTCAACGGCCTGGCCCTGGTCCACGAGCTGGTGCGCGCCGGCCACGACGTGACCGTGCTGAACCGCGGCAAGTCGGCCGCCACGCTGCCGGGCGGCGTGAAGCGGCGTCTCGCCGACCGCACCGATGCCGATTCCATGAAGGCGGCGCTCGGCGACGACGACTGGGACTGCGTGCACGACGTGACCGCGTACCGGCCCGACGACGTCGCCTTCATGATCGAGCGGCTGCGGGGGCGGGTCGGCCACTACGTCTTCGTGAGCTCGACCGTGATCTACGCGCCCTCGGACCTGCTCCCGATCCACGAGGACTTCCCGGTCGAGCGCGGCCCGCGGCAGAACGAGTACGGACGCAACAAGCTGCTCTGCGAGGACCTGCTCGTGCACGCGCATCGCGAGCACGACTTCCCGGCCACCACCGTCGCCCTCTCGATGGTGTTCGGCCCGAACAACATCCTGCCCGACCGGGAGCAGCGCATGTTCGTGCGGCTGCGCGAGGGCCGCCCGATCCTCATCCCCGGCGACGGCACCACGCTCGCGCAGGTCGGCTACGTGGCGGACCAGGCCCGCGCGCTGCGCATGCTGATGGGGAACGCGAAGACCTTCGGCCGCCGCTACAACCTGACCGGCGCGGACGCCTTCACGGCCGAGGGCTACGTCGACACCTGCGCCCGGGCCATGGGCGTGACGGCCAAAAAGATCTTCATCCCGGCCCCCCTGATGGACGACCTCTTCGACGGCCGCCTCGCAGTCCGGCCCGTCGAGGTGCAGGCCCGCGTCGACACGCGCGGCCGGGAACGCGCCGACCCGGTCGAGCGCAACCGCTTCCTGCTCTCGATGCTCGTCCAGCACATCGCCCCGCACCTGCACCGTTGGAACCGCAACGTCCTGTTCGGCATCGACCGGCTGCGTCGGGACGTCGGCTGGGAGCCCGAGGTGCGCTTCCCGGCGGCGGTCGAGCGGACCTGGGAGTGGTTCCAGCGCGAGCGCCTCGCCGAGACCCGCTCCTTCGACTTCTCGTTCGAGGACCAGATCCTCGCCTTCGTCGCGGAGCGCGGCTGATGCGCACCGTGGCCGTCACGGGGGCGGCATCGGGCATCGGGGCCGCCACCGCGGAGCGGCTCGAACGCGACGGTTGCCGCGTGATCCGGGTCGACTGGAAGGGGGGCGACGTGGTCGCCGATCTGGGGACGGCGGCGGGCCGCGCCGAGGCGCTCGAAGGCATCCGCAAGCTCGCGGGGGACGGGCTCGACGGCCTCCTCTCCGGTGCGGGCCTGGGCCCGTACGACGAGGCCCGCGCCGTGGTGCGGGTCAACTACTTCGGCGCGGTCGCGATGCTCGACGGCCTGCTCGATCTCCTCGCGCGCGGACGCGAGCCGGCGGCCGTCGCGATCTCGTCGATCGGCGCGGTGTTCGCGGATCTCGTGTCCCCGGCATGTCGCGACGCGTGCCTCGCCGGCGACGAGGCGGCCGCCCAGGCCGCGATGGCCGACCGGGACGGCAACACCGCCTACGTGAACGCCAAGCACGCGCTGGCGCTCGCGGTGCGACGACGCGCGGACGCGTGGGGGGCGCGCGGCGTCCGCCTGAACGCGGTGCTGCCGGGGAAGATCCGGACGCCCATGCTCGAGCGGATCCACGCGCACGACGTGCTCGGCCCGACCATCCAGGCGCTCCCGGTTCCGCTTGCCCGTGAGGGCCAGCCGGAGGAGGTGGCGTCCGCGATCGCCTTCCTGCTCGGGCCCGACGCGCGCTACGTCCACGGCACCACCCTCAAGGTGGACGGCGGCGCGGACCCGATCGTGCGCCCCGAGGCGCTCTGACGCGCTCGCGGCCCCGGGCGCCGCGGCAGTCGATCACGGGTGGGCCGAGCCCTCGTAGGGATCGTGACGATGCCGGCTCATGTGGCGCAGGTATTCGAGCAGGGCGTCGAGGTCGGCGTCCGTCAGGTGCGGATTGGCCGGCATCTGCGTGTAGCGGAACTGCTGGGGGTCCCGGATGAAGGCGCGCAGCTGCGCCTCGGGCCGGTAGTCGACGATGCTCTGAGGCACGTTCAGCTCGGGCCCGACGCGACCGCCCTCTCCGTTGATCGCGTGACACTGGAGACAGCTTTCGCGGAACACCGCGAAGCCGCGCTGGGCGGGCGAATCCGGCGCCGCCCCGGTGGGCACCAGGTGCGGGAAGCGCTCCTCGATGCGCACGACCTCGATCACGGCGAGCTGGTAGGGCCAGGGGTAGCGCACGCTGTCGCGCTCGCCGGCGCCCTGCCAGACCAGGAAGAACGGGGCCGGGTCGGCCCCGCGGAAGTCGATGGGGTCGAAGCCGCCATCGCCCCGGTCCGCATCCGCGAAGGCCAGGTGCCCCCCCGGCTCCGCGAGGACGGCGCCCCGCGTAGCGCGCGTGTAGCCGTCGAGCGCGCGCAGCAGCACCTCCTGATCGGCGAAGTCCGCGCCGAGCGGGCCGAGGCCCTGCTCGAGGACGCAGCGCAGCGGCCAGGCGCGGAAGCGTTTCGGCGCGGCGTAGTAGGGGTCGTCGACGGCCACTACCGCCTCGGGGCAGGCGGCGGCGAGCGCGGTCTGCGTCACGACCCGCTCGGCAGCGCCGGGCGCCAGGAAGCGGAGCGCCGCCTCCTCGGCCGACGCCGCCGCGCCGAGCGCGAGCCCGGCCAGACCCGCTGCAACGTGGGCGGTGAGACGCATCGTCGCGCTGGCGGCCGGCTCACAGCTTCGCGATGAGCTCGTTGCCGATCTTCTCGAAGCCCCGCGTGACGTCGTCGGGCGCGAAGCCCGGCGGGCCCGTCACGAAGCGCGCCACGCCGAGATCGCGCAGCCGCTTCACCTCGTCGAGGGTCGGCAGGCTGCCCGTCGTGATCTCGATCTCGGACGGATCACGACCGATCTTGCCGCACTCGTCGCGCAGGATCGTGAGCAGCTCCGGGAGGTTGTCCGGGCGGGCCGGGAAGAAGCCGTCGCCGAGACGGGCGGCCCGCTTCGCTGCGCCGGGCGTGTGGCCCCCGATCACGACGGGCACCCCCGGCCGCTGACGCGGCTTCGGGTTCGACTCGATGGCGGGCCAGCGATAGTGCGCACCGGCGAACTCCGAGGGGCCGTCGGCCCAGAGCGAGCGGAGCGCGCGGATCGATTCGTCCGTGCGCGCGCCACGCTCGCCGAACGGCACGCCGAGCACCTCGAACTCCTCGCGCAGCCAGCCGACGCCGACGCCCAGGATCGCGCGCCCCCCCGAGAGCTGATCGAGCGTCGCCACCTCCTTGGCGACGTAGACCGGATGCCGCTGGGGCAGGATCAGGATGCCGGTCGCCAGCTTGATCTTGGTGGTGACCGCGGCCGCATAGGAGAGCCAGACCAGCGGGTCCGGGATCGGAGACTCCTCCGGCCCCGGCATCTTCCCGTCGTCGCTGTACGGATAGGGCGACCGGTAGCCCTTCGGCACGACGACGTGCTCGACGGTCCAGAGCGACTCGATGCCCACCTGCTCGGCGCTGCGCGCCAGGTGGCTGAGCCCCTCCGCCTGCCCGAAGGGACCCACGTTCGCGAACATGACGCCGAACTTCATGGCTCGTGCCCCGGGGCAGTACGCTAGCGCGTGGCCGGGTCAACAGCAGCCGGCGGGCTCGGGCTTCGGCTCGGGCGTGAGCTCGGGGGCGGGCGTGCCGAAGGTCTCGGAATCGTCGAGGACGCGGTACCACTCCCAGCGCAGGCCGTCGGGCTCCTGGGCCCAGACCTTGTTGGCCTTGGCGTAGCAGCAGGTGGTCTCGTCCTCGACGAGATGCTCCATGCCCTCGGCCTTGAGTCGCTCGGTGGCGGCCGTCACCGCCTCGTCTTCGAAGACCTCGACGCCGAGGTGGTTCAGGCGCTCGGGCGCGTCGGGCAGCTCGAAGAGCACCAGCTTGAGCGGCGGCTCGTCGATCGCGAAGTTGGCGTAGCCGGGCTTCCGCTTGTTGACGGGCGTGCCGAACATCTTCGAGTAGAAGGCGACGGCGGCGTCCAGGTCCTTGACGTTGAGCGCGAGCTGAAGACGCATGGGACTCTCTCCTCTTCGGGGGTTCAGGCAGGACGCGCTTGCGCCCTGCGTTTCGAGACGGCGCGGTCGGGCGGCGCACAGCCGCCGCCTCCGCAGCAGTTCTCGGTCAGGAAGCCGACCAGGGCGTTCATGGCGCCGAAGTCCGGGCTGTAGATCAGGGAGCGCCCCTCGCGGCGACAGCCGACCACGCCCGCGCTCTTGAGCTCCTTCAGGTGGAAGGAGAGCGTGGCTGCCGGCACGGCAAGGCGGTCGGCCAGCGCGCCGGCCGGCAGGCCGCCCGGGGCCGCCTGGACCAGCGCTCGGAACACGTCGAGGCGGGTCTCGTGGGCGAGCGCGGCGAGAGCCGCCAGGGCGTCCTGCTTTTCCATATTTCGACATTATTCGAAATATAGAAGGGTGTCAAGCCCCGGGTCGGGCCGGCCGCGGCTCCCCCGCCTGGGGCAGCGTGCAGGCGTCGCCCGCGCGGGTCGCCAGCGCGGCCTCGATCGCGGCGCGGATCTGCGCCTCGGAGGGCGGGCCGTGGACGAGCAGGCGCCGCAGCAGCCGGCCCTTCGACGCCACGAGCGCGCCGTCCAGCAACACGTCGAACTGCCCGAAGCCACCCTCCCGCACCGAGACACGGGCCCCGAAGCGCTCGCGCAGCTCGCGCGCCAGGCCCTCGGCGCGCTCGCGGTAGCCGCAGGGCTTGCAGTAGAGGATCTCGAACTCCATCGCGGACAGGATACGGAGCTAGACTGCCCCCGAAAGGAGCCTCGGATGGACTACCCCGTCATCTCCGCCGACTCCCACATCACCGAGCCGCCGAACACCTACGTCGACTTCATCGAGGCGAAGTGGAAGGACAAGGCCCCGCAGATGAAGTACGTCGAGAAGCTCGGCGACGCCTTCTTCGTCGAAGGCCTGCCCTCCCCCGTCCCGATGGGCCTGGTGGCCGCCGCCGGCAAGCCGCCGAAGGAGATCCGCACCACCGGCGTGCGCTTCGACGAGATGCACCGGGGCGGCTGGGACCCCGAGGCGCGCATGGCCGAGCAGAAGCGCGACGGCGTGGCGGCCGAGATCATCTATCCGACCGTCGGCATGGTGATCTGCAACCACCCCGACTTCGACTTCAAGCAGGCCTGCTTCGCGGCCTACAACCGCTGGCTCGCGGGCTACTGCGGCGCGCACCCCGAGCGACTGCTCGGCTGCGACCAGCTCGCGATGAAGACGCCCGAGGACGGCATGCGCGAGCTCGACGAGATCCAGGCGCTCGGCCTGCGCGGTGTCATGATGCCGGGCAACCCGGCCGTCGAGGACTACGATTCGCGCGTCTACGACCCGTTCTGGGAGAAGGCCGTCGAGCTGGGCCTGCCCCTCTCGTTCCACATCCTCACCGACCGCAACTACGCCTTCGCCCACCAGGTGCGCGGCCCGAAGATGAACGGCTTCCTGTCCATCATGCGCGGCTGCCAGGACGTGATGGGCACGCTCGTGCTGGGCGGCGTGTTCGAGCGCCACCCCGCCCTCAAGATCGTCTGCGTCGAGGCGGATGCCGGCTGGGTGCCGCACTACATGTACCGGATGGACCACGCCTACAAGCGCCATCGCTACTGGCTGCCGGCCGGTCAGGAGCTCTCGAAGCTGCCGTCCGAGTACTTCGCCGAAAACATCTACGTGACCTTCCAGGACGACTGGGTCGCCTTCAAGGTGGCGAACCTGATGAACTGGAAGCGCCTGCTCTGGGCCAACGACTTCCCGCACAGCGACTCGACCTGGCCGTGGAGCCAGGAGATGCTGGCCGAGCACACGAAGCAGCTCACGGCCGAGCAGAAGCAGGGCATCCTCTCCGGCAACGTGGCCGAGCTCTACGGGATCGACCTGGCCCCGCTCGCGGCCGCGTGAGCTAGCAGCAGCCCGGGCCGTCGCCCTCGGGATCCGGCTCGTGGACGTGCGGCCGGTCCCAGTAGAGCCCACGCGCGGCGGCGATCGCGAGGGCGTGCGGCACGTCGATCACCCAGGGGCCGTCGCGCTCGACGCGCAGCGTGGCCCGCTCGCCCGCCGCGAGCGGCAGCGTGCGATCTCCGTCGAACGCGAGGACGCCGGGGCCCTCGATCTCCACGGCCTCGCCGAACGCGAGGCGCCGGGTGCCGGTCACGAAGGCGGTCCGGTAGACGCCGGGGGAGATCGGCACGAGCAGCGCGCGGCCCTCGCCCGGGCTCGCCGCGAGCCGCACCTCGACGCCGAAGTCGTCCTGCGCGCGGCAGGGAAGCTCGAGCCCGCCGATCGGCGAGAGCCCGACCGCGGCCGGCTCGGCGCGCGCCAGCACCAGCCGGCGCAGCCGGGCCGGATCGAGCGCGAGCAGGCTGCCGAGGTGCTCGTCCACCAGCAGGCCGGCATCCACCAGGGCGAGCCCCTCGGCGCCGTCGTCGCGCCGGACGCGGACGCACTTGGCGCGGCGCGCGACGTCTTCCAGCGGCAGGCGGCCCGACGCCACCAGGCCGGCCGCCGCGCCGGCCAGGGTCGGCTCGACGAGCTGCGGGAACACGTTGTTGGTACCGGTCGAGAGCGGGACGATCGGGGCGTCGGGCCAGGCCTGCGCGACGAGTCGGTTCGTGCCGTCCCCGCCGAGCACGAGCAGCGCGCCGCAGCCCGCCTTGCGCATGGCCTCGACGGCTCGCAGGGTGTCGCTCGGGCGGGTCTCCGGCCGGCCGAGGTCGAGGCGCTCGCGCTTCGTGTCGATCGGCAGGAACTCGAGCGCGCGCTCGCTGACCCGGAACACGTCGGGCGTCCAGAGGATGCGCGTCGCGCCCGCCATGGCCGCACCGATCGCTGCACGCTCGAGCTGGTTGCGCTTGGCGTCGGGTGTGTCGTTGCCCGCGCGACCCAGCAGCCGACGCACGTCGCGCCCGGAGAGCGGGTTCACCACCAGGCCGATCGGTCTCGCGTGCGGCACGGCGGCGGACGGTAGCGGAGCCGCGGGCGGCACGACCGCCGACGGTAGCGGAGCCGCGGGCGGCGTGGACGCGTGCC
>JBFIYM010000072.1:0-21151 GCA_041605395.1 Myxococcota bacterium | reverse complement strand
GGGCGTGCTCGACCTGCTGGCCGCCGCGCGCGCGCTGCGCGCAACGCATCCGCGGCTCCGCTTCCTGCTGGTCGGCGCGCACGAGCCCGACAGCATGGACCGGCTCGCGGAGAGCGAGCTCGAGGCGCTGCGCCGCGAGCTCTGCTGGCTCGGGCCGCGCGCCGACGTGCCGGCGCTCCTCGCGGTCGCCGATCTGATGGCGTTTCCGAGTGGCTACGGGGAGGGCATTCCGCGCGTGCTGCTCGAGGGCGCCTCGATGGCGCTGCCGATCGTGACGACCGATGCGCCCGGCTGCCGGGAGGTCGTGGAGCCGGGCGTGACGGGGCTCCGCGTCCCGGTCGGGGACGCGACGGCGCTGGCCGGCGCCATCGCCGCGCTGGCCGACGACGCCGCGCTCCGTCAGCGGCTCGGGGCGAGCGCCCGCGAGCGCGCCCGCGAGCGCTTCGACCTGGGCGTGATCACGGAACGCACCCGCCAGCTCTACCGGGAGCTGTTGGCGCACGGGGAGGCGCGCCGCCTCGCCCTCGGGAGCCTGGCATGAAGATCGAGCCGCTTCTCGCCGCGGACGAGCCCGCCTGGGACGCCTTCGTCCAGGCGCACCCCGGGGCGTCGATCTACCACCTCGCTGCGTGGCGCCACCTGGTGGCCGACGTGTTCGGACACCCGTCGCATCACCTCCTGGCGCGGGACGAGCACGGCACGGTCACCGGGGTGCTGCCCCTGGTGCGCATCCGGAGCCGGCTGTTCGGGCACTACCTGGTCTCGCTTCCCTACTTCACCTACGGCGGGCCGCTTGGCGTCGACGAGCAGACCGAGCGCGAGCTGATGCACGCGGCCGGCGCGCTCGCCGGGGAGCACGGGGCCGGGCACGTGGAGTTCCGCGGCTTCGTCGCGCGCGAGCCCGATTGGCCCGTCCGCACCGATAAGGTGACGCTGCACCGGCCGCTCGCCCCGGACGAAGACGGGCTCTGGAAGAGCCTCAGCCGCGGACGCCGACGCCAGCTGAAGAAGGCGTCCGACGGCAAGTCGGAGGTGCGGGTCGGCGGGGCCGAGCTGCTCGACGACTTCTACGCGGTCTTCGCCGAGAACATGCGGGACCTCGGGACGCCGGTCTACGACCGCCGTTTCTTCGCGGCGATGCTGGCCCGCTTCCCCGAGGCGACGCGCATCGTGGCGGTGCGGCGCGAAGGGCAGCCGGCGGGCGCCGCCTTCCTGGTCGGCTTCCGGGATCGTCTCGAGGTGCCCTGGGTCTCGACGCGACGCTCCATGAACGCCCACTACGTGAACACGCTGCTCTATTGGGAGCAGCTCCGCTTCGCCGTCTCCGCGGGCTATCGCACGTTCGACTTCGGGCGCTCGAGCCTGGACTCGGGGACCTACGCGTTCAAGCGGCAGTGGGGCGCCGAGCCCGTGCCGCTCCAGTGGCAGTACTGGCTGGCGCCCGGCCGCGGCATGCCCGGCCTCACGCCGAGCAGCCCGAAGTTCCGTCTCGCCGTGCGGGCCTGGCAGCACCTGCCGCTCGCGCTCGCGAACCGCCTCGGCCCGCGTCTCGTGAAGGACCTGCCCTAGCGCCCCTGTTGGGCGGCCGCGGTCAGCACGAGGCCGTCCTCGCCGGCGTGCTCGGCGGCTGCGATGCGGCGCAGCAGCGAGGGCATCGCGTCGCGCACCGAGGTGAAGCGGAACTCGTCGAGGAGCCGCTCGAGGCGGCTCTCCACGCGCTCGAGGTTCAGGTAGTGACGGAAGCGCGAGAGCCGGCTGCCCTCCATGCGCGGCTGGTCGGGGTCGAGCTCCCAGGGATGCAGGTAGAACATCAACGGCTCGCCGGCCGCCTCGATGCGGCGCAGCCAGTGGCGGAGCAGCCGGTAGGGATAGAGCCGGAAGTAGCCACCGCCGCCCACCGCGAGGCGCGTGCGGAACAGCTGGACCGTCGAGGGCGGGAGCTCGGCGAGCGAGCCGGACGCCGTGTAGATGCGGTAGGGATGGGGGCTCGCGCCGGCCCAGCCGTAGACGTCGTGGACGACGGGGACCACGCTCGAGTCCCACGTGTAGCCCTCCTGCACCAGCACCTCGAGCGCCCAGGCCGTCTCCGGCACGATCGTGAAGGTGGGCGCGCGGTAGCCGCGGACGGGAGCGCCGATCACGTCCTCGAGGATCTTCTTGGCCTTCCGCACGTCCTCGCGGAAGGCCTCCGGCGTGAGGCCGGTGATCAGCTCGTGGGCGTAGCCATGGGAGGCGACCTCGTGGCCGGCCTCGACGATGCGCTCCACCAGGCGGGCATGCCGTTCGGCCACCCAGCCCAGCACGAAGAAGGTGGCGCGGACCCGGTGCCGCTCGAGGAGCTCGAGCACCTTCTCCGTGTTCGCCTCCACGCGGCTCTCGGACGTCCCCCAGCGGCGCCGGCGGCTCGGCGAGTCGAAGGCGTTGACCTGGAAGTACTCTTCGACGTCGAAGGTCAGGCAGTGGGCCGGCGAGGAGACGAGCGAGCGCTGCAGCATGCGGGGGAGGAGCTCCAGGAGAGAAGAATCAAACGTTATTCCGAACCCGGCAGAACGGCACCCCGAAATCGGGGGGCATGGGTCCGGACGGCGGGAGGCCCGGGCAGCCCCCCGTGGTTTGAGTGGCACCCACGCCCGCCTGGGTGGCACGCACGAGGGTCGATCCGGTCGCCAGCGGGGCGAATGCGAGCCCCCGTGGGGACCGGGCTTTCGGAGGAGCCGTGGAAGTCCTGGTCATCGGGGGCGCCGGCTACCTCGGAGCGGTGCTGTGCCGCACGCTGCTGGCCCGCGGCCACCGTGTGCGGGTGCTCGACGCGCTGCTCTACGGGCCGGAGCCGCTCGAGGCCCTGCTCCGCGAGCCGCAGTTCAGCCTGCTGGCGGGCGACACGCGCGATCCCTGTGCGCTCACGGGCGCATTCGACGGCGTCTCGGTCGCCGTCCACCTCGGCGAGCTGGTCGGCGACCCGGCCTGCGTCGCGAACGAGCCGCTGGCCCACCAGATCAACGGGGGCGGCACGCGCCGCGTGATCGCCGCGGCGCGCCGGGCCGGCGTGGCCCGGCTCGTCTTCGCCTCGAGCTGCAGCGTGTACGGCGGCGTGGCAGGAGGCGTCGTCGACGAGGACTCGCCGCCGGTGCCGCTCTCGCTCCAGGCCAAGCTGAAGCGGGCGGGGGAGCGGGCGCTCCTCGAGGCGGGCGCCGGTCCGATGGAGCCCGTGGTGCTGCGGCTGGCGACCCTGTTCGGTCTCTCGCCGCGGCCCCGCTTCGATCTGCTCGTCAACCAGCTCGCGGCGCGAGCCGCGCTCGGGCAGCGGGTCGACCTGTTCGGCGGCGCCGCACGCCAGCCGTTCCTGCACGTTCGCGACGCCGCCCGGGCCGTGGCCGCCGTCGTCGAGGCGCCCGGCCGCCGCGTCGCGGCGCGGGTGTTCAACGTCGGGCACGACGCGCAGCTCGCGAGCGCGGTCGAGCTGGGCGACGCGATCGCGCGGGTCGCGCCCGAGGTCCGGCGCGTGCCCCGCGACTGCGCGGCGGGCGCCGAGGGGGCGCGGGTGTCGTTCGCCCGCTTCCAGCGAGCATTCGGCTTCCTGCCCCGCTACGACCTCGAAGACGGGGTGAGCGAGATCGTGGCGGCGCTGCGTGCCGGCCGCATTCCCGACCCGACGGCGCCGCGCTTCCACAACCACGACGCGCTCGCCGACCCCGCCGTGCAGCAGCGCCTGCGCCACGGCGGCCCCGCCTTCGAGGCGGGCGCGGTCGCGGCCGGCTGAGTCGCGCGGCGGCGAGAGCCGGACCGGTCACGCGACGGTGAGAGCCGGACCGGTCACGCGGCGGCGAGCAACCCGAGCAGTCGCGCGCGGTCGGGCCCGAGGTCCGGCTCGGTGCGCTCGTGGCGGCGCTGGTACACCGCGAGCACGCGACCGAGCAGCGCGGGCTCGCGGAGCAGATCGCCCGGCGGGTCGAGCAGGTTGAAGCTGCGCAGGAACGCGCGCAGCACGGTGGCGTCCAGACGCAGCGCGGGCACCAGGCCGTTGCGCAGCAGATCGCGCAGGTAGGCCCGCGGATCGACGGCGCCGCTCTCGCCCTGGGGCTCGGGCGGGCCCCCCTCCCGGAGCTGCCGGGCCCAGCGGGCGGCTTCCCGGTCCTGGGCCACCGAGAGCCGGTACCAGGGGACCAGCTCGCGCTCGCTTGCCGCCTCGACGGCCAGGGCCAGCGCCGTCGGGTCGTCGCCGTGGCTCGCGACGGCGTCGGCCAGCGCCGCCGCATGCACGAAGGCGAGCGTGCAGCCCCGCCCGTAGAGGGGATTCGTGTGGACCGCGGCGTCGCCGATCGCCACCAGCCCGCGGACCCGCGGGCGCCCTTCGTGCACGAAGCGGCGCCGCACGTTGCGGAGCCCGTCCATGGCCGTGACCCCGCTGATCGGCTCCGACAGCCCGGGCGCGAGCCAGCGCGCGATGGGCGGCAGCGCCCGGGCCACGCGCTCGAACGCGGGCTCCCGGAGGACGGCCCGCAGCGCACGATCCTCCGGGTCCGCCGCGAGCGTGACCGAGAAGATGTGCGAGTCGCCGTGGAAGATGGCGTACTTGAGATGACCGAGGTCCGCGCCGATCGTGGTCTCCCGCTCCGGCGGGCGCACCCCGGGCAGCAGCCGATAGAAGCGCGAGCAGTAGAAGATGCCGCAGGGGCTCGAGGTCTCGGCGGGGCGCTCGATGCCGACCGCCTCGAGCCAGCGGGGCAGGTGGGAGCGGCGGCCGCTGGCGTCGACGAAGAGGTCGGCCTCGAAGCGGGTCTCCGGCCCGTCACCGCGCGCGAGTCGAAGGGCCGCCACGCGCGGGACCTCCGCCGTCCCGGCCGCGTCGGCCAGCACGATGCCGCGCACCGGGCTGCCGCCCGAGAACTCGAGGCCCGGCGTGTCGACGGCGATGCGTCGCAGCACCCACTCGAAGGTGAGGCGCCGGCAGGCGATCATGGTGAGCTCGTCGTCGCCGGGCCGGGGCGAGGGGTCGTCGATGCCCTCGCGCAGCAGGTTCGAGAGCGGGAGCTCCTCGGCGCCGACGGCGAGCAGCGCGGGCATCACGTCCGGAAGACGCTCCCGCAGCAGATTGCGCAGGCGCGAGAGGAAGGCGTGCGAGTGCCGCACCTGCGGCGCGCCGCGGCGGTCCCAATCGAACGCGGCCATCGCGTCGGCGGGCAGCGGCGTGTCGTCGCGCTCCAGCACCGTGACGCGGTGTCCCGCACGGGCGAGGAGCAGCGCGGCTCCGAGTCCTGCGACCCCGCCGCCGATCACGGCCACGTGCACCTCGCGTCCTCCCCTACAGCGCGCCTTCGCGGCGCAGGGCCGCGAGCATGCGCTCGGAGAGCGCGAGGTGCACGGCGTCGTGGGCGAGCTGCGGTTGCTCGCGCGCCACGTCGGGGAGGCAGTCGGCCTGCCACGGAAAGCGCCCGTCGCGGTCCGGCCAGAAGCCCTGGAGCACCGGCAGATCCTCGCGCCGGTAGTGCCAGGCCGCGTTGCCGAGGAACACCGGGACCCAGCGGGGCGCGACGGCGCGGATCGCGAACGGGAGCGCGTCGAGGATGCCGTCGACCTCCTGGTCCGCCGCGAAGACGTGGCCGTCGCGGACGCGGGCGCCGAGCGCGTTCACGAGGGCCGCGAGCTGTGCCGGGGCGCTGCCGAAGACCAGCAGCTCCGGGTGGTCCCAGCGCTCGCAGAGGCCGATCGAGTGGGCCCAGCCCGGCGCGTCCGCCTCCGGCGGCACGATCACCACGTGCCAGCCGTGGCGCGCGATGTCCGCGCGCACGCGCTGCTCGACTTCGTCCGTCTCCTGCATCCCGGCCAACCTAGCGACTACGGCTCGCGGAGCAGCGAGAGCAGGTCCTCGCGGGTGAGGGTGGCGGCGGCGGCGCTGCCGGCGAGCGCGCTGTCGGCGAGCGCGCGCTTGCGCTCCTGGAGGGCCAGGATGCGCTCCTCGACGGTGCCCGCCGCGACCAGGCGATAGACGAAGACCGGCTTGTCCTGGCCGATCCGGTGGGCGCGGTCGGCGGCCTGCTCCTCCACGGCCGGGTTCCACCAGGGATCGAGCAGGAAGACGTGGTCGGCCGCCGTCAGGTTGAGCCCGGTGCCCCCGGCCTTGAGCGAGATCAGGAAGACGGGCGGGCCGTCCGGCGCCTGGAAGCGCGCGACCACGCCGCTGCGATCGCGCGTCGCGCCGTCGAGCCGCACGTGGGCGAGCCCGGCCTCGGCGAGACGCGGCTCCACCAGGTCGAGCAGGCCCGTCCACTGCGAGAACACCAGCGCCTTGTGGCCCTCGGCGGCGGTGGTCTCGAGTCGGTCCACCAGCAGCTCGAGCTTGGCGGACCGGTCGCCGCGCTGGCCGGGAACGAGGCGCGGGTGACAGCAGGCCTGGCGCAGCCGCAGCAGGGCCTCGAGGGCCGCCATCACGCTCCCGCCGCCGTCGAGCTTCTCGACCACCTCGGCGCGGACGCCGGCCGCGAGCGCGTCGTAGAGGTCGCGCTCCTCCTCGGAGAGCGCCGCGTGGAGGACGGCCTCGCTGCGCGGCGGCAGCTCGGGCGCCACCTCGCTCTTGCGGCGGCGCAGCACGAAGGGGCGGATGCGCTCGCGCAGCGCCGCAGCCGCGGCTTCGTCTCCAGCGCCGATCGGGCGCGCGTAGCGCTCGTCGAAGTCGCCGCGTCCGCCGAGCAGGCCCCGGTTCAGGAAGTGGAGCTGGCTCCAGAGCTCCTCGAGGCGGTTCTCCACCGGCGTCCCGGTGAGGGTGATGCGGCGCTCGGCGCGCAGCGCGAAGGCGGCCTGCGCCACCTGGCTCTCCGGGTTCTTGATGGCCTGGGCCTCGTCGAGCACGACGGTGGTCCAGTCGACCGCCGCCAGCTGGTCGCGATCGCGTCGCAGCAGGGCGTAGGTGCTGAGCGTGACGTCGGCGCGCTCGTCGAGCTCGCGGCCGCTCCCGTGGTAGACGCTCGTGCGCAGGCCCGGGCGGAAGCGCGCGATCTCCTCCTCCCAGTTCCCGAGCAGGCTGGTCGGCGCCACGACCAACGTGCGACCCTCGAAGGTGCACAGCGCCTGGAGCGTCTTGCCGAGCCCCATGTCGTCGGCGAGCAGCCCGCCGAGCCCGAGGCGGCCGAGCCCGGCGAGCCAGCGGAACCCCTCGCGCTGGTAGGGACGCAGCTCCGCGCGGACGTCGTCCGGAAGGGGCAGGGCGGGGCCTTCGCCGCGCAGCAGCGCCGCGAGCCGTTCGAAGCCGGGCGGCGGCGGGCGATCGAGGAGTGCCGCGAGCCGCGCCAGGTCGGGCATCGCGGCGGTCGGGAGCCGACCCTTCGCGTCGCGCGCGGCGATCAGGTCCGCGAGCGTGCGGCCGTAGCGCGCGAGCCAGTCGGCCGGCAGCGGCGCGTAGCCGCCGCCGAGCAGCGGGACCAGGGGCTCGCCGCGCTGGAAGGCGCGGAGCACCCGGCTCGGATCCGCTTCCGAATCCGGGCCTTCCCCGCGAACCCGGAAGCGGAGCGTGAAGCTGTCGCCCTCGAGGGAGAGCTCGGGCTCGAGGCCGGGCGCGCGGCGGAAGGCGCGCAGCGCATCGCCGCTCGCCGGGAAGCCCGAGCTCGGCAGCCGCTCGGCGAAGTCGATGGCCTCCGCGGGCGCGAGCGTCACCCGATGGCCGGGCGAGAGGCCGAGGCGCGCGCGGAGCTCCCCGGTCAGGCGCTCCTCGGCGTCGAGATCGCGGAGCGGCACCGCCCCGGCGAGGGCGACGAGGCGCCCGGCGTCGACGCGCGCACAGGGGGGATCGCCGTACACGAGCGTAGCCAGCACCGAGAGGCCGTCGCCGGCGCGGGCGGTCTCGATCGCGATGCGCGGCGCCTCGCGTCGCGCCCGCGGCAGACGCTCGCTCTCGACGCGGATCGGCATGCGGGTCGCGAGCGCCGGCAGCACCTCGGCCACCAGCTCCGCGGCCTCGTCGGGAGAGAACGACCGGCCCGGGCGGGTGAGCTCCTCCCGCTCGCGACCGGTGAGGGCGAGCGGCGCCAGCTCGCGGATCGCTCCGTCGGCCAGCACGAAGCCGCCGCCGAGATCCCGCTCGGGCCACGGCTCGGGCTCGACCGTCAGGCGGAAGCCGGCGTCGGCGTCGCGCACGCGTGCGACGTAGCCGACCGGCTCGCGCGAGGTCGTGACGGGCGCGTCGTCGAGCGTCAGCTCCTCGACGCCTTCGAGAACCGGGAGCAGCGCGCGCAGGATGCCGCGCGGGAGCGCCTCGTCGCGCGTGCCGCCGAGCGTGCTCTCGACCGTGAGGTCGAGCCGCGTCGGGCTCACGGGCGGCCCGGCCACGCGGCCACGCGCCAAGGCCGTGAGCGTGTGGGCGAGCGGCGACTCGCCCTCGGGATGGTGGACGCGCCGGTCGAGGGCGAGCCCGAGCGGCGTGCTGCGGAAGCGGTAGACCACGCGCCCGGCCGCGGCGGCCGCGGGCGCGGGCAGCGAGCGTCCTTCGCGGCGCGCGCGCCGGAGCGCGATCACGGCGGCCGCGACGTGGGCGCAGGGGTCGTCCTCGTCGCGGCAGTCGCACTCCCAGGCCAGGTCCTCGGGCAGCAGCAGCACGCTCGGGTGCACGACGCCGCTGCGCGGCTGGACCCGCAGCACGACCTCCTGGTCGCTCTCGCGCTCGCCCTGCACGGCGCCGGCGCGCGCGAGCTCGACGCCCGCGCTCCAGGCGGCCCGGGTGGCCTCCAGCCGCACCTTCTCGAAGAGGGCGTCCAATCGCTCCGTCCGCTGCGTCCGGGGCCGACGATAACGACTTGCGCGCCCGGGACGGCTCCGCGATCCATCCCGCCGTGTCGCGCTACATCACGCCCGAAGGCTTCCAGCGCCTCCAGGAGGAGGCCGAGCGGCTGTGGCGGGTCGAGCGCCCGCGCGTCACGCGCGAGGTGTCGGAGGCCGCGGCCCTGGGCGATCGCTCGGAGAACGCCGAGTACATCTACGGCAAGCGCCGCCTGCGCGAGATCGACCAGCGCCTGCGCCTGCTGGCCAAACGCATGGACGAGCTCACCGTGGTGCGCGCCACCCCGGAGCAGCAGGGCAAGGTCTTCTTCGGGGCCTTCGTCGAGCTCGAGGAGGAGGAGGGCGCGCGCCGCGCGCTGCGGCTGGTGGGGCCCGACGAATCGGAGCCCGCCGCCGGGCGCATCTCGATCGACTCGCCGCTCGGCCGCGCGCTCCTCGGGCGCAGCCTGGGCGACGAAGTCCGCGTGCGCCGCCCGCGCGGCGACCTCCACGCCGTCATCCTCTCGATCCGCTACGAGGAGCCCTAGGAAGCCTCTTGAGAACGCGCGTACGCTCCCCGCGCCACGAGGACCGGTGGAGTCCGGTCCTACGGAGGCGAAGGCAGGCCCTACGGACAGCCCGGCCTTTGGCAGCTCCGACCGCTGCCGTCCCCGCCCGCTGCTCGGAGCGGAAGGCAGGGCATGGATCCACCGCGACCCGCCGAGTCCGGAGTAGGAGCCGGTCCACCGGTCCCGGGCACGGCGGCCGCACGAGGACTCGTGCAGAGGCTCCCTAGTGCGGTGCGGGCTCGCTTCGCTCCGGCCGCGCCGGCCGGGTGGCCCGGCGGCGCTTGCGGGCACCGCCCGCGCCGAGCGCCACCTCGCGGAGCTCCTCGAACGAGTCGGCCACGAAGTTCACGAAGCGGTCGAGATCGGGGATCAGGTCCCAGTCGGCGTTGAAGCCCCAGCAGAGCTTCCCGTCGTAGCTGAACAGCGCGATGCCGAGGCCGAGCCCGTCGAGCAGCGGCACCACCGGATAGCTCTCGAGCATGCGACTGCCGAACAGGTAGAGCGGCACCTGCGGGCCGGGCACGTTCGTCACCACCAGGTGGAAGGGCAGCTGGCGCGTCATGTTGCGCGCGCCGAGCGCGAGCAGGGTGGCCGGCGTCCAATCGGCCGCCTGGGTCAACACCTCGGCCGCCACCGCCTGGCGCGCCTGCTTGAGCTCCGCCGTGCGGGCGGCGATGGTGCGCAGGCGCAGCGCCGGGTCGGGCTCGGCCAGGGGCAACGGCACGATCCAGGCCGAGACGCGGTTGCCGAGCCGGCCGCGCTCGTTCTCCGCCCGGACGCTCACGGGCGCCATCACGCGGAAGTCGAGGCCCTCGACGGACACGCGCCGCTGCTCGAGGAAGCGCCGCACCGCGCCGGCCACGGTCGCCAGCACCACGTCGTTCAGGGAGCCGCCGAGCGCGCGCCGCACCGCCTTCACCGCCTCGACTTCGAGCACGAGCCAGTCGAAGCGTCGGTGCGGGCTCACGCGCTCGTTCAGGGGCGTGGGCGTCGCCCGCTCGAGCACCCCCCCGAGCGTCTCGCGCAGCGCCCGCGTGCGGACGCCGAACTCGCGTCGCGTGTTCTGGGCCTCGCTCGCGAGCTTGCGGAGGTCCCGGAGGGCGTTGAGCGGGAGCAAGGCCCGACGCACCAGCTCGTCGCGCAGCAGCTCGGCCCGGGAGGGCGCCGGCCGCGGGACGAACGGCGAGGACTCGAAGATCTCGGCGTCCGGCGACGGGCTCATCAGGACGTTCATCAGGTCCACGCCCGACACCCCGTCGATCATGCAGTGGTGCACCTTCGACAGCAGCGCGAAGCGGTTGTGCTCGAGCCCCTCCACGACCCACATCTCCCAGAGCGGTCGGGCGCGATCGAGGCGCTGCGCCATCACCCGCGCCGCGAGCAGGCGCAGCTGATCGGCGTCGCCGGGGCGCGGCAGGCTCGTGTGCCGCACGTGGTAGTCGAGGTTGAAGCCCTCGTCGTCCACCCAGACGGGAGTGCCCTCGAGCGGCACCCAGTCGAGCCGTTGGCGGTAGCGCGGGATGCGGTGCAGCACGCCGGCGATGCCGCGCCGGAGCAGGTCGATGTCGACGCCGCCATCGCGGCTCTCGAGCGCGCCACGCTCGTGGATGGCGATCGACCCGACGTGCATGGGCGCGTTCGGGCGCTCGAGGAACAGGAACGAGTGGTCGAGGGCGGTCAGCCGGTCGTAGCTGTAGCGAGGCACGGGAACCTCCGGCGTTGACGCGGCGCAGCATAGCCGCCCCGGCCGGCGCGGCGCACACCCCTGTCAAGTTTTCCCCACGGGCGTGCGAAGAGGGGGGGTCGTGGGGGGAGCCATGGCTTCAGGGACGAAGGTCCAGCTGCGTCTGGGCGAGCGGGTCGTTGCCGAAGTGGGGTTCGAGGGCGCAGAGCTGCGCATCGGTCGCATGAAGGAGAACGACCTCGTCATCAACAATCTGGCCGTGAGCCGGTTCCACGCCGTCCTGCGGCGTGTCGGCGACGCCTTCGAGATCGAGGATCTCGGCAGCGAGAACGGCACGTTGGTGGACGGGATTGCCGTCTCCGGGGCCGCGAGGGTCCCGGAAGGGGCGGACATCACCATCGGCAAGCACACGCTGCGGCTCCGCGCGGGCGGGGAGGGCAACACCCGGCCGCCGCTCCCCGGCAAGAGCGACGTGTGGGACGCCGCGCAGACCTACTTCGTCGCGGGCTCGCTCCCCACCCGGGAGGAGCGCCCGGCCGCGGTCGAAGGCGCCGACGCCGAGCCGGAGGAGTGGGTGGCCATCGCAGGAGAGGACCAGGCGGAGGAGGCGGTCGCCGACGCCGTCGAGGCCGAGCGTCGGGAGGAGGACGTGGCCGAGGCCCTGGAGGCGTTCGAAGCCGTGGATGCCGTCGAGGAGAACGAGCCTTCCGAGGGGCCTCTGGCCGTGGCCGCGGAGGAGATGCCGCCGCTCGAGCCGTCGGCCGAGCCGTTCCTCGCGGCGCTCGGCATCACCGCCGACGAGGAGCCCGCAGCCGCCGTCGACGAGGAGCCCGCAGCCACCGTCGACGAGGAGCCCGCAGCCACCGTCGACGAGGAGCCCGCAGCGGCAGCCGACGCGGCACCCGAAGAGGTCGCCGACGCGGACTCCGGACTGTTCGCCGATGCCGACCCCGAAATGGTCGCCGACGCGGCACCCGAGAGGGTGGCCGACGCGGCGTCCGAGATCGTCGCCGACCCGGCGCCGCAGGCGCTCGAGCTTCCCGATCCGGAGGACATGCTGGGCTTCGACGAGGAGGAGCTGGTCGGGCGCGCCATGCCCGATCCCATCGCGGCCGAGGCTCCGAGCGCCGTGGTGGAGGCGGAGGAGATCCCGACCCCGGACCCGCTCGCGGGGGCGGAGGCGATCTCGGCCCCGATCACCGACGTCGCGTTCGAATCCGAGCCGCAGCCCGCGGCGGTCGACGCCGCCGGCCAGACCTCGCTCTTCGACTTCGGGCTGACCGACGACCTCGGGCTCTCCGACCGCTCGTTGGCGCGTGCCGCGGGGAGCGATGCTCGGGAGCGCGACGCGTCGGGCGCGGCGCCCACGAAGGGCCGGGACGCCGGCTCGCGCGGGCGCGACGCGCTACACGCGGGTCTGATCGTCGAGCGCGTCGGCCGCGTCGAGCGCGTCGTGGCGTGGGACGCGGCCGAGCTGGTCGTGGGCCGCGCCCCCGAGTGCGGGCTGGTGCTGACCGGAAGCGGGGTCTCGCGTCGCCATGCGGAGCTGCGCTGCGACGCCGGCGTCTTCAGCGTGCGCGATCTCGGCTCGGCCAACGGAGTCTACGTGAACGGGACGCGCGTGGAGCACGTCTCCCTCGATCAGGGGGACGTGGTGCGCATCGACGACTACACGCTCACCTTCGTGCTCGACCGCGAGCCCGTCGCGGAGAACGTGCGGGCCTCGACCCCGCGCGGGTTCGCGTCGAGCCCCATGCTCGAGCAGGACCTGGTGCTGGCCGAGGACGCCGACCTCGAGGCCCCCGAGGCCGAGAAGCAGCTCGAGACGTCGGACGCATCGGAGGCCGCGAGCGAGGGCGTCGAGCCCGGGGTCTGGGCCTTCGAGGTCGCGATCGCCACCGAACGGCTGCCAGAAGCGCTTCGGCGCGCGCTCGACGAGACGGACGCCACGGAGCTGGTGCTCCCCGCGCAGCTCCGCCTGGTGCGACGCAGCTAGGCAGTCGGCCGGCGGCCGCCTAGCGCTGGCTCTGACTGCGGCCCCGCTCGACCACGCCGCGTCGCCGGGAGGCGATTTCATCCGGCGTCACGCTCTTCATGTGCTCCGCCGAGGCCTCGACCTCGCGGCGCCGGGCCTCGTGTGCCGTCATGCCGAAGGTCTCGTCGATCAGCCGCTTGTAGGCGCGCAGCGTGCGCGGCTCGCACGAGAGCATGTCGCGTGCCAGCGCCTGGCAGGTCGTGAGCAATGCATCCGGCTCGACGACGCGCGCCAGCAGGCCCCATCGCTCCGCCTCCTCGGCCGAGACGAAGTTCCCGGAGAGCGAGACGGCCTTCGCGCGCACCACGCCGATCAGCCGCGGCAGCTTCACGGAGAGCCCCCAGCCGGGCAGGATGCCCACCCGCGCGTGGGTGTCGGCGAAGCGCGCCGCGGGGGAGCCGATCAGCACGTCGCAGGCGAGGGCCAGCTCGAAGCCGCCCGTGATGGCGACGCCGTTGATGGCGCCGATCACCGGCCGGTCGAAGCCCTCGATGACCTGCACGATGTCGTGTGCCGTCTCGCGCGGCTGGTCGCCGCCCCGGTCCGGGCCCGGCTGCGAGAGCTCCTTCAGGTCGAGGCCGGCGCAGAACGCCGGGGCCGCCCCCGTCAGCACCACGGCGCCCACGCTCTCGTCGTCGCCGAAGCGCGTGAAGGTCGTGCGGATCGCGTCGCGCAGCTCGCGGTTCAGCGCGTTGCGCGCCGCCGGCCGGTTCAGGGTGAGCGTGGCGACGCCCCCGTCGGTCTCGACCCGTAGCACCGGCTCACTCATGGGGGCCTCCTCCAGAGGCTCATGAGGCCTCCTCCAGAGGCGGCAGCATAGAGCGAAGCCGGGACCAAGCCTCCTCCCGGGCCAGGCGGACCGCTCAGCCGGAAGAGGGCGCCACGGCCAGGGTCCGCTCCGCCAGGCTGCGCGGGCGCAGCTCCTGCTTGAGCGCCTCGAGCTCCTGGCGCGCCGCCTCCTGCGCGGCATCCGCGCGGAGCGCCCGGATGCGCTCGCCCACGCCCTCGGAGACCCCGAGCTCGCGCTCGAGCTCGCCCTCGGACAGCATGCGCGCGACGTAGCCGCGCACGTTCTCGAGCGCCTGCATGTCGGCATCGACGGAGAGTCCCTCGAAGGCCTCGCGCAGGCGCCGCCGCGCCCGGGCGTTGGCGAGCGTCGCGAGGGTCCGTCCGCGCTCGCGCTCGAGCGCGCGGATCTCCTCGCGGAAGCGCAGCAGGTTGCCCTTCGCCTCCTCCGCCTCCTTCTGGAGGGCGGTCCACTCGCGCTCCGCCCGTTCCATCTCACCGACCACGAGCTGCTTGTGCTGGACGAGGCTGAGGCCCACCGTGTCGTCGCCGCGCAGGACGGCGCGCCGGATGTCCTCGTGGGTCCGTGCCAGCTCGGCGCGCCGGTCGCTCACCTCGGCCTCGAGCTTGTTGCGCATGAACAGGATCCCGGCCACCGCCTCCTTCAGCTCCTTGTACTGGCGCACGCGCTCGCTGATGGCGCGCTCGTACACGGCGCGCGGGCTCTGCTCCTCGCGCTCGCGCATCCAGTGGGTGGCGCCGCCGCGCAGCAATCCGATCAGTCGCTCGAAGAATCCGGCCGGCTTTCGCATGTTCCTTCCTCCCGCGATCGGCACCAGCCGATCGCTTCGATCGGATCAGTCCGATCGTTTCCAGTCCTCGTCGCGGAGCCCGAGCTCACGGATCTTGAGCTGGAGGCTCTGGCGCACCATGCCGATCGTCTCGGCGGTGCGGGAGATGTTCCCGTCGTGCGCACGCAGCGCGCGCAGCAGGAAGTCGCGTTCGAAGCGCTCCACGGCGGCGCGCTTGGCCTCGGGGAAGGGGACGGCCTCGCCCGCCGCCGCCTCGGTCTCCGGCCCGGTCAGGCCGAGCTCGTCCGCCTCGATCTCCTCGCCCGCGGAGAGCACCGCCGCCTGCTCGATCACGTTGCGCAGCTCACGCACGTTGCCGGGCCAGCCGTGGCGCACCAACCGGCCGAGCGCGCCGGTGCTGAGGCGTTTCTGCGGGCGTCCGAGCCGGCCGGCCACCTCGGCGAGGAAGCGCTCGGCGAGGGCCGGCAGGTCCTCGGGGCGCTCGCGCAGGGGCGGGAGCTGGAGCTCCACGACCTTCAAGCGATAGTAGAGGTCTTCGCGGAAGCGGTCGGCCGCGACGTCCTTCTCGAGGTCGCGGTGGGTGGCGGCGACGACCCGCACGTCGACCTCGATCGGCTGGCCCCCGCCGACGCGCTCGAAGCGCCGCTCCTGGAGCACGCGCAGCACCTTGGCCTGCGTGTCCGGCGCCATGTCCCCGATCTCGTCCAGGAAGATGGTGCCGCCATCGGCGGCCTCGAAGCGCCCGGCGCGCCGCGCGTCGGCCCCGGTGAAGGCTCCCTTCTCGTGACCGAAGAGCTCGCTCTCGACCAGCTCGCGGCTGATCGCGGCGCAGTTCACGGCGACGAAGGGGCCACCCTTGCGGGCGCTGGCCTCGTGGAGCGCCTGGGCGACCAGCTCCTTGCCGGTGCCGGACTCGCCGCGGATCAGCACCGTCAGGTCGGTCTCCGCGACCTTGCGGATCGTCTCGAAGACCCGCTTCATGGCGGCGCCGCGCCCGACCAGGTTGCCCATGCCGAAGTCGCGCTCGAGGCGGGCGCGCAGCTCGCGGTTCTCGCGGGCCAGGCGCGTGCGCTCGAGGGCGCGCCGCACCACCAGCCGGATCTCGTCGTTGTCGAACGGCTTCGGCACGTAGTCCTCGGCGCCGAGCTTCATGGCCTCGACCGCGATCTTCTCGTTGCCGTGCGCCGTGATCATCACCACCGGGGTCTCGGGCTGGCGCTCGCGGCTGCTGCGCAGCACGTCGAGCCCGGAGGGGCCGCTGCCGAGCGCGAGGTCGGTGAGCACGAAGTCGAACGCCTCCGCCTCGAGGCGCGCGAGCGCGTCGTCGCCGCGCTCGCACTGCACCACCTCGTAGCCCTCGCGGCGCAGCAGCCCGGTGAGCGCCAGCCGGATGCCGGCCTCGTCTTCCACGATCAGGACGCGGCCCGCGCTCATCGGGCGGACTCCGCGCCGGCCGTGCGCCGCGGCAGCGTGACCACGAACTCGCTGCCCTGGCCCGGCGTCGAGCTGGCCTCCATGGCGCCCCCGTGCGCCTCGATCACCTTCTTGCTGAGGGCGAGGCCGAGCCCGGTGCCGCTCTGCTTCGAGGTGTAGAACGGGCTCCAGATGCGCTCGAGCTTCTCGGCGTCCATGCCGGGGCCGTTGTCGCGGACGCGCAGCCAGAGCTCGTTGCCGGCCAGGTTGCTGCCCGCCGTGATCTCGAGGTGCGGGCTCGGGGTGCCGCTGTCGGCGAAGGCGTCGAGGGCGTTGCCGAACAGGTTGATCAGCACGCGCCGCAGCTTCTCGGGGTCGCCCCGCAGCCCGTCCAGGTCCGCGACGTCGCGCTCGATGGCGACGCCGAGGCCCTGGATCCGCTCGCGCAACGTCTCGAGCGCCGAGTCGACGACGTCGCCGAGGCGGACCTCGGCCAGCGCCACGTCCTCCTCGCGGGCGAAGCGCAGCAGGTGCGAGATGCTCTTCTCGACGCGCTCGAGCTCCGCGAGCGCGACGCCCGCGTACTCCACGTTGTCGCGGGCGGTCGGGTCCTCGCCCATCTGCTGGACGAGGCTCTTGGCCGCCGTGATCGGGTTGCGGATCTCGTGCGCGACGCCCGCGGCCAGCTCCTCGACGTGGCGCGCATGGGCGTCGACCAGGGTGCGGCGCTCGCGCGTCACGTCGTCCGCGACGCGCTTGTGCACCTCGCGCTCGATGATCTGCTTGCGCAGCCGCGGGGCCACCAGCGCGCCGAACCAGTGGCTCGCGATCCCGATGCCCCACGCGAGCGCCACGATGAACGCGGCCCGGAAGCCGGCCACGAAGAGCAGGAAGGTCACGACGCAGAGGTAGGGGACCACGTGCGCCAGGAAGCCGATGCGTCGGTTCGCCTCGAGGCGGGCCTCGCGGAGCGCGCGCTCCTCGGGCGTGAGCGCCCGACGCGCGTCCTGGCGGGCCTCGACCTCGTCCGAGCTCGAGCCGCGACGGCGCATCCGCGGCAGCTCGTGGCGCCGCCGCCGCCATTCGTCTCGTCGCCGGGTGTCCATGCGGCCTTCCTCGCACCTCATGGTCCTCGCCTAGAGCAAGGTGCGTGCCAGGCGGAGGGGCCTGGAGGAGCGGCTCCTGCGGGGCCTCGGGTGTCCAGCTGCAGCGTACACGCGACAGGGTGCAGCGTCTGCGCTGCACTGCGCCGGGGTCAAGCGGGCCCGGCGGGGGGCCGATCCGGCCCGGACCATGTGGGTCGATGCGCTCGTCCTGGCCCTGATCGCCTGCCTGGCCTGGGCCGGCGCGCGCCGCGGTGCCGCCGTGGCGGGCGTCCAGCTGGTCGGGCTGCCGCTCGCCTATGCCGGCGCGGTGGGAGGCGCCTTCGCCTTCGGCCCGGCCCTCGCCGAGGAGCTCGGCTGGGCCGAGGCGGTCGGCACACTGGTCGCCGGGACCGCCGGGCTCGTGGGGGTGCAGCTCTTCGTGAGTGCGCTGACGCGTGCCCTGCGCGATCGCGAGGAGGACCCGGCCGGAGCGTCGCAGGCCCTCGGCGCGGTCTTCGGGGCGCTGCGCGGCGCGCTCTTCGCGCTGCCGCTGCTCTGGCTCGCTGGCCTCTCCGAAGGCGCACGCCTGGCCGGCGTCCGGCCGGAGCTCCCCGATCTCTCGAGCGCCCGGCTTCCCGCGCTCGGCACCGACGTGCTCGGCAGCGGCGCCGAGGCGCTGCTCGACGAGAAGGCCGCGGGCGGCCGCGTGGCGGTGCGCCTGGTGAGCCGTCCGGCCGAGACACTCGAGGCGCTCCAGCAGGTCGTGTCCGACCCGCGCGTGGTGACGCTCCAGCGCGACGCGGCGTTCTGGCAGGACGTCGAGCGGGGTGCGGTCCGGGCGGCGCTCGCGAAGCCGAGCGCGCGCGCCCTCGTGAACGATCCCGGCTTCCGGGCCCGGCTCGGGAGCGTGGGCGTCGTGTCCGCAGACGCGGTGCGCGATCCCCACCACTTCGAGACCGAGCTCTCGCTGGCGCTGGCCGAGCTCGGGCCGCGACTCGAGGCGGTGCGCAACGATCCCGCGCTCGACGAGCTGCTGGCCGATCCCGCCGTGCGAGAGAGCCTGCAGCGGGGCAACACGCTGGCGCTCCTCGGCGACCCGCGCTTCCGCGCGCTGGTCTCGCGCGCCACGCGCTGACGCGACCCCGGGGCGTGTGCGGCGCCACGGTGTAGGCTGGCCCGCGAACCGAACCGTCGAGGTCGCGCCTCGGGCGCGCCTTGGGAGCCGCCATGCTCAAGCTCACCTTCTGCCTGCACCGCCGGGCGGACCTCTCGCGCGAGGCGTTCCAGCGCTACTGGCGCGAGACGCACGGCCCGCTGGTGCGCCGCCACGCCAGGGCCCTGGGCGTCGTGCGCTACGTGCAGACGCACACCGGCCACGACGAGCTCGGCGCCGCGCTCCGGGCCGGCCGCGGGGGCCCGGAGCCCTACGACGGCGTGGCCGAGCTCTGGTGGCCCGATCGGGCGGCCTTCGACGCGGCGCTCACCACGCCGGCCGCACGCGAGGCCGGTGCCGAGCTGCTCGCCGACGAGCGCCGCTTCATCGATCTGGCGCGCTCCCCGCTCTGGATCGGCGAAGAGCACGAGGTGATCGCGCAGGAAGGCTAGAAGAGCGGCTCGCCGTCCGGGGCGTACGCCGTGATCTCACACGACAGGGAGATCACCTCGACCTCGGGTGTCTCCCAGCGCGGGGCGATGGCCTGCGGCTGGTGGTCTTCGCGATTCGGCATGCGGAGGTTCTAGCATCCGGCGCGACGGCGCGCTGCAGGTCAGCGCAGCAGCACGTCGCAGACGGTGCGGACCCGCCGCACCAGCCGACCGAAGGCGTTCCGGTGGATGTTGCGCCGCAGGGCCACCAGCAGCCGCCGCTCGAGGGCGTAGCGGGTGAGCCGCGGGCGTGGGGCGCCCGGCCCCGCCGGCTCGATCTCGGCCAGGGCCTTGCGCAGCTCCGGGCCCGGGGTGCCCCAGACCGCGAGGTCGTCGTCCGCCAGCCGCTCGGCGATCTCGCGGCACTGCGTCAGCAGGACGGGGTCCTGCGCCAGGGTCGCCGTCCACTTGCCGACGGAGCGCGTGGTCGGGCGCGTCTCGCGGCCCACCGTGATCGGGTCGCCGAGCCCGCGGCCGGTCGCCGGGGCGGGCGCGTCGGTGCGGCCGTACTCCACCATGCCGGGCTCGAAGTCGAGGCCCGCGAAGGCGCAGAGCTCTGCGAGCACGCGCTCGGGCTCGGCCACGATCTCCTCGTAGCGCACGTGGAGGAGCGGTACGGGACGCTCGCGCAGGAAGCGGGCGATCGCGGGGACGTAGCGCTCGAGGATGGGATTGCGCGCGTAGGCGGCGGCGGCGTCGCCGTCGAAGAAGGACTCGACGTAGGACGACCAGACTGCCATCGGGTGGCGGGTGAGCACGATGTAGCGCGCGTCCGGGTAGAGCTTGGCCAGGAAGTCGAGCACCAGCGCATAGGCGGGCGTCTTGTCGAGGAACAGCGACCGGCCGGAGGGCGCGAGCGCGCGTTCGTAGAGGTGGTCCGTGGCGCGCCGCAGACCCGAGAGCCAGTCCGCCTCGCCCTCCGGCAAGAGCGCCACGAAGTGGCGCAGCCCCTGCTGGGTGATCACGGGGTCGTAGGGCGCCTCGTCCACGCGCTCGTGGAAGCCGAGGTGCGCGAGCGGCGGCATCAGATGGGGCTCGGCCGGCGCGAAGATCCGGGAGTGGCTCCCGAGCATCCGCGCCAGCAGCGTCGAGCCGGAGCGCGGGGCTCCGATCAGGAAGAGCAGACGGTCCATCGGGCTCCGTTCGGCAGGTCGGGGAACGCGCAAGAGTGGCAGGCCCCGGGGGCCTCGCAAGCCAGCCTCCGGGTGCGCGGGGCAGGGGCTAGCCTCCGGCCGTGGATGCCAGCGAGCGCGGTGAGCGGGTGCGGGCGGCGGCGCGCAGCCTCGGCTTCGATCTCGTCGGCATCGCGCCCGCCGAGCCGCCGCCCCATGCGGACTTCCTCGGCGAGTGGCTCGCCCGCGGCTACGCGGGCGAGATGGGCTGGCTCGCGCGGCGCGCCGCCCTGCGCGAGGACCCCCGCCGCGTGCTCCCCGGCGCCCGCAGCGTGGTCGCCGTCGCCGTCGTCTACGACGACCCGCGTGCCGAGGCGGGCACCCGCGAAGTCGCGGGCCGGGTCGCGCGCTACGCCGGCGGCGACGACTACCACGACGTGCTCGGCCGGCGGCTCGGCGCGCTCGAGGCGGAGATCGCGACGCTGGCCCCCGCCGCGCGTACCCGGCGCTACGTCGACACCGGCCCGGTCCTCGAGCGCCCGTTGGCGGCGCGCGCCGGGCTCGGCTGGATCGGCAAGAACACCCTCCTGATCCACCCCCGCCTCGGCTCCTACCTGTTCCTCGGCGTGGTGCTGACCGACCTCGCGCTGGCCCCCGATGCGCCCGAGCCCGACCACTGCGGAAGCTGCCGGGCCTGCCTCGACGCCTGCCCGACGGACGCCTTCCCCGCGCCCTACGTGCTGGATGCGAGCCGCTGTCTCTCCTACACGACCATCGAGCTGCGCGGCGCGATTCCGGAGCCGCTGCGGGAGCCCCAGGCCGACTGGGTGTTCGGCTGCGACGTCTGCCAGGAGGTGTGTCCGTGGAACACGCGCGCGGGGCGGCGCGTTCCGGAGGACGAGGCGGGGCTGCGCGGTGCGCTCGCGCCGCGCGAGGCCTGGCAGGGCCCGTCGCTCCAGGAGCTGCTGGCGCTCGACGCGGAGGCCTTCGCGGAGCGCGCGCGCGGGACGGCCCTCCGGCGCACGAAGTGGCGCGGCCTGCTGCGCAACGCCCTGGTCGCGGCCGGCAACAGCGGCGACCCGACGCTCGCGCCCGCCGTCGCGCGGCACGCAGCGGGCGAGGACGAGCTGCTCGCGGAGCACGCGCGCTGGGCGCTCGACCGCCTCGCGCCTCGCTAGGGAGCGTCTGTACAAGCCCTCGTGCGGCCACCGTGCCCGGGACCGGTGGACCGGCTCCTACTCCGGACTCGGCGGGTCGCGGTGGATC
>JBFIYM010000071.1:0-21424 GCA_041605395.1 Myxococcota bacterium | reverse complement strand
GGAAGGGGCGCCCGCCCTCGGCGTCTACGGCATGAGCCTGGGCGGCTACACCGCGGCGCTGTTTGCCTCGCTCGAGCGCGGTCTCGCCTGCGCCGTGCCCCACGTGCCCGCGGTCTCGCTGCCCGCCGTGGTGGGCGCCAGTCGATCGCCGGAGCAGACGCGCCAGCGCGAGGCGGCCGGTCTCGACGATGCGCTGCTCTCCGCGGCGTGGGCGTCGCACGAGCCGCTCCGGCACCAGCCCCTCGTGGCGCCCGAGGGGCGGCTGATCCTGGCCGGCGTGAGCGACCGCATCTGCACCCCGGACCAGGCGGAGGCGCTCTGGGCGCACTGGGAGAAGCCGTCGATCCACTGGTTCGAGGGCAGCCACCTGGCGCCCTTCGGGCGTCGCTCGGCGCGCGAGCGGATGGGCGTCCACCTGCGCGAGACGCTCCAGGGCGACGGCGCGCAGACCCTCTCGCGCTTCCGACGCGCGTAGGGCGGCGCTAGGCGTACTCCGCGAGCGTGGCTTCGAGGCGCGCGAGGCTGTCGGCGAGGCCGCCGGGCCGGCTGCGCAGCAGCCAGCAGGCGCGCTGCTCGGCGATGGCGTCGCCCAGGTCGCGGCGCAGCGCCGCGTCGCTCGGGCAGGGCAGCCCCGCCGCCCGCGCGATCCGGTAGGCGCCGTGGCGGGCGAGGCGCGCCGCCTGCTGGAGCTCGCGCACGATCAGCGCGCCGTCCGGGGCTTCCGGCCGCGCACCGGCGAGCGCGTCGATCGCGGCGTCGAGGGTCTCGACCGTGCGACCCAGGCCCTCCGCGTCGGCTTCGCCGAACGATCCGAGCAGGCCGCCCGTCACGAGCTCCGTGAAGAGCGGGCTCCCGTTCAAGGCGTGCTTCCCGGTTCCGCGGTAGAGGTTGCCGAGCGACTCCACACTCGCACCGAGCACCGCGGCCGCGTCCTCGAAGACGAAGCGGTCGAGCACGGTCGCGAGCGGGAGGTCGCGGTTTCCGGCGAGGTTCCACGCCAGCGCCGCGCCGTAGGCGAGCGGCGCGAGGCTCACGCTCGGCGGCTGCATGTGGCCGTTGTCGCCCCAGTCGGTGATCAGGTAGCCCGAGGCGCCCTGCGCGAGCCCGGTCTCGGCCGCGTCGAGCAGGTTGCCGCGCGCATTGGCGAGGCGCCCGAGCAGCGAGTTCCAGCTCGAGGTGCCCGGGCAGACCCAGAAGGGCAGGCCGGAGCGGGCGAACGCGTCCACGTGGGCGGGGAAGCCGCGGAACGACTCGCGATCCACGCCGAAGTCGGCCAGCAGCGCGAGCAGCTCGTCCGGAAGCGGCACGTTCGCCTGCGGCGCCTCGTAGTGCCAGGCGCACGCGACCGCCCCTTGCTTCGGCAGCTCGGGCACGAGCTCGGGGTGGTGGCGCAGGATGTCGCCCCAGAACAGCACCTCGCGGCCCTCGTCGAGCAGCGGCCCCATCAGCCGCAGCAGGTGATCGAGGTAGACCCTCCCGCGTCCGCGGCGTTCGACCGCTGCGGCGCTCCGCCCCCGGCCCAGCTCGAAGGTCTCGTCGCAGCCGATGTGGATGCGACGGCTCTTGTGGCAGGCAAGCAACTCGCGACACAGGCCGAGCGCGAAGGCGGCGTTGTCCTCCGTGGGCGCCAGCACGCCCGGGGGAAGCGTCACGCCGAGCTTCGTGCGGAAGCCTTCGGGGGCCTCGGCCCGCGCGCGGTAGGCGTCGTGCTGGAGCCAGCGCCCCATGTGGCCGAAGGCGTTCTGGTTCGCGGCCAGCTCGACGCCGTGCTGGTCGCAGAGCGCGTCGAGCCACTCGACGTCGTCCGGCGTGAGCGGCGAGGCGTCGCGCCAGACGGTCTCGTGGCCCGTGTAGGCGAAGGTGTGCTCGGTGTAGAGCTCGAGATGGTTGAGACGGAGACGGGCCATGCGGTGCACGAGCCCCTCGAGCGTCTCGCGGGTCGGCACGCGGTCGCGGCTCACGTCGAGCATCAGGCCCCGCACCGGAAAGTCGGGCGCGTCCTCGACGCGGAGGGCGGGAAGCTTCCCCGTAAGCTGGCGACGCAGCTGTCGCAAGGTCTGGCGCGCGTAGCGGCGTCCGCTCGTGCCCCCGAAGCGCACCCGGATCCGACCCCCACCGATCTCGATCGTGAACGCCTCGGGGCCGAGGGCATGATCGACCTGGGAGTCCGCGGTGGTGCCGCGGGCGGCGCCTTCTCCGCCCAGGAAGTCGAGCCGGTGCGGGCGCGGAAACAGCAGGAGATCGCTCGGGTCCATGCGCGCATCGTCGCGCACGGCCGAGCGCTGGGCCATGCTCGGCGCCATGCGTCGCTTCACCCCCGGCTTCGAGCTCTACTCGGTGCGCAGCCTGCTGGCCGCCGACTTCGAGGGCACGCTCGCCCGGCTGGCCGGGCTCGGCTACCGCGAGGTGGAGGGCTCGGACCTGTTCGGCCGCAGCGCGGGGGAGGCGCGCCAGAGCTTCGATCGTCTGGGGCTCAGCGCGCCCGCCTGGCACTGCTTCCTCGATCCGGAGAACGACGCCACGCTCGAGGAGGCGATCGAGCGGGCCCGGGCGCTCGGCGCGCGCTTCCTGGTGGCTGCGACCGCCCGGGAGCTGGTCGCCTTCGGGCCGAAGGGCGTGACGCTGCGCGACGACCTGCCTGCGGCCGGCTACCGGGGCATCGCCCGGTTCTTGAATCGCGCCGGGGAACGCGCCGCGGCGGCGGGGCTGCGCTTCGCGTACCACAACCACGCCGTCGAGCTCGGCGAGGTGGAGCCCGGGCGGAGCGGCCTCGCCGTGCTGCTCGAAGAGACGGACCCTGCGCAGGTCGGCTTCGAGATCGACCTGTGCTGGACCGTCGCGGGTGGCGCCGATCCGCGGGCGCTGTTCGCCGCCCACCCCGGGCGCTTTCCGCTCTGCCACGCCAAGGACACCGACGCGCGCGGCGAGGACCTCGACGTCGGCACCGGCACGATCGACTTCGACGCCATCCTGGCCGACGCCGAGCGCGCCGGCCTCGAGCACGTCTTCGTGGAGCGCGACCAGGAGGTGGACCCGCTGCGCACCGCCGAGCGCGGCTTCGCCCAGCTGGCGCACTGGTGGCGCTGAGGCGCGAGGGCGCTCAGCTCGCGGGCACGTAGTGGAGCGGGCCCCCCGGCCCGAGCGGCACGCCGAGCGCGAGCCAGGCGAGCAGCAGCGCGGCCCAGGCCACCGCGAATGCCAGCGTGTACGGCGTCATCAGCGCCAGCAGCGTGCCGAGCCCGGCCCGCGGCATCCAGCGCTGGAGGGCGACCAGGATCACCACCACGTAGGGGTTGAGCGGCGTCACGATGTTCGTGATCGAGTCGCCCACCCGGTAGCCGGCCTGGGTGAGCTCCGGGCTGATCCCCACCTGCATGAACATGGGCACGAACACCGGCGCGATGAAGGCGTACTTGGCGGACATCGAGCCGATGAAGAGGTTCATGAAGGCGACCACGACGACGAAGCCGAGCAGCAGCAGCGGCCGCGGCAGCTCGGCGGCCACGAGCGCCTGGCCGCCCGTGATGGCGAGCATCTCGCCCAGCCCGGACCAGCGGAAGTACTCGATGAACTGCGCCGCGAAGAACGCCATCACGATGTAGGCGCCCATGCCGCTCATGCTCTCGGCCAGCAGGCGCGCCGCCTCGCGATCGGAGCGCACGCGCCCCGTGGCGATGCCGTAGGCCAGGCCCGGCACGAAGAAGCCCACGAAGACGAGCGGGATGATGGACGCCACCCAGCGCGGGAAGCGGCCGTCGGGCGCCATGCCGTGGAGCGGCGCGCCGGGGAGCCAGATGGCGGCGAGCATCACGCCGAGGGTGAGCGCAGCGGCGGTGCCGCCCGCGCGCAGCCCGCGCCGCTCCTCGCCGGTGAGGCCCGCGCCGGCCGCCGCCTGGGCGGCCGGCGGCCCCCCGTCCTCGGCGGGCTTGCCCGCCAGGCGCGGCTCGACCCAGAGCGCGGTCACCGCCCAGCCCACCGCGGTGAGCAGGAAGGTCGAGGTGATCATCAGGTAGAGGTTCGCGGTCGCGGCGACGGCGTAGCCCGCGTCGAGGATGTGGGCGCTCGCCTCGGTGAAGCCGGCCAGGATGGCGTCGAGGCTCGTGACCAGGAGGTTCGCGCTGAAGCCCGCCGCCACGCCCGCGAAGACCGCGGCGATACCGGCCAGGGGCGAGCGGCCGACGGCGGCGTAGAGCGCGGCCGCGACCGGCGGCAGCACGACGTAGCCGGCGTCGAGCGCCATCGAGGAGAGCACGCCCACGAACACCACCGCGGGCGTCAGCCAGCGGGCGGGCATCGCGAGCAGCAGCGCCTTCAGCGCCGCGCCCAGGAAGCCGGTGCGGTCGGCGAGCCCGATCCCGAGCATCCCCACCAGCACGATGGCGAGCGGCGGGAAGTTCTTGAAGTTGTCGACGAGGCTCGAGAGCGCCCAGTAGACCCCGTCGCTCGAGAGCAGGCTGCGCGGCTCGACGGTCTCGAGCGCGGACTCGCGCTGCGGCAGGCCGCTCCGCGGGTCGAGCACGACGGCGCCCCGTGCGTCGTGCAGGTCGCGCGTGACCGTCTTCTCCACCTGCCAGTCGAGGCTCACCGCGAGCTGCGAGAGCAGCATCACCAGCAGGGCGCCCGCGGCGAAGAGGGTGGTCGGGTCGGGCAACGCGTTGCCCGCGCGCTCGATGCGGTCGAGGAGCGACATGGGCGCCAGACTAAGGACTGATATCTTCGAGCGCCTGCATGCCGCGACGCCTCCAGATCGGCCTGGTCTTCGACCTGCTCGGAAGCGCGCCGGCGGGCCCGCCCGACGCCGACGCCGAGTACGAGCCGATCGAGACGGTCGAGGCGCTCGAGGCGGCCGTCCGGCGCGCGGGGCACGAGCCGGTGCGGCTCGGGAGCCCCCGCGAGCTGCTCGCCGCGCTCGGCCGGGGCGTCCTCCCGAAGCTCGACGCGGCCTGGAACATCGCGGAGGGCTGGGGCACGCGGAACCGCGAGGCCTGGGCGCCGGTGCTGCTCGAAATGGCTGGAATCCCGGCACTTGGCTCGGATGCCCTCACCTGTTCCACGAGCCTCGACAAGGCCTGGACGTTGGACCTCGTGCGAGCGGCCGGGGTGCCCGTGGCGGGTCACGTCTCGGTGGCCTCGGTCGCGGCGCTCGCGGGGCTCGCGCTGCCAGGCCCCTTCCCCCTGTTCGTGAAGCCGCGCTTCGAGGGGACGGCGAAGGGCATCACGGCGGCGTCGCGGGTCGCGGACCCGGCCGCGCTCGAGCGCGCGGTGGCGCGCGTGGTCGGGAGCTACGCGCAGCCGGCGCTGATCGAGCCCTTCCTGCCGGGCGCGGAGTACACGGTGACGCTGATCGGGAACGCGCCGCCCCGCGTGCTCCCCGTGCTCCAGCGCGCGCTCGAGGCCGAGACCGGGATCGGGCTCCACGCTCTGGAACGGCACGCGGCCGGCGCGGCGCTCCGGCACAACCTGCCTGGCGCGCTCACGCCCGCGCTCGAGGAGACGCTCGCCGGCGCTTCGGTGCGCGCCTTCGAGGCGCTCGGCTGCCACGACTTCGCGCGCGTCGACTTCCGCCTCGACGCCGCCGGCGAGCCGCGCTTCCTCGAGCTGAATGCGCTGCCCACCTTCGCCCGCGACGGCTCCTTCGCGATCCTGGCCGAGCTGATGGGGCGCGACTTCGAGGGACTGCTCGCGGAGGTGCTCAGGGGCGGGCTGGCGCGGCTGGGGCTCTCGTGACGCTCGGGCGTGAAAGCGCGCGAAGCCACCCCGACTGGGGCGACTGGACGTTCCAGATGCGGGAGCGGATCCGCACGGCGGAGGACCTGGCGCGGTGGGTGAAGCCGACGCCAGACGAGGAGCGCGCGATCACGGCGCTCGCCGAGCGCTTCCGCTTCGTCATCACGCCGTACTACGCGAGCCTGATGGATCCGGACGACCCCGAGTGCCCGATCCGCCGCCAGGTCGTGCCGCGTCTCGCCGAGCTCGACGACCCGGCGGGGCTCTCCGACCCGCTCGACGAGGTCGCCCACTCGCCGGTCAAGAACGTCGTGCGCGTCTACCCCGACCGCATCGCCTTCTGCGTCAACAACGAATGCGCGCTCTACTGTCGCTACTGCCTGCGCAAGCGCATGGTGGGCGACGAAGACTGGCGCATGCAGCGGCGCGAGCTCGAGGCGGGCCTGGCCTGGATCCGCGAGACGCCCGCGATCCGCGACGTGCTGCTCACCGGCGGCGATCCGCTCACGTTCTCGGACGACAAGCTCGGCTGGCTGCTCGGCGAGCTTCGCGCGATCCCGCACGTCGAGATCGTGCGCCTCGGGACGCGCTACCCGGTGACCCTTCCGTTCCGCGTCACCGATGCGCTCTGCCGCATGCTCGAGCGCCACCACCCGATCTGGGTGAACACGCACTTCAACCATCCGAAGGAGCTCACGCCCGAGGCCGCCCTGGCGTGCGACCGGATGCTGCGGGCCGGCTGCCCGGTCGGGAACCAGAGCGTGCTGCTCGCCGGCGTGAACGACGACGTCGCGACCCTGAAGGCGCTCGGCGAAGGCCTCGTGCGCATGCGCGTGCGGCCCTACTACTGCTACCAGGCCCAGCTGCTCGAGGGCACCGCGCACTTCCGGGTACCGATCGAGCGCGGCATCGAGCTGTTCCGCCAGCTGCGCGGTCGCACCAGCGGCTTCGCGATCCCGCGCTACGTGCTCGACACCCCGTACGGCAAGGTGCCGCTCGACTACCCCTATGTGAAGGGCCGCGAGGGCGACGTGGTCGTGGTCGAGAGCTTCGACGGCAGGCTCTGGCGCGAGCCCAACCCCCTCTAGTCCCCCCCAAGAAAACGGGGACGTTGGTCAAGAAGTCAAGTTGCTGCCTGGCACGAAGCCGGGGTCGAGCCGCAACAACTTGACAACTTGACGAACGTCCCCGCTCTCCGATCCTTCGCGCGGGGGAGGGGGCTTTGGACGCGGGGCAGGGGGAGGCTTCGGCGGGCCGCCGGGTGGCGGGCGCGGCGCTGCTGCTCGCGGCCAGCATCCTGCTGTCGCGCCTGCTCGGCTTCGTGCGCGAGGCCGTGATCGCGGCGCTGGTCGGTCGCGGCCGCGTGACCGACGCCTACAACGCCGCCTTCCAGATCCCCGACATCCTCTTCTACCTGCTCGCGGGCGGCGCGCTCTCGGTCGCGATGGTGCCGCTCTACCAGCAGGCCCGGCAGCGAAGCCAGGCGGACGCCGAGCGCTTCCTCGCCACCGTGCTCGGCACCATGACCACGCTCTCGGTCGTCGCGACGCTCGGGCTCTGGCTCGGGGCGGAGACGCTGGTCGCGCTCCAGTTCCCGCGCTTCGAGCCCGAGGCCCAACGGCTCACGACGGCGCTCACGCGAATCGTGCTGCCCGCGCAGATCTTCTTCCTGGCCGGCGGCATCGTGCGCGGCGCCCTGATGGCGGAGAACCGCTTCCGCTCCCAGGCCGCGGCACCGATCGTCTACAACCTGGGCATCATCGCCGGCGGGCTCGGCTTCGCCGGCACGCTCGGCGTGGCGGGCTTCGCCTGGGGCGCGCTCGTCGGCGCGGCGCTGGGCTCGTTCGGCACGGCGCTCTGGGAGGCGCGCGGGCGCTTCCGGATCGGCTTCCGCGTGGCGCCCCTCGATCCCGACTTCCGCCGCTACGCCGTGACCGCGCTCCCCCTCATGCTGGGCGTCTCGCTCGTCACGGTGGACGAGTGGTACGACCGCTGGTTCGGCGGCGCGCTCGCGGCGGGCTCCATCGCCACGCTCATCTTCGCGCGGCGCCTGATGCAGCTCCCGGTCGGCCTGGTCGGGCAGGCGAGCGCCACCGCGGCACTGCCCGCCCTCTCGAAGCTCGTCGCCGACGGACGCCGCGAGGAGCTCGACCATCTCGTGCAGCGCACGCTCCAGGGCACGCTGGCGCTCGCGATCCTGCTCGCGGCCGGCACCGCCGCACTCGCCGATCCGCTGGTGCGCGCCGTCTACGTGCGGGGCGCCTTCGCACCGGGCGACGCCGTGCCGGTCGCCGCGGCGCTCCAGATCTTCTGCCTGGGCGTCCCGGCCTGGGTGCTCCAGACACTCGCGGTGCGGCCGTTCTATGCGCGCGCCGATACCTGGCGCCCCATGCTGATCGGCAGCACGTTCGTCGTGGTCGCGCTCCCGCTCTACTGGTGGCTGGGGCGGCGCTTCGGGACGAACGGGCTGGCGCTCGCGGGCGCGCTCGCGATCGGGGCGAACGCGCTCGCCACCGTCGTGGTGGCGCGCGCGCTGCACGGGTCGCCGCGCCTGCTCGGGCTGCTCGGCACGCTGCTCCGCACCACGGTCTGCGTGCTGCCGGGCGCCTTCCTCGGCTGGCTGATCGCCGACGTCGCGGCGGTGCAGGGCGGCCACCACGGCTTCCTCGGGGCGCTCTTCGAGCTCGTCGTGGGCGGGACGATCTACGCGGGCGTGACCCTCCCGCTGGCCCTGGGGCTCGGCGACGGGCCGACACGCGAGCTGCTGCGGCGCCCGTTCCGCCGGCTCCGGCACGGCCGTCTCGGCCGCGGCCGGTCCGGCCCCGTCGCGTGACGCTAAGCTCGCGCCCATGCGCGTCCACGGCCCCGAGCGGCTCGCCGGCCAGGGCCTCGACCCGGAGCAGGCCGAGTCGGGCAACCGGGCCATCCACGCGCTGCTGGCGGACGCCGACGTCGCCGCGCAGATGGATCTCGTGCTCACCTGGCGCGCCGGCGAGGACGGCGAGTCCGGCGCCTACGAGGCGTGGTCGGCGCGCGGGCTGGTGCGCTTCCGCCGGCTGCTGGACGACGACGGGCGCCTCCACTTCGAGGTGCTCGAGGTGGTGGGCGAGAACCCGCTCGCCGACCAGGACGAGCACGCCCTCCGGACGCTCGCCGAGGAGAAGGCGGCGGCCCGGGCCTCCGGCTTCGACGCCGAGGACGCCGCGCGCCGCTTCATCGCGCCCGGCGAGCAGAGCTACCCGTTCGCCTACGAGCGCGTGGCCCAGCTCTTCGACTCGCCGAACGCGCCCGACCTCGCCGTCTCGCCGCGCGACTGGTGCCAGGGGATCCAGCCGGGGACCCACGGCGCGCTCCACGTTCGGCAGTCGCGCGCGCCGCTCTGGATTGCGGGGCCTGGGGTGCGGGTGGGCAGCCACGACCTCGCCGCGCGCTCCGTGGACGTCGCCCCCACCTGCCTCGCCGCGCTCGGCTTCCCGAAGATCGATGGCGCGGATGCGAGCGGCCGCACGGCCAGCGAGCGGGGCGTGGCCCCCGATGTGCTCCTCGCGCGCCAGGACGGCCGGGTGCTCGAGGAGATTCTCGCCCCGGACGGCAAGCGACCGTCGCGCCTCTACGTCTTCCTCCTGGACGGCCTCCACCAGACCGAGCTCGAGGACCGGCTCGCGAGCGATCCCGGGGCGCTCCCGGCGCTTCGCCGCCTGCGCGAGCGCGCGGCCGTGCTGGCCTCGGGCCAGATCGTCAACTTCCCGTCCATCACCTGGCCGAGCCACACCACGATCGGCACGGGCACCTGGTGCGGCCACCACGACGTGGTGAACCCGACCTACTACCTGCGCGAGAAGCGCGAGACGGTCTCGCCGCAGGGCCAGCAGGTCCGCACGGAGGGCTTCGCGAACGGCGGCGTCGAGAGCCTGGCCGAGGCCTTCCACCGCGTGCGGCCGGGCTGCATGACGGCGGCCATCCACGCGCCCTTCGGCCGCTCCGCGCGCCACGCCGTGCTCGAGGGCCGGAACCTCGGCGAGCGGGCGCGCCTCAAGGCGCTCACGCTCGAGCTGGCCGTCGACCAGAACCCGCGCTGGAAGGCCGACGGCTTCAAGGGCGTGATCGACGAGTCGGTGCTCGATACGCGCGGCGTCGCGCAGGTGATCGAGCTCTTCACGCGCGAGGACCTGCCGCCGCCCGACTTCGTCTACCACGAGCTGGTGCTGACGGACGGCGCCGGCCACGACTACGGCCCGCACCACCCGGGTCTCAAGGACGCGCTCGACGAGACCGACCGCCGCATCGGCCGCGTGCTCGATCTCCTCGACGGGCTCGGGCTCTTCGAGGAGACGCTCTTCGTGGTGACCGCCGACCACGGCATGGCGCCGCAGGACGTGGCGCTCAAGGCCAACCCCACCTGGCACGTGCCGCGCGCGGGCATCGAGGCGGTGGTGGCCGAGCCCATGATCTGGCTGCGCGACGTCGCGGTCGAGGCGGAGCATGCGCCGGACGGCCGCAGCGGCCGCGTCTTCGTGCGCGAGAACGACGCCCTGCCCACGGGCGAGCAGCCGCCCGTGGTGGGCGCGGAGGTGATCGTCGAGGGCCACCGCCCGGGCGAGGCGCCCCTCGTGCTGGCGCGCGGCCAGACCACGGAGGCCGGCGTCTTCGGCTTCGCCACCCCGAGCGACCTCGACGCCGACCAGATCGCCATCGCCGTCCACGCCAAGGGCTTCAACCCGCGGCACGTGCGCCTGGACGGGAGGCGACTCGCGCTCGACCTCCGCAAGGCCCTCTACGGTTCCCGAGAGCCTTCACGAGTCACTTGAAGGATGGGCCCCCAAGGGCCTCCCGGCCGCAGTGCAAGCGCGCCGCATCCAGCGGGAAGTGGAGCAAAGCCCATCGTGCCGCGCGCGCAGCGAGGCGAAGCCGAGCGAAGTCCCCCCTGGTTCTTCTGGATCGATCGGGGCGGGACCTTCACCGACGTCATCGCGCTCGATCCGGGCGGCGCGCTCCACGCCCGGAAGCTGCTGTCCTCGGACGAGGCGCCGGTCGAGGGCATCCACGCCGTCCTCCGTGAGGTCGCGGGCTGGCGCGAGGGGGCGGCGCTGCCGCCGTGTCGGGTGAAGCTCGGCACCACCGTGGCCACCAACGCGCTGCTCGAGCGGCGCGGGGTGCGGACCCTGCTGGTCACGGCGACGGGGCTCGGCGATCTCCTCACGATCGGAACGCAAGAGCGCCCGGACCTGTTCGCGCTCGCGATCGAGAAGCCGGCCCCCCTCCACGCGAGCGCCGTCGAGCTGCCCGGCCGGAGCGACGTCCGGGGTGCCGCGCTCGAGGCCTTCGACGAGGAGGCCGCGCGGGCCGCCCTCGCCACCGCGCGGCGCGACGGCTTCGAGGCCGTCGCCGTCCTCGGCATCCACAGCTACCGGGACCCCGCCTGGGAGCGGCAGGTCGCGGCGCTGGCCACGGAGGCGGGCTTCGAGACGGTGGTGTGCTCGAGCGACGTCGCGCGCGAGCTCGGCATGCTGGCCCGCGGCGAGACCACGCTCGCGGACGCGTACCTGACGCCGCTCCTGCACCGCCACGTGGCGCACCTGGCGCGCGCCCTCCCCGGGGCGCAGCTGCGGTTCATGCAGTCGTCGGGCGGCCTCACGGATGCCGCGCGCTTTCGCGGCCCCGCCGCGCTGCTCTCCGGGCCGGCGGGCGGCGTGGTGGGCGCCGCGCGCGTGGCGGGCGAGGCGGGCCTCTCGCGGGCCATCGGCTTCGACATGGGGGGCACCTCGACGGACGTCTCGCTCGTGGTGGACGGCGAGAGCGAGCGTGCCTTCGAGACGCTCGTCGGCGGTGTCCGCGTGCGCGCCCCGATGCTCCGCATCCACACCGTGGCCGCGGGCGGGGGCTCGCTCTGCCGCTTCGACGGCTTCCGCCTGACCGTGGGGCCCGAGAGCGCCGGCGCGCGCCCCGGGCCGCTCTGCTACGGCCGCCCCGAGGCGCGCGAGCTCGCGCTCACGGACGTGAACCTGTTCCTGGGTCGGATCCGCCCGGAGCGCTTTCCGTTCGCACTGGCGCGCGAGCGCGTCGGGAAGGCGCTCGAGGAGGTCCAGGCGGCGCTCGCGGCGGCCGGGCACGCGCGCAGCCTCGATGCGATCGCCGCCGGCTTCGTCGAGGTCGCGAACGCGCACATGGCGCAGGCCATCCAGGAGGTGTCGGTGCGCCGCGGCGTGGACCCCCGCGACTTCGCGCTGGTCGGCTTCGGCGGGGCGGCGGGCCAGCACGTCTGCGCCGTGGCGCGCCAGCTCGGCATCGGCACCGTGCTGCTGCATCCGCTCGGCGGGCTGCTCTCCGCCTACGGCATCGGCCTCGCGGAGCGGAGCTGGGATGGGCAGCAGGACGCGGGCCGGATCCCGCTCGGCCCGGCGGGCCGCGCGCCCGCCCGCACGCTGGCACTCCTCGATGCGTTGGCGGCGCGCGGGCGGGAGGCGCTCGCGGCGGAAGGGGTCGATCCGGCGAGCATCCGGGTCGAGCGCAGCCTGGACCTGCGCTACCTCGGCGCCGAGACGGCGCTCGCCGTGCCCGAGCCCGCGGACGGCGACTTCGCCCGTGCCTTCGAGGCCGTCCACCACACGCGCTTCGGCTATGCGCGGAGCGGGCGCGCGGCCGAGATCGTGACGGCGCGCGTGCGCTGCCTCGAGGCTCGGGCCGCCGGGCCCCGCCCGCTCGCCGAGCTCGAGGGAGGGCGCGGCGCGGCGCGCGTGGGGGAGGCCGAGATCTGGTTCCCGGAGCTCGGCCGCGCGCCGGCGCCGCTCTACGCGCGCGAGGCCCTCGGCCCGGGCGACGCGGTGGAAGGCCCCGCCGTGCTGCTGGAGGACGCCGGCACGATCGTGCTCGACCCCGGCTTCCGCGCCACGTGTCGCGCGGGCGGCCTGCTGGTCGTGACGGACGAGGCCGGCCCGCGCCACGTCACCGGCGAGTTCGTGGCGGGCGACCCGGTGCGCCTCGAGGTCGTGGGCAGCCGCTTCATGTCGATCGCCGAGCAGATGGGCGCGGTGCTGCGGAACACGGCCGTCTCCACCAACATCAAGGAGCGCCTCGACTACTCCTGCGCCGTCTTCGACCGCGAGGGCGGCATCATCGCGAATGCGCCCCACATCCCCGTCCACCTCGGCGCGATGGGCGCGACCGTGCGCGCCGTCCAGGCGAAGATCCCGGACCTCCGCGCCGGCGACGCGATCGTCACCAACGACCCGAGCGAGGGCGGCTCCCACCTCCCCGACGTGACCGTGGTGACGCCCGTCTTCGTGGACGACGTCCTGCGCTTCTTCGTCGCGAGCCGCGGCCACCACGCCGACCTCGGTGGCAAGACGCCCGGCTCGATGCCGGCCGACTCCCGGACGCTGGAAGAGGAGGGCGTCGTGCTCTCGGCGTTCCCGTTGGTGCGGGACGGCCGCTTCGACGAGGCGCGCGTCCGCGCCGCGCTCGGGGGCGCTCGCTTTCCGGCCCGGAACCCGGACGACAACGTGGCCGACCTCGAGGCCATGGTGGCGGCGAACCGCGCCGGCGTGGCGCTGCTCGAGGCGTGGGTGGCCGAGCAGGGCGCCGCCCTGCTCGAGCGCAGCATGGCCGAGCTCCAGGACGCGGCCGCGGGCAAGGTCGCCCAGGAGATCGCACGCCTCGGCACCGGCGAGCACGCGTTCGAAGACCGGCTCGACGACGGCACGAAGGTCGCCGTGCGGCTCACGGTGGGGGACGGGCGCATGCGCATCGACTTCACCGGCACCGGCGCCGCGGTGCCGGGCAACCTGAACGCGCCCCGGGCCGTGGTCGAATCCGCCGTGATCTACGCGCTCCGCTGCCTCGTCGCGGAGCGCATCCCGCTGAACGGCGGATGCCTGGCGCCGGTCGAGATCGTGCTGCCGCCGGGCTCGCTGCTCGATCCGCCGCGGGGGGCCGCCGTCGTGGGTGGCAACGTCGAGACCTCGCAGCGCGTGGTGGACGTGCTGCTCGCCGCGATGGGCCGTGCGGCCGCGAGCCAGGGCACCATGAACAACCTGGCCTTCGGCGACGAGCGCTTCGGCTACTACGAGACCATCGGCGGGGGCGCGGGCGCCGGCCCCGGCTTCGAAGGCGCGTCCGGCGTCCACGTGCACATGACGAACACGCGCATCACCGACCCCGAGGTGCTGGAGGCTCGCGTCCCGGTCCGCGTCCGCCGCTTCCAGCTGCGCCGGGGCTCGGGCGGGGCAGGCCGTTGGCGTGGCGGCGACGGCCTCGTCCGGGAGCTCGAGTTCACGGCACCCGTCACCGCCTCGATCCTTTCCGAACGCCGTGTGATCGCGCCGTTCGGCCTCGACGGTGGGGCGCCCGGCGCCCTGGGTCGGAACCTGTGCCTGCGCGCCGACGGCCGCGTCGAGGAGCTCCCCGGCCACGCGACCGTCACGCTCGCCGCCGGCGACCGGCTCCGCATCGAGACCCCGGGCGGCGGCGGCTTCGGAAGTCCGCCCAAGACGTGACGCCGCAGCGGGAGCCGGTTACGTTCCGCTCCCTGAGACGGAGACCGCAAGCGGAGCGCGCAGCGAGCCGCATGCGAGCGAAGTCCCAGGTCGGGCGCGTAGCTCAGCTGGCAGAGCAAGGGACTCTTAATCCCTAGGTCGAAGGTTCGATCCCTTCCGCGCTCACCACCCGACGATCCCGCGTGCGCCCACCCCACGAGACCGACCCATGACCCGCGCGCTGCACGCGACCGTCTGGCTGCTCGTCGCCTGGCTCCCGGCCGCCCTCCACGCCGGCGAGATCGCCGATTGGCGCTTCACCGAAGGCGCCCCCGGCGGCGGGCGCTACAGCCCGCTCGCCGACATCGACGCCTCGAACGTGGCGCAGCTCCGCGAGGTGTGGCGCTACGAGCACCCGGACTTCTTCGAGGGCTCGTTCCCACTGAACGTGAACCGCGGCAGCGCCTTCGAGGGCACGCCGATCGTCGTCGGCGGGCGGCTGTTCCTGACCACACCGCTGAATCGCGTCATCGCGCTCGATGTCGAGACCGGACGGGAGCGCTGGGCGTTCGACCCCGCGCTCGAGCGCGGCCACGCCTACGCGAACATGTGGATCAACCGCGGGGTCGCGTACTGGAAGGACGCCACGGCGCCCGCGGTCTGCGCCGAGCGCCTGTTCCTCGGCACGCTCGACGCGCGGCTGATCGCGCTCGACGCCGCGACCGGGAAGCCGTGCGCCGACTTCGGGGCGGACGGCGCGGTCGACCTGCTCGAAGGGATCGCGCCGGTCGCGGACCCGATCGAGTACAACGTGACGTCGCCCCCCACCGTGGTGGGCGACCTGGTGGTGGTGGGCTCGGCCATCGCGGACCTGCTGCGCCCGAACGCGCCGCCCGGTGACGTGCGCGGCTTCGACGCGCGCACGGGCGCGCTGCGCTGGACCTTCCACACCATCCCGCATCCCGGCGAGCCCGGGCACGAGACCTGGGAGAACGGCACGGCGCTGGCGGGCGCCGCGAACGTGTGGTCGACGATCACCGCGGACCTCGAGCGCGGGCTCGTCTTCCTGCCCGTCAGCACGGCGACCGACGACTTCTACGGCGGCGACCGCCTCGGGGCCAACCTCTACTCCGATTCGGTGGTCGCGCTGGAGGCTGCGACCGGGAAGCGCCGCTGGCACTTCCAGACGGTCCACCACGACCTGTGGGACTACGACCTCGCGGCGCCGCCCGTGCTGCTCACGGTCCGCCGTGACGGCCGCGCGGTCGACGCCGTGGCCCAGGCCACGAAGCACGGCTTCGTGTTCGTGCTCGAGCGCGAGACGGGCGCGCCGCTCTTCCCGGTCGAAGAGCGGCCGGCGCCGGCGAGCGACGTGCCGGGCGAGCGCGCCTGGCCGACGCAGCCGATCCCGCTGAAGCCGCCGCCGCTCGTGCCGCAGCGCCTGAGCGAGGCCGATCTCCACGCGCCGACGCCCGAGCACCGGGACGCCTGCGCCGAGCAGCTCGCGAAGCTCCGCAACGATGGCCTCTTCACGCCGCCGAGCCTGCGGGGCTCCGTGGTCTACCCCTTCACCGGTGGGGGCGCGAACTGGTCCGGCGCCAGCTTCGATCCCGAGCGCCGGCTGCTGGTCGTTCCCGTGAACGACCTCGTGCACGTGGTGAAGATCCGCAAGGTGAGCGACGAGAACCTCGGCGAGGGGCGGGCGCAGCCGCTCCGCGGCCTCGGTCTCCGGAACCTCTGGTTCCTCCTCACCGGGCGCGGCACCGGGCTCCGCTACCAGACCTCGCCGCTCGACGGCCGCACCGTGCTGAAGCACGACGGCGTCCCGTGCAACCGCCCGCCCTGGGGCAAGCTCGTCGCCGTCGATCTCGACCGCGGCGCGATCGCCTGGACCGCGTCCACCAGCAGCGGCGACGACGACCCCGGCTGGAACGCCTACGGCCCGGCGCTCGCGACGGCGGGAGGCCTCGTCTTCCACGGCGGCACGCGGGTGCCGGTGATGCGCGTTCACGACACGGCGACGGGGAAGCGTCTGGCGACGTTCCCGCTGCCGGCGGGCCTGCACGCGGGGCCGATCAGCGTGCGCCTCCGGCCGGGCGGCCCGCAGCTCGTGATCGTCGCCGCCGGGGGCCACATCGGGATCGGGTCGCCACTCGGCGGCAGCGTCATCGCCTACGCGCTGCCCGAGGCGCCCTAGCCGCCGGCCGTCTTCGCCCGCACCTCGTAGCGCAGCCAGCGACACTCGATCGCGCCGTTGCGCACCGGAATGCGGCGGCTGGTCCGGAGCCCCAGGTGGGGGGTCAGCGCCTTGTTGCCGCACAGCACCCAGGCGGTCGCCCCGCCGCAGCGCCCGTGCAGGAAGTTTCCGAGCGCGCGCCAGGAGTCGACCAGCCCCTCGGCGTCGCCGCCTTCGAGCCGTTCCCCAAAGGGGGGATTCACGAAGACGGCGGCCGGCGGCACCGGGGGAGTCCACTCGCGGGCCGATGCGTGGGTGAACTGTACGAGATGGCCCACCCCGGCCTCGGCGGCGCCGCGCTTCGCCAGCTGGATGGCGCCGGGGTGGCGGTCGGCCCCGGCCAACGGGAAGCCGACGCTCGGGAGCGCGGCGCCCCGGGCGACGTCGCGGACCTCCTCCCAGAGTGGGCGGTCGAGGTCGATCCATGCTTCGAACGCGAAGCGGCGTCCGAGTCCGGGCGCGCGGCGTGCCGCGATCTGGGCGGCCTCGATCACGAAGGTGCCCGACCCGCACATCGGGTCCACGATCGGTGACTTCCGATCCCAGTCGCTGAGCAGCACGAGCCCGGCGGCCGTCGCCTCGTTGAGGGGCGCCTTCACCTGGATGGGGCGCCAGCCGCGCTTGTGCAGGCTCGCTCCGGACCAGTCGCGGTAGAGCCTCGCCCGATCACGCTGGACGACCAGCTTCAGCGGGACGTCGGGCTTCCGGGGGTCGACGTCGGACCGCTTCCCGGCGCGATCGCGCTGGGCATCGACGATGGCGTCCTTCACCCGCAGGGCACAGAAGCGGGGATCGCCGAGCTGGCTGTCCCGCACGCTCGCCGCCACCGCGAGGGTCTGGGCCGGGCGCAGCCAGCGTTCCCAGTCGAGCTCCCGCACCTGGGCGTAGAGCGCGTCCGGGGTCGTGGCCGTTCCGTGCCACACCTCTTCCTGCACCCGCACCGCCGAGCGCAGCCACAGGTTGGCGGCGTAGCCCAGTCGGCGGTCGCCCCGGAACGCCACGCCGCCCCGGCGCTCCTCGACGTCGAAGGCGGGTCCGCCGCCGAGCGCCTCGAGCCCGCGCAGCTCCTCGGCGAGCGCCGGCTCGAGGCCCAGGCTGCAGGCCGCGAAGAAGTCGATGCGATCGCTCCGGGGCCCGTCGCTCACGCCGAGAGGTGCGGCAGCACCCGGTCCGTGAAGAGCCGGAAGCTCCCCTCCGAGAGCGGCGCGATCAGCAGGTAGGAGAGGAACATCTCCGAGCGCAGCTTCTCGAGCTGGTCGCGAACCGCCTCGGGCGTGCCGTGGATCACGACCTCGGAGACGTAGTGATCGACCGGGTCGCGTTCGGGCGCGCCCGGCGCGAACTGCGCGAGCTGCTGGCCCTTGATGTACGCGCCGAGCGTCCAGCGCGCGCCGCGTCGCGCGATCTCTTCCGCTTCCCCGGCGCTCTCGGCGATGGCGACGAGGCGTGCCATCGGCAGCTCGCGGTCGCCGAACGCGTGCCCCGCCGCCTCGAGCGCCACGCGGTAGAGCTCGCGCTTCCTGGCGATCTCGGCGTGGGGCGAGTGCGGGTCCATCAGGATCGAGAGGCCTCGAGAGGCCGCCCAACGGATCGCCGGCTCCGAGGTCGCCGCGACCCAGGTCGGCGGGTGCGGGCGCTGCGCCGGCTTCGGCAGCACTTCGACGTCGGCGAAGCGGTGGAAGCGGCCCTCGAAGCTGAGCTTCTCCTGGCTCCACGCGCCCAGCACGACCTCCACCGCCTCGCGGAAGCGGTCGCTGCTCTCCGCCATCGGCACGGCGAAGGCGTCGAACTCGCGCGCCTCGAAGCCCCGCCCGGCGCCCCAGTTCACGCGCCCGCCGGAGAGCACGTCGAGGAGCGCCACCTCCTCGGCGATCCGCAGCGGATGGGCGAGCGCGGCGAGGGTCACGGCCGTGTCGATGCGGAGCCGCCGGGTCCGCGCAGCCACGTAGCCGCCCATCAGGTGGACGGAGGGGCAGACGCTGTAGCCCGTGAAGTGGTGCTCGGCGAGCCAGACCGCGTCGTAGCCGCCGGCCTCCATGGCCTCGATGCGCTCGAGCGCCCGCGCGTAGACCTGCTCGAGCGGACGGCTGCGGTCCGGCCAGGAGAAGAACTGGAGGACCCCGGCTTTCACGGCGAGCAGTCTACCCCGGGGCGCGTGCCAGGCGGTCTGCTCCGGGGTGCTCGCCCGGAAGTCTGCCCCGGGGCGCTTGCTAGCATCTGCCGTTCATTCGCCGGGGTGGCGGAACTGGCAGACGCAGTGGCCTTAGGAGCCACCGTCCGCGAGGACGTGCAGGTTCGAGTCCTGTCCCCGGCACCGTTTCGAGGGAATCGATGTCCGTGCCCGAGCCCAAGATCCCCGCCTTCTCCGTGACCGCGACCGAGACCAGCCCGGTGGCGCGGAGCCTCGCGGTCGAGGTCGAGCAGAAGAGCGTCGCCGAGGCCTTCGACAAGGCCTACAAGGCGCTCGGGCGCAGCGTGCGGCTCAAGGGCTTCCGGCCCGGCAAGGCGCCGCGCGCCGTACTCGAGCGGGCGTACGGTGCGTCGATCCAGGAGGAAGTGGAGCGGCTGCTCGTGAGCCAGACCTTCGTGGCGGCGGTCGAGCGCGAGGGCATCGTCCCCGTGATCGAGCCGCAGATCGAGGCCGAACCGCCCCAGGAGGGCCAGGCCTTCCGCTACACGGCGCAGGTCGAGGTGAAGCCCGAGCTGACGCTCCCCGACCTGGAGGGGCTCCCCGCCACGCGCCCGGCGGTCGCGGTCACGGACGACGAGGTGGAGGCCGAGCTCGAGTCGCTCCGGCAGCGCCGCGCCCCGCTCGAGGACGAGCCCGAGGACGCCGCCGCGGCGCCCGGCTCGATCGTGACGCTCGACTACGCGGGCACGATCGACGGCGAGCCCTTCGAGGGCGGGAGCGCAGAGGGCGCCCAGGTCGAGCTCGGCAGCGGTCGCCTGGTCCCCGGCTTCGAGGAGGGGCTCGAGGGCGCCCGCCGCGGGGAGTCGCGGGAGGTCCGCGTGACCTTCCCGGAGGACTACCCGGCCGAGGAGCTGCGCGGCAAGGCAGCCGTCTTCGCCACCACGGTGAAGGGGCTGAAGCGCCGGGCCGTTCCCGCGCTCGACGACGCCTTCGCCGCATCGATCGGGGAGGAGGGCATCGAGACCCTCGAGCAGCTCCGCGCCAGGATCCGCGAGGCGATGGAGAAGCGGCGCGAGCACGACGCGGACGAGGCCCTCCATCGCTCCCTGGTCGACGCGCTGATCGAGCGCGCGCCCTTCGAGGTGCCCGGGGGGCTGGTCGATCGCCGGCTCTCGCAGCGCCTCTCGAGCGCGCACCAGCAGCTCGAGTCCGTGCTGCCGCACGACGAGCTGCACGCGCGCCTCGACGAGTGGCGCGAGGCGTGGCGCGCGGACGCGGAGCGCGACGTGCGCGAGTCGTTGCTGCTCGAGGCCGTGGCCGAGCGGCAGGAGCTCGCCGTGAGCGAGTTGGAGCTCTCGGCGCGGGTGGAGCAGATGGCCCGGGATCAGGGCATGGCCCCCAAGCGCCTGAAGGAGCTCTACGCCGAGCGCGGTCTCCTGGACGGCCTTCGCGCCCGGATGCGGGACGAGAAGGCGCTTGAATTCCTTACCTCCAAAGCTAAAGTCGAAGCGACTTCGGGTACTTGAGGCTGTTTCCCGCGTGCGGGTGAGGCGCGGGAGACGCGAGTGACGAAGCGGCGGGCGTTCGCGCGATGATGGGGGAACACGCGACGCCTCTTGCGCCGTTAGAATACCCTCGGGTTGCCACGAGAGGCTGCCGCCGTGGCCGCTAGAGGATCGCCGCCAACAGGACCGCCAACAGGACCGCCAGCAGGAGGCTCCACGCCCACGCCATGCCGCTCATCCCCATCGTCGTCGAGCAGGATCACCGCGGCGAGCGCGCGTACGACATCTACTCGCGGTTGCTGCGGGACCGGATCGTCTTCATCGGCGGCGAGATCCACGACGAGATCGCCAACGTGATCATCGCCCAGATGCTGTTCCTCGAGGCGGACGATCCCGAGTCAGACATCCACCTCTACGTGAACTCGCCGGGCGGCTCGGTCACGGCCGGGCTCGCGATCTACGACACGATGCAGTACGTCCGGCCCGACGTCTCGACCTTCTGCGTGGGGCAGGCCGCCTCCATGGGCGCCGTGCTGCTGGCGGCCGGGGCCCCCGGCAAGCGCAGCGCGCTGCCGAACTCGCGTGTGATGCTGCACCAGCCCTGGGGCGGTGCGCGGGGCCAGGCGGCGGACATCGACATCCAGGCGCGCGAGATCCTGAAGCTGCGCGATCGGCTGAACGAGCTGCTGGCGCACCACACGGGCAAGCCGGTGGACCAGATCGCTCAGGACAGCGAGCGTGACTACTATCTTTCGGGCGAGGAGGCCCGCGAGTACGGGGTGGTGGATCAGGTGGTGGCTCACCGCCCGGCGCCGGCAGGTGCGCGGGGGGCGGGGCGGCTGCGTGCGGGAGGCGCATCGCGTTGAAGAAGCGAGACGACAACGCCAACCTCTCCTGCTCTTTCTGCGGAAAGAGCCAGCGGGAGGTGCGGAAGCTCATCGCCGGCCCCACGGTCTACATCTGCGACGAGTGCATCGAGCTGTGCAACGACATCATCGCGGAGGAGTACGGCCAGGAGGAGCCGCGGCGCGAGGCCTCGCGCGTCCCGAAGCCGCCCGAGATCAAGGCGGTGCTCGACGACTACGTGGTCGGGCAGGAGCGCGCGAAGAAGATCCTGGCGGTCGCAGTGCACAACCACTACCGCCGCATCGAGCACCAGTCGTTCGTCGGCGACGTCGAGCTCCAGAAGTCGAACATCCTGCTGCTCGGCCCCACGGGCTCGGGCAAGACGCTGCTGGCCCAGACGCTCGCCAAGATCCTCGACGTGCCGTTCACGATCGCGGACGCGACCACGCTCACCGAAGCGGGCTACGTCGGCGAGGACGTCGAGAACATCATCCTGAACCTGCTCCAG
>JBFIYM010000070.1:0-21690 GCA_041605395.1 Myxococcota bacterium | reverse complement strand
GCGCATGATGCCTGCGACGGCTCGTAGCTCCTCGGCGGCGCGGCGCGCGCTCTCGAACGGGCTGCCGAGCGCCGCGAGCCCGCGGGCCAGGCTTCGGCCGGCGGCGCGCGGGAGTGCTGCGAGCTCGCCGGCCAGCGCCTCGGCGGCCAACGTGAGTGCGCCTTCGTCCTCGACAGGCGCGTCGTGCGCGGCGTCCGCCTCGATGAGCCGGTCGTCCTCCTCGACCGGGGGCGGGTCGCGCTCGACGTCGTAGAGCGCCTCCATCAGCGCGACCCCGGCGGCCCCGTCGCCGACCGAGTGGTGGAGCTTCTGGAGGAGCGCGGCGCGGCCATCCGCGAGCTCCTCGACCACGACGAACTCCCAGAGCGGACGCGTCCGGTCGAAGGCCTGCATCGTCATCGAAGCGGCGAGGTCCAACAGGCCCTGCTCGCCCGCATCCCGCGGTGCCGAGATCCAGCGGAGGTGGTAGTCGAGCTCGAAGTCCGGATCGGGGCGCCAGCGGGGCGTCGACAGGCCGGCGGGCAGCTCGACCACCCGCTGGCGCAGCCGCGGGATCCGTCGACACACCCGATGCAGTGCGGCGCGCAGCGCGGCGCGGTCGGGGGCGGCGTCGAGGATCGCCACGGCCAACGTCGTCGAGCGGAGCGTGCGTTCATGCTCCAGACGCCAGAACATGCCGTCCACCGGACCCATGCTGGGCGGGAAGCGCGTCTCGGCGTCCATCCGGGCACGCTAGCAAGGTCACGCTGGAAGCCGGCTCCTGCGGGCTCCGCCGACTGCCGTCGGCAGCCCAGCTCGCGTCCCCCCGAGCCCACGAGGTAGGATCCTTCCGTGTCCCCTGCCGCCGAGCGCCGGCTGGCCGCGGTCCTGTACTGCGACGTGGTCGGCTACAGCCGACTGATGGCCCAGGACGAGGCCGACACCGTCGGCGCTCGCAAGGCCTCGCTGCGGGAGATCGAGCGCCTGGTCGCGGCGCACGAGGGCCGCCTCGTGGACGCGGTCGGCGACAGCCTGCTGGCCGAGTTTCCGACGGCGACCGGCGCACTCGAGGCGGCGCTCGAGATTCAGCGGAGTGCGTCTTCGCGAAACGCCGGCCTGGATGCGGACCGACGCATGGAGCTTCGCATCGCGGTCCACGCGGGCGAGTTCCGCGTCGAAGAGGGACGCCTCTACGGGGACGCCGTGAACATCGCCGCGCGCATCCAGGCCCTGGCCGAGCCGGGCGGTGTCACGCTCTCGTCGGCCGTGCACGAGCAGGTGCGACACAAGCTGCCGCTCGGCTACGAGGACCTCGGCGAGCAGGGGCTCAAGAACATCCCCTACCCCGTTCGCGTCTACCGCCTGGGCGTTCCGGCGCAGCAGCGCCCCCCCGACGTGCACCCGCCGGCTGGCGCGCCGCGTGAGTCGAGGAAGGCGCCCGCGGGCGGGCGGCCGCGGCGCGCGTCGATCGCGGTGCTTCCGTTCGAGGTCTTCACCCCCGACGCGAGCGGGATCGCGTACGGCGACATTCTCGCCACCGAGATCATCCAGGCGCTGTCCCGCCCGCACGGGCTGCGGGTGGCCTCGCGCCTGGCGACCTCCGGCTATCGGGGACGGGGCGTCGACCCGCGGGTGATCGGGTACGAGCTGGCGGTCGACTACGTCCTCGCGGGCAGTCTGCGCCGACGGCGGGATCGCATGAAGGTGGTGGTCGAGATCAACGACGCCCAGACGGGCTCCCAGCTGTGGACGCGAGACTGGGATCTTCCCGTCGGCGAGCTCCGGGACACGCCCGAGTCGATCGCCGAAGCGATCGTCGGCGTCTTCGAGGGGGAGTTCGTCCGGGCGGAGGTCCAGAAGACCCGCGACGTTCCGGCCGATGCCCTCGACGCCCGCGGCCTGGTCCACAAGGCGCGTAGCTGGTTCCTGGGCGACTATACGCAGGAGGCGCTGCTCGAGGCCCGCGCCCTCGCCAGCCGCGCGATCGAGCTGCAGCCGAACTACGGCGTGGCGCACGCGACCCTGGCGCTCATGTCCATCCAGCTCGAGCTCAACGGTTGGGGCGGGCCGCCCGAGCGGAACGCGCAGTCGGCTCGCGACGCCGCGGAGCGCGCCCTCGAGCTCCAGCCCGACCACCCGATCTGCCTCGAGAACTGCGGGCTCACCTTCGGGCACCTGGGCGAGCTCGAGCGGGCCGAGCGCTCGCTGCGCCGGGCCGTCGGCATCGCGCCCACCGACGTCATCGCCCGCGGTCACCTCGGCTTCGTGATCGGGTGGGCGGGAGCCGACGAGGCCTCGGTGCGAGACGCGGACGCCCTGCTCACGCGCATTCGCGAGACCAACCCCGAACATCCCCTGTCCGGCTTCTGGCCGTTCTTCCATTCGAGCACCCAGCTCCGCCTCGGCCGCGTCGGCGACACGATCGAGGCCTGCCGGCAGGGCGTCGAGACGCTGCCGGGGTTCGTGTTCACCCACCTCGCCCTCGCGAACGCGCTCGCCCTGGACGGCGCGCTCGAGCAGGCCCGGGACGCCCTTGCGCGCGTGCCCGAGGCGAACGACGGGATGACGCCGGCCCGCTACGCCGAGCTCGTGGTCCGCCAGTCGCAGGGCCTCCCCGAGGCGGAGATCAACCTGGAGGGCCTGCGCAAGCTCGGCGCGCTGTGAGGGTCGGACGAGCCGCGCGGCGTCAGCGGGGGGCGCGGCGCAGGCCGCGGTCCTCCCGGACCCGGACGCGCTCGCCGCAGGCATCCTCGGACTCGAGCCATTCCACGAGCTCGGGGTCCTCGCTCGTGGCCCAGCTGCGCTCGTCGGCGTCCGTGCGAAGCGCCACGATCGCGCGCGCCGCCGTGCCGGGGTCGTGCGCCACCGTGTAGCTCTCGATGCATGCGGGCCCGACGTGGTCGGGCGCCACGCTCCGGGCCGGGAGCGCGCGCACCGCGTCGGCCAGGTCTTCGTGTCGGAAGGGCTGCTCCGGCGGGCGGCTCGCGTAGATGCCGAAGGCGTGCTTCGAGAAGAAGCCGCCGACCGAGGAGATGAGGCCGGTGGCGCCGGGCTCCTCGCGGAGCCGCCCGACGAGCGTGGCGATCGCGTGCATCACGTAGCTGTTGAAGGGCCCACCCGCGAAGGTGAGGCCACCGGTCACGCTGAGCGGGCGGTCCTCGGAGAGACCGAGCGACTCGGCGCCGAGCTGGACGGCGGCCGGGAAGCAGCTGTAGAGGTCGACGAAGTCGAGCGAGCCGGCCTCGACCTCCGCGAGCTCGAGCGCGCGGGGCCCCGCGATCCCCATCGGCGGCTCCTGGTCGAAGCCGATGCGCTCCGAGAGGTGGCGCGCGACGACGGCCTCGGTCGCGGCCAGCGGGTAGACGAAGCGCTGCTCCGGGACGCCGGCGCGGCGCGCCGCCTCGGCGGAGCACAGGATCAGCGCCGCCGCCTGGTCGACGACCATGTTGGCGACCAGCAGCTTGGTGTAGGGGTACGCGACCCAACGGTTCTCGGGGGAAGGCGTCGCGATCTCCTCGGCGTCGGGAGCGCGCCGCACCCAGGCGTTGGGATTGCGCGCAGCGGACTCGGCGAGCCGCGCCCAGAGTGCGCCGATGCGCGCGCGGTGGGCCGCGACGTCCTCGCCCCGCCGATGGCGCAGCGCCACCTCGAACAGCGCGAAGGCCTGGGCCGGCGTGCGCAGGCCCGCCGCGATGTCGGGGTTGTCGCGCCACTGCACCGGAACCCCGAATGTGCGGTCCGGCTTGGCGTGCGGCAGCGTCGTCCGCTTCGGCACGGCGCCGGCCCGCTTGGCGCGCCGCTTGCTGTGCTCCGCCTCCGCCCCGACCAGGAGCACCACGTCGCGCTCGCCGCCCGCGATCGCCGCCGCCGCGTCCGAGAGCATCGACTGGACCGTGGTGCCGCTGATCATGCCGAGCACGCTCTCGGCACGAGCGGCCCCGAAGCGCTCCGCGAGCCAACGCGACGGGTCCGGATACTCCCAGAGGCCCTGCGTCACACGGATCGAGTCGGCCTCGGCGAGCAGGCGCGGGGCGCCCGCGTCCTCGGCTGCGGCACGGAGCGCTTCCTCCATCAGGAGCAGCGGCTCGCGCGCTTCGCAGGGGTCCTCCGCCCGCTGCGAGAGCTGTGCCGCGCCGACGATCACCGGCGCGCGGTCCGAGTCGGCCATCCTACTCCGGGGCGAGCGTGGTGAGCCGCTCCACCGAGTCGACGTACTCCTGCGCCAGCTCGAGGATCACCTCGCGGCAGGAACGCACGTCCTTCATCATGCCGACCACCTGACCGATCGGGTTGAAGGCCACCTGCTGCGCCTGGCCCGAGCCGGCGTAGCGGCTGGTGCGCGCCACGGCCTCCATGGTGACCATGCCCTGGAGCGGCATGCCGAGCGGCTCGGGCGCGCCTTCGGCCTCCCAGGCCTCGGTCCAGTCGTTCTTCAGCATGCGGCAGGGCTTCCCGGTCCAGGAGCGCGAGCGCACCGTGTCCTCGCTGGTGGCACGGAGGTAGGAGTCGAGCTGGGCGGGCTCGGCCTCGGCCTCTTCGACGGCGAGCCACAGCGAGCCGGTCCAGACACCCTGGGCGCCGAGCGCGAGCGCCGCGGCGATCTGGCTGCCACGCGCGATGCCCCCGGCTGCGAGCACCGGCGTCGGCGCGACCGCCTCGATGATCTGGGGCCAGAGCACCATGCTGCCGATGTCACCGGTGTGCCCGCCCCCCTCGGTGCCCTGCGCGATCACGATGTCGACGCCCGACTCCTTGTGGCGCACCGCCTGGTGGACACGCCCACAGAGAGCCGCCACCAGCCGGCCCGATTCGTGCACGCGGTCGATCACGTCCTTCGGCGGCGTCCCGAGCGCGTTCGCGATCAGCCTCACCTTCTCGTGCCCGAGCGCGACGTCGAGCTGCGGCGTCGCGGTGGCGGCCGTCCAGCCCAGCAGGCTGCGCTGCTTCTGGTCCGGCGGCAGCTCGGGCACCCCGTGGTCGGCGAGGAGCTTCGCGGCGAACTCGCGATGCCGGTGCGGGATCATCTCCGCGAGCTGCGCCTCGAGCTTGGCCGGGTCGAGCTCGCCCATGCCCTCGTACTTCTGCGGGATCACGAGGTCGACGCCATAGGGCTTGTCGCCGACGTGCTCGTCGATCCACTTGCACTCGAGCTCGAGCTGCTCGGGGCTGAAGCCCACGGCGCCCAGCACGCCGAAGCCCCCGGCATTCGAGACCGCGGCGACGACGTCCCGGCAGTGGGTGAAGGCGAAGATCGGGAACTCGATGCCGAGCTGATCGCAGAGCGGGGTATGCACGAAGATGCCTCCAGGAAGAAGACGAGGGTACCAAAGGCCGGGCGACGTCCGCCCCGCCCGGCGCTACCCTCGCACCGCGCGCCAGGAGCCCCACCCCGAATGACCGCAGCCGCTCGCGCCCCGGACACCGAGCCCTCCTGGCACGGCTACGACCCGACGGCGCCCGACCCGGGCCTGATCGACGACCCCTTCCCGCACCTCGCGCGGTTGCGTCGCGAGCATCCGGTGAACGAGACGCCCGCCGGCCTCTGGCGCCTGTTCCGCTACGCCGATTGCGTGCGGGTGCTGAAGGAGCTGCCCTGCGGCGTGCGGCGCACCGACGGCACCGCCACCGGCATGGCCATGGGGGGCGCGGGCGAGACCGGCGGCCAGTTCATGCTCCAGCAGGACCCGCCGAACCACACGCGGCTGCGCAAGCTCGTCTCGAAGGCCTTCACGCCGCGCGCCGTCGAGGGCTGGCGGCCGCGCGTGCGCGAGATCGTGGCGGAGCTGCTCGAGCCGGCCCTCGACGCGGGCCGGTTCGATCTCGTCGCGGGCCTTGCCCATCCCCTGCCTTCGCAGCTGATCTGCGAGATGCTGGGCGTCCCGAGCGCCGACCGGGCGCGCTTCACGGAGTGGACCGCCGTCTCGACGCACCTGTTGCGCGGCGTCTTCCTCGCGGGCGAGGAGCGGGCGCGCGTCGAGGCCTCGGCGAGCGAGCTCGCGAGCTACTTCGAGGCGCTCATCGCGGAGCGTCGCGGTCGCCTGGGCGACGACCTGCTCTCGGTGCTGATCCGCGCCGAGGAGGAAGGCGACCGCCTCACCGCCGAGGAGCTGCTGGTGCAGTCGATGGGGCTGCTCGTGGCCGGCTTCGAGACCACGGTGGGCCTGATCGCGCTCGGCGCGAAGAACCTGATCGACCACCCCGACGAGCTCGCGAAGCTGCGCGCCCGGCCGGGGCTCGCCGCGAGCGCCGTCGAGGAGTGCCTGCGCTTCGAGAGCCCGGTCGGCATGACGACGCGCGTGCTGCACGCGGACGCGGAGTTCGACGGTCGCAGCGTCGCCCGGAACACGACGCTCTGGCTCTCGATCTGGTCCGCGAACCGCGACCCGGCGCGCTTCGTCGACCCGGACCGCCTCGACGTCGAACGCAGCGCCAACGAGCACCTCGGCTTCGGGGGCGGGACGCATCTCTGCCTGGGCGCCCACCTCGCGCGCATGGAGGCGCAGGAGGCCCTCGGTGGCCTCGCCGCCCGCAGCAAGGAGCTCGCCCGCGAGGCGGCGCCGATCGCGTGGGGGCCGTCACTGTTCCGGGTGCCGCTGCGGCTCCCGGTCGAGCTGCGCGCCGCCTGAGGGCCCGGCCTAGGGCAGGTCCACGAGCCCCTCGGCGGTGGGGTCGTTCGCTGCGGACAGGAGGTCGCGCGCCTTCCGGAGCGCCCGGAGCGCGGTGGCGCGCGACGCGAAGCCGTGTCGGCTGCGGATCGCCTCCACCGCCGCGTCCGGGTCCAGCGGGCAGCCCGTCACGAACCAGCTCGGGTCGAGGGCCGGCGGCGCGTCGCGGGTCACCGGCTCGCCCAACAGCACGGTTCCGCGCGAGCTGCGCAGCTGGCGATAGTGTCGGGCAAGGAGTTCGGGAGCGACCGGTTCTCGTTTCGCCGTGGTGGGTGAGGCTCCGTCGGAGAGGTCCCGATCGAAGGTACACGCGGGACGCGGGGCGAGCTACGCGACCGGAGGACGTCGGGTGCGCTCGAAGCGGCGCACGATGTGGAACGTCCCGAGCGCGAGCAGGATCTCGAAGCCGCCCGCCACCACGAAGGCTGCGGTGTAGCCGGAGGCCCAGCCGTGGCTCGCCGCGACGGTCTGGCTCACCAGGCCGCCCGTCACCGGGCCCACGATGAAGCCCAGGCTGCCGGCGGCGTTGAAGGCGCCCATCGACGTGGTACGGACGGATTCCGGCGTGGCCTCGGCCGTGAACAGCAGCGAGGGCACGAACATCACCGCCGCCGCCGTGCCGGTCGCGATCATCACGCCCAGCAGCGCGTCGGTCGGCCACCAGCCGAGGCTCGCGACCAGGCAGCCGTAGACGAAGCTGCCGCCGCACAGGAGCAGCGCGCGGGAGCTGCGCTGCGAGAGGATCCCGAACGGGAACGAGAGCGCCGCGAAGGGCAGCATGAACACGGCGATCAGGATCCCGATGCGCGGGGGCGGCAGCTCGTGGAGGTTGCGCAGGAAGAGCGGAAAGGTCGAGGTGAAGAAGCCCACCGTGAAGCGGTCGGCGAATGCGAAGAGCAGCGGGATCGCGACCAGACGGTGGCTCCGGATCAGCCCGGCGATCTCGGCCAGGCCGGGGCGGCTGCGCTCCCGGCCCTCGGTCTCGCGCAACAGCAGCGCGAGCGGGGCCGCGAGCGCCACCACCACCGCGCCGACGTAGAGCGGCACCAGCGGGTCTTCGGCGCCGAGCTGGCCGCCGAGCGGCGCGCCGAGCGCCACGCCCAGCAGCAGGCCCGAGCCGGTTGCGCCCATCACCTTCCCGCGCTGCGCCTCGGGCCGCGCCCCCGCGGCGAGGCCGAGCAGCAGCGAGAGGCCGAAAATGTGGGCGCAGCCCTCGACGAAGCGGATCGCGAGGAACCCGGCGAAGGGAACGTCCCGGGTCAGTCCCAGGAAGCAGAGCGCGTCCACCAGGAGGGCTGCAGCGATCCAGCGCGGGCGCTGCCCGAAGCGATCCGCCAGGGCCCCGGCGAGCGGGGCTGCGAGCACCGCGCCGACCATGTTGATGGACATGAACAGCGAGGTGAGCAGCTCGGAGACGCCGAAGCGGTCGGCCACGAGCTCGCGAAGCACCGGCACCGGGAGCGTCACCGGCAGCAGCATCAGCAGCGCCAGGCCCGGCAGCAGCGCGAGGCGCCCGGTGGAGTACACGGCTCCTGCCTACCAGCCGTTCAGGTGGAGCACTCCGTCGAGCGACTTGCGTGGCGCCCGCTTGAAGTCGGTGCCCCCGCGGAGATGCGCGACGGGAATCAGCGCGCACTGCGTGATCTCGGCGTACGGGATGCCCAGCAGCTCGGCCGCCTCCTCCTCGTGCCAGAGGTGGAGCGTGGTCCAGCTGGTCCCGAGGCCTCGCGCGCGCGCCGCGAGCATGAAGCTCCAGGTCGCCGGCAGGATCGAGCCGTAGGCACTGGCCTGCGCGAGTACCGCCATCGGCGCCGGCACCGCCTCGACGCGTCCCGCCAGGCAGGGGATCACGTGGACCGGAACCCGCTCCAGGTTCTGGGCCAGGTACTCGGCCGAGGCGACCACCCGCTCCTGGACGGCCGTCATGGACGGATCGTTCGCATGCACGTGGTGCGCGGCGAAGGGCATGGTCTCGTAGACGGTCCAGGCCTTGCGATACAGCTCGGCGAGGCCGCGCCGCTTCGCGGCGTCCGTCACCACCACGAAGTGCCAGCCCTGGGCGTTCGAGCCGGTCGGCGCCTGGAGCGCCAGCTCGAGGCACTCCCGCACGAGCCCCAGCGCGAGCGGCCGCTCGAGGTCGAGGCGCTTGCGGACCGCCCGCGTGGTGGACAGCAGCGCGTCCGGGTCGAGGGGCAGCAGGCCGGCGGGCATCTCGGGCTCCTTCAGTTCGGCTAGAGTGGGCGCGGCCGCGAGGGTATGTGCCTCGTCCCCCGCGGTCGACAGCGCCGGAGCCCATGAAGACGCCGACTGCGCCGACCGTCCGCCGCCTGCTGGGGAACCTCATCCCCTTCCTGTTGCTGCTGGCCCTGGCGCTGGTGCTGTTCGGGCTGGCCAGCTGGATGGAGACCCCGCGCACGACCCGCTTCCAGCTGCTCGGCTGGTTGCAGGGGCTCGAGCACGGCTCGGCCGCCGACACCATGGCCAACGCCGCCGAGGTGGTGGCCGGCGTGCTGGCGATCGTGATCACCGTCGCCGCGATCATCGTCGAGCTGGCCGCGAACCGATACACGCATCGCATCACCCAGCTCTTCATTCGCGAGACCGTGAACCGCGTGGTGATGGGCCTGTTCGTCCTCACCGCGATCCTGTGCCTGTGGCTGTCGGCCATGCCGGACCTGAGCGTGGCGGGACACCCCCGGTTCCCGCGCGCCGGCCTGGTGCTGGGCCTCTCGCTCACGACCCTCTGCCTGCTGACGCTGCTGCCCTACTTCAGCTTCCTGTTCCGCTTCCTGGCGCCCACCAACGTGATCGCCCGCATCCGCGGCGAGGCGATCCGGCTGGTCGAGCGGGCGCGCACGCGCACCGTGCCGGGAACGCGGGCCGGCGTGATCGAGGCGATCGAGGAGCTCGAGGACGTGGCGCGCAGCGCGCGCGAGCAGAACGACCGCAGCATCTCGATGGCCGCCACCAGCGCGCTCGCCGGCCTCGTGCGCGAGTACGTGCCGATGCGGGGCGAGCTGCCCGACGCCTGGTTCGAGATCGAGGGGGCGCTCTTGAACGACCCCGACTTCGTCTCGATGGCGCCCAGCACGGTGGCGGAGATCCGGGACCAGCGCATCTGGCTCGAGACCAAGGTGCTGCGCCAGTACTACGCGCTGTTCGGCGAGAGCCTGATCGATGCGCGCGACGTCGCCTACCTGATCGCGCTCGAGACGCGCCGGCTCGGCGTCGAGGCGATCGGTCAGCACCCCGCCCTGCTGGCCCTCGTGATCCGCTTCTTCAACAGCTACCTGCGCGCCGCCGTGAACGCGCGCGACCTGCGCACGGCGTACTACGTCCTCGACCAGTACCGGCTGCTCGGCGAGGCGACGCTGGCGGCAGGCGAGCGCGCGCGGACGCTCGAGGTCGCGGACCACATGCGGTACTACGGCCAGCTGGGCTTCCACACCGGCCAGTCGTTCCTGCTGGAGGCCGTGGCGTACGACCTGGCGCGCCTGGTCGAACGCGCCGTGGAAGGGGAACGGCCCGAGAGCGACGCCCTGCTCGAGCTCTTCCTCCAGGTCGATCGCGAGCCCGAGTCTCCGGAGCAGGAGGAGCGCCTGCGCGGCGTGCGCCGCGCCCAGGTGCAGCTCGCGACCTTCTTCCTGGCGCGCGACGACGAGGCGAGCGCGCGGCGCATCTTCGCCGACATGGAGGACGAGCGCAGCGAGCGCCTGGTCGCGGTGCGCGACGAGCTGATCGCCGAGGAGCGCGCGCAGTACTGGGAGTTCACCGACCGGGGCGTGAACTTCTCGTACCTGCCGCCCGAGCAGCGCGCCCACCTCGGGCGCTTCTTCTCCTGGTTCGGGCGCGGCCTCGGCGTGGCGTTCGTGTTCCTGACGTTCGGCTGCGGCGCCGTGCCGCGCGACGACACGGGGCCCGTCGCGGAGTGGCCGGCCTACGGCGGCGACGCCGCCGGCACACGCTACTCGCCGCTGACGCAGCTCACGCCGGACAACGTGGCGGCACTCGAGGTGGCGTGGATCCATCGCTCGGGCGACGTGCTCGACGGCTCGAGCTCGCTCGGCAAGAGCTCGCTCCAGGTCACCCCGATCGTCGTCGACGGCACCCTCTTCGCCTGTACGCCGCGCGGAAGCGTGCTGGCCCTCGACCCCGAGAGCGGCCGCGAGCACTGGCGCTACGACCCCGGCGTCGACGCGAGCCGCTTCTACGTGGTGAACTGCCGCGGGGTGTCGCACTGGCGCGACGAGAAGGCGCCTCCCCGGAGCTTCTGCGGGCGGCGCATCCTGCTCGCCACCCTCGATGCCCGGCTGATCGCGCTCGACGCGGCGAGCGGGGTGCCCTGCCCCGGCTTCGGGACCGGCGGCAGCGTGGACCTCGGCGCCGGCATCGGCGACCGGGCGCCCGGGGAGTACGGCGTGACGTCGCCGCCCGCGCTGATCGGGGACCGCATCGTCGTGGGCTCGATGGTGCTCGACAACCGTCGCGTGGACGCGCCCGGGGGCGTGGTGCGCGCCTACCACGCACGCAGCGGCAGGCTCGTCTGGGCCTGGGACCCGCTCCCACCCCGCGCCGCCTCGGCCGGCCCCCCGTACGCACGCGGCACCACGAACGCCTGGGCGCCGCTCTCCGTAGACGCCGAGCGCGGCCTGGTGTTCGTCCCGACTGGAAACACCTCCCCGGACTACTACGGCGGCGACCGCGCGGGCCTCGACCACTACTCGAGCTCGGTGGTGGCCCTCGACGCCGCCAGCGGCGCCCCGCGCTGGCACTTCCAGACGGTGCATCACGACGTCTGGGACTACGACGTGCCGGCGCAGCCGACGCTCTTCGAGTGGCCGGGCCCGAGCGGGCCGGTGCCCGCGCTCGCGCAGGCCACCAAGCTCGGCCACCTGTTCGTGCTCGACCGCCGCACGGGCGCGCCGCTACTTCCCGTGGAGGAGCGCCCCGTTCCCCAGGAAGGCGCGGTGCCCGGCGAGAGGCTCTCGCCGACGCAGCCTTTCCCCGTCGCGCCGGCCTCGCTGCACCCGGCGACGCTCACGGCCGAGGAGGCCTTCGGCTTCACGCCCTGGGACCGCGCCAAGTGCCGCGACGCGATCGCGAGCCTGCGCTCCGAAGGCGTCTTCACGCCGCCCTCCGCCGAGGGCTCCGTGCAGTTCCCGGGGATGATCGGCGGCATGAACTGGGGCGGGGTCGCGGTGGACCCCGGGCGCGGGCTGCTCGTCGCGAACACCCAGCAGATCGCCACCCGCATCCGACTGCTGACGCGCGAGACGCTGCGCGCCGAGTACGGCGACACGCTTCCCGAGTACGGCGTCGAGCCGCAGGAGGGCACGCCCTACGCGCTCGAGCGCGCGCCCCTGCTCTCGCCCTTCGGCGCGCCCTGCAACCCGCCGCCCTGGGGAACGCTCGCCGCGATCGATCTGGCGAGCGGCGCGCTGCGCTGGCAGGTGCCGCTCGGCACCACCCGCGACCTGGCGCCCTGGCCGCTCTGGCTCGCGACCGGCACGCCCAACCTGGGCGGGCCGCTCGCGACGGCGAGCGGGCTCGTCTTCATCGGAGCCACCACCGACTTCTTCCTGCGCGCCTTCGACGTCGAGACCGGGGAGGAGCTCTGGAAGGGCCGACTGCCGACGGCGGCCCACGCCACGCCCATGACCTACCGCCTCGGCGAGGACGCCCGCCAGTACGTGGTGATCGCCGCCGGCGGCCACGGCATCCTCGGCACCCCGCCGGGCGACGCGCTGATCGCGTTCGCGCTACCGGACTGACGACTTCGCTCGGCTTCGCCCGGGCGGGTCAGCCCACGAGGCGCTTCACGTGCTCCGAGGGGGGCGGCAGGTCGAGGATCTTGGCGGTCAGGTTCGTGACCGTGTTCTCGATCTCCATGGCCCGGCTCTGCTCGGGGGTCATCAGCTCGTAGTGCGCCAGCTGCTGGGCGATGCGCATCATCACGGCCGAGAAACGGAAGCCGGCGAACACCTGGTAGTAGTGCAGGTTCACCACGCGGTGGCCGGTGAGGCTCTCGTAGTAGGCCATGCACTCGTCGTACGAGGGAAACCCGTCGAGGCGTGGCACGTTCAGGCCCTCGCTGTGGTGGCGGTCCAGGAACACGGTCCAGGCGAGGTCCTTCTCGGGGCTGCCGCAGGTCACCATCTCCCAGTCGAGAACGGCCGCGGGCTTCGTGCCGTCGAAGATGATGTTGCCGATACGCGCGTCGCCCCACACCAGGCCCTCGGGCTCGCCGCGCGGCTCGTGCTTCTTGAGCCATTCCAGGGCGGCCTCGGCCACCGGCTGCTCGCGCCCGGCGCTCGCCCACTCGAGGTAGCGCTCGTAATAGGCGAGCTCCTGCTCGAGCCCGTTCGCGCCGAGCTCGGGCCGGCGCAGGAAGCCGAAGCCGGTTTCGTCGAGATCGAGCTTGTGGATGCGCGCCATCATCTCGAAGCCGGCGAGGAAGATCGCGCGGCGTTCGTCCGGGGCGATCTCCGTCATCCAGCCCCCCGTGTGGTAGGGCGGCTGATCGGTCGGCACCCGGCCCTCCACCTTGGCCATCACGTAGAAGGGTGCGCCGAAGATCGAGTCGTCCGCGGTCTCGAGCCAGAGCACGCGCGGCACCGGGACGTCGGTCGGACCGAGCAGGCGCATGGTCTCGAACTGGCGCGCCATGTCGTACTCGGGGAACACCTGGTAGCCGGTGGGCTGGATGCGCACGACCAGGGACTCGCGACGGGCCGTGCCCCCTTCCTTCCAACGGGCGTCGCAGAGCAGCGTCTCGTTCGAGAAGCCGGAGCTCGTCGGCGCCGTGAGGGGTGTCAGGGCGAGGTCGCGGCTCTTCGGGAGCTGGCGACGCAGCCAGGCTTCGAACTTCCGGCCGTCGGCCTCGAGATCGCGCTGCCAGGGTGTGGGCATCCGGGTCCTCTCGGGTTCGTCGGCAGGCAACGTAGCGCTCCGAGCGCCAGCCAGAACGTGGCGGGGAGCGCCGAGAACAGGGCCTCGGGCCGGAACGGCAGCACGGCGAGACGGGTGGCGCCGATCCCGAGCAGTGCGAGCGGCGCCGCGTGGCGAGCGGGCGCGCAGCGAAGCGCACACGCCAGCGCGAAGAAGGCGAGCGCCTCGGCGCCGGCAGCGGCGCAGCAGCCCGCCGCGACGCAGCCGAGCTTCGCGCCGGCGAAGGCGAGCGGCAACGCCGGCAGCGTGGCCCCGAGAAACCGCCGCCGCTGCGCCTGCCCGGGTGGCGCCGCGAGCAGCAGGCCCAGCGGGACGAGGAGCAGGCCGCCGAAGCGCGCCAGACCGGCGCCGACCACGAGCCCGCCGACCAGGCGCGCCGCCTCGGGAGCGCCGGCGACCTCCCGCCCCGCGCCGCGGAGCACCAGCCAGAACGCCCCCGAGAGGGCGCCCCAGTAGAGCACCTCCGCGCTCATGCGGACGCGCGTCGCAGCCAGCCCGTGTGCAGGACGTGGAGCGACGCCCAGTAGAGATACACGCCGGGCGTGAACAGCCAGCGCCCGATCGGCTCGAGCCGCTCCGAGGAGGAGGTCGCGAGCCAGACGCCGAGGGCCAGCGGCGTCCCGTGCAGCAGCAGCAGGCGCCGGAGCCCGGTGCCCCGCGCGTGCAGGAACACGCACCAGCCGAGCAGGTGGAACCCCGTGGTCGCCGCGAACAGGTCTCCGAGCCAGCCCGGGTCGGGGGAGGCCAGCAGCGCCGCGCCCACCACGCAGGCTGCCGCGCCGAACGGGCCGGCGTGGACGCGAGGCCGGCCCGGCAACGGCCCGAGCGGGCCCCGGGCGCGAAGCGCACGCGCGAGCGCCGCGTCGTTCTCGGCGAAGTGCCAGACCGAGAGGGCGAGCAACGCGAAGGCCAGGCCGGGCCAGCGCGACACGCCCTCGAGGTAGGCGACGAAGCCGACGACGACGGTGACGGCCGCGAACAGCGCCCGCCCCGGCGCGGCGCAGGCGCTACGCCAGGCCCCCTGCGCCGGGCCGAGCAGATGTCCGTATCCGATCGCGGTCACGAACAGGTACTGGTGGTGTGCGCGCACGGCCGCGTCGGGAACCAGGAGGTGGCTTCCCACCAGGAACGACGCGACACCGGCGGCGGTCAGGGAGCGGTAGGCGAGCGGCGACACGCCGGCGGGTGGTGCAAGCGACGTGCCCCTGCTCTGCGGCTGCGCGCGCTCAGCGGGCCCCGGCGTGGATGCGGGGCCTCGACCCGTGGCTCCGCGTCCACGCCACGGCCACGACGACCAGCAGCGACGAGGCCAAGGCGGCGCTCGTCGCGTCGAGCGCCATGCGCGCCGGGGGAACGCCGCAGAAGAGCGCGGCTGCGTTCGCGCCGGCGTGATAACCGATCGCGAGCGCCACGCGTCGGGCGACGAGCTGGAGGATGCCGAGAAAGAGCCCGACGCAGAACGTCGCGAGCATCGACCAGGCTCCGAGATGGGGCAGCGCGAAGAGCGCACTGCTCACGACGAGCGCGGCGCTGCGGCCGATGCGCGCGGAGAGCGCGGGCAGCAGGCGCTCGCGGTAGAGCAGCTCCTCGAAGGTCGGCGCGAGCGCGACGTGGGCGAGCCAGACCCCGCCCGGGAAGGGCTCGGCCCCGAGCGGGGCGGGCGCGGCGAGGCCCAGGCCGAGGCCGAGCGTCCCCACCCCCACCAGCCAGGCGGGGAGCGCCACGAAGCCCGACGCGGCAGCGACGAACGCGGGCCCGAGCGGTGCACGTTCGCGCGCCTTCGGACGCGCCCAGAGCAGCAGCAGCGCACAGGCGGCGTGTCCGCCGACGAGGGCGCGCGCGCCGCCGAGCCAGGGCGCCAGCGCTCCCGCCAGCAGCAGGAGGCACCAGCTCGAGGCCAGCAGGAGCCACGCCATGCCGGGGTCCCAGCAAGGCGCGTGCCCGTCCGCTCAGGGGAGCTGGGCCAGGGCCTCGCGGAGCACGCTCGGGTCGAGCCAGATGTGGAAGTCCTCGCGCACGTCCACGAAGCGCACCACGCCGTCCGCGTCGAGCAGCAGCGTGGTGGGATGCGGCACGCCCTCTTCGATGGGCTCCGGGTCGGGGCGGCGGATGCCGAGCTGGTCGATGCGGCGGCTGCCGGGATCCACCCAGAAGTGGATGCGCTCGCGGAGCCCGTAGCCGTCCACGAAGCGCAGCGAGCGCTCGTTGATCTGGCGCTTCGCCATCACCCACACGATCTGCAGGTCGGGCACCGCCTCGAGCTCGTTCCGCAGCTCCACGAGCCGCGCCTTGGTGTAGGGTCACCAATCCACGCTGCGCTCGAAGACGAGCAGCAGCGGGTGGCCGAGCAGGTCCGCGGTGCTGACGGTGCGGCCCTCCAGATCCTCGAAGCGGAGCGGCGCGAGCCGCTGGCCCAGCCAGGAGGAGGCGGCCGGTACGTGGGTGTGCACGGTGCGCTCGGTGCCGCGCCGGCCGAGCGCGGTATCCGGCATCCAGAGGTTGAGGCCGAACAGGGCCACCACGATCGCAGTCGCGAGCCAACGCATCAGAAGGAGACCCTAGGCGCCTCGCGGGGGCGGAGCCAGATGAAGGCGAGCGCCAACAGCAGGAAGGCGCCCGCTTCCCAGCGCAGCAGATCGCCCGCCAGGGCGTAGTAGTCGCCCATCAGCCAGCCCACCATGCGGTAGACGGCGAGCAGGACGAGCGCGAAGGCGGTGCCCGGGGCGAGGCGGCGTCCGGTGGCGAGGTCGCGAGCGCCGGCGAGGAGCGCGCTGCCCCAGCCCACGAGCGCGCAGCCGGCGAAGGCGGCGAAGTAGTGGCCCAACGGCCCCATCGGCAGCGGCGCCTCGCTCCCCGGGCGCTGATACGCGAAGAACGCGCCGAACAGCACGAGGCCGACCGCGATGGCCGAGACGCCGGAGAGCGCGGCGACGAAGCGGAAGGCCAGGTTCACGGGCGGGGCCCCACGCGGCTCCCACACCGACCGGCGCACACCCACCCAGGCATGGCGGGAGGGTCGCGGAGAATCCGCCGGATCACCAGTTCCGCGGCCCGCTCAGTCGTCGTCCGGCCCACCGCTGGCGAAGAACACCAGCAGCGTGATGTCCTCGTCGACCTCGAAGAAGCTGTGCTCGGAGGTCGCGCGGACGTAGAGCAGGGTGCCCCGCTCGACCGGATGCTCCTTGCCGTTCACGCGTACGCGACCGCGGCCCCGGATCACCAGGTACACCTCGTCCTCGTCGTGCGGACCCTGGAGATCGCGAGCGCCGGCCGGGAGCGTGTAGATGCCGCAGGAAAGTGTCGGGACGCGCAGGAATTCCCGGTAGGGGCGCCCCGATTCGAGCTGCTTGGTGATCTCCTTCTCCAGCTCGAAGGCCCGCCAGTCGTGATCGGCCACGCTCCTCCCTCCGCCCCTCCTTGGTAGAGCGCGAGGCGGATCCGCGCCATCCTGGGTGGGGGAGGCCCCGTGGCCGACGACCTGCCCTACCCGTTCCTCCAGGACCCCGACGAGATGGCCCGCTTCGAGGGGTGGAGCCACACCCAGCTCGCGGACCTGCTGGCCGTACGCGCCGGGCACCTGTCGTCCCGGGACTTCGACGCCAAGTATCGCGTCGAGCGCGCGATCCTCGTCCTCGACCTCACCGGCTTCACCGAGACTGCGATGAAGGGGGGCGCGCTCCACAGCTTCCTGCGCGTGCTCGACGCACACAGCATCTGCCTGCCGGTGATGCGCGAGTTCGGCGCCCGCTTCGTCCGGACCTTCGCGGACGACGTGGTGGCGCTTTTCGACGAGCCCGGCCCCGCGCTCGAAGCGGCCCTCGAAGCCCACCGTCGCACCGACCATTTCGCACGTTCGGGCCGGAGCGAGGACCCGGCGCGCTGCTGCATCGGCATCGGCTTCGGAAGCGTCTACGCCATCGGCCCGAATCGTGCGATGGGCGACGAGATGAATCGTGCCAGCAAGCTGGGCGAGGACCTGGCGCGAGGCGGCGAGACCCTGCTCACCGAGAACGCCCAGCGGGTGCTCGCACCGCGGACCGAGCACCGGCTCGAGCGGGTGGAAGCGGACGACGTGCTGTTCCCCTACTTCCGCGTCGGGAGGCTGCGTGCAGAGGCTTCCTAGCGCCCGAGGCCGAGGCGCCGCTCCTCCCAGCTGCCGCTCGCGGCGCGGAAGGTGAGCAGCCGCTCGCCGGTGGCGAGGGTGGCCACCTCGCCGTTCGCGCGCAGCTCCGGGCGACCCTCGTCGAGCCGCAGGCGCACCTCGAAGAAGCCGCCCCGGAACGGCGAGAGGCCGAGTGCCCGGCGCCCGGTCGCTGCGATGGCCACGCTGTTCGCGACCGCCAGGTCGACCACGCGCTCGCGCGGGCCGAGTCGCGTCTCCACCAGGTTGCCGCTGCCCCCGTCGAAGCCCACCACACGGCGGTTGGTCACGAACAGCGCCACGCGGTCGCCGAGCGCCGGCTCGCTCACGAGCGCCTCGCCGCGCGCGAAGCGGGCCTGCTGGAAGGCGGCCGAGTCGGCGGACACGGCGAGGATGCGCCGATCGGTGAGCGCGACCGCGACGCGGCCGTCGCTGCGCTGGAGCACGACCCGCTCGCCGAGCTCGAGCGCCTCCTCCCGCTGTCCGCCGCTCCGGGCGTCGATCGCCACGATCGCGTTCGGCAACACGTAGAGCTGGAGCCGGTCTTCGAGAGGCGTGCCGTGCTCGGCCGCGGCCGGCGCCGACAACGCCAGCAGCGGGAGCCAAAGCAGCGCCCAGCCGAGCGGGGATCGCATGTCCGCAGCGTAGCGCCCGGCCGCGCGGCGCTTGCGCCGGGAGACGGGCCGGCGCAGGCTTGCCGGCCTGGCACCCTGGCAGGAGGGGAGGCGCCATGCCCGAGGCGAAGCACTTCGACGAGATCGCGGCGACCTTCGACGAGCGCGTGCGCCGGATCGTCTGGTGCACGGTGACGACCGTGGACACCCGGGGACGCCCGTTCTCTCGCATCCTGCATCCGGTCTGGGAGGGCGCCACCGGCTGGATCGCCACCGGGCGCAACACGCTCAAGGCGAAGCACCTGGCCGCCAACCCGATGGTCGCCCTCTGCTACTGGGACCCGCAGCACGACACCGTAATCGCGCAGTGCCGCGCCGACTGGCGCGACGACGCCGCCACCAAGCACCGCATCTGGGACCTGCTCGCGAGCACACCGCCGCCCGTCGGCTACGACCCGGCGCTCTTCTTCAAGGAGGGCAAGGACTCGCCCGAGTACGGCGTGCTCGAGCTCACGCCGACCCGCATCGAGCTCTGGGCCGGGCAGGACATGATGTCCGGGAAGACGCCCACCGTCTGGAGCGCCGCGGGGCGCAGCGCAGAGGTTCCCTAGGCGCCGTCGTTCCGAAGCCGCTGCTCGAGCGTGTCGAGCTCCTGGGAGAACTCCGTGGGGAGCTTGTTGCCGAACTTCCGGTAGTAGTCCCGGATCAGCGGCAGCTCGTGGAGCCAGCCCTCGCGGTCGATCTCGAGCAGCCGGGCCAGCGCCCCGTCCGGGAGCGAGAGGCCCGCGAGCTCGAGGTCTCCGGCTGCCGGGAGGGTGCCGATCGGCGTCTCGCGGCCGCCCGCCTGGCCGGCGCAGCGCTGGAAGATCCAGGCCAGCACGCGCGAGTTCTCGCCGAAGCCGGGCCACAGGAACTTGCCCTGGTCGTCCTTGCGGAACCAGTTCACGTAGAAGATGCGCGGGAGCTGGGCGCCCTTGGTGCGGCCGATCGAGAGCCAGTGCGCCCAGTAGTCGGCCATGTTGTATCCACAGAACGGCAGCATGGCCATCGGGTCGCGGCGCAGCTCACCGACCTTGCCGGCCGCCGCCGCCGTCTTCTCGCTCGAGATGATGGAGCCGAGGAAGGTGCCGTGGCGCCAGTCGCGCGCCTCGGTCACGAGCGGCACCACCGTGGCGCGGCGTCCCCCGAACAGGATCGCGCTGATCGGCACGCCGGCCGGGTCCTGCCACTCGGGGGCGATCACGGGGCACTGGTGGGCCGGCGCCGTGAAGCGCGCGTTCGGGTGGGCCGCGGGCTTCTTGCTCGCCGGCGTCCACGGGTTCCCGCGCCAGTCGGTGAGGCGGGCGGGCGGCTCGCTCATGCCCTCCCACCAGACGTCGCCGTCCTCGGTCTTCGCGACGTTCGTGAAGATGCAGTTCTCGCCGAGCCCACGCATCGCGTTCGGGTTCGACTGCATGCTGGTGCCGGGCGCCACGCCGAAGAAGCCCGCTTCCGGGTTGATCGCGTAGAGCTGGCCGTCGTGGTGGAACTTCATCCAGGCGATGTCGTCGCCGATCGTCTCGACCTTCCAGCCCGGGACGGTGGGCTCGAGCATGGCCAGGTTGGTCTTGCCACAGGCGCTCGGGAACGCGGCCGCGATGTAGCGCACCTCGCCCTCCGGCGAGGTCAGCTTCAGGATCAGCATGTGCTCGGCGAGCCAGCCCTCGTCACGCGCCATGGTCGAGGCGATACGCAGCGCGAAGCACTTCTTGCCGAGCAGCGCGTTGCCACCGTAGCCGGAGCCGTAGCTCCAGATCTCGCGCGTCTCCGGGAAGTGCACGATGTACTTGTTCTCGCCATCACAGGGCCACGGCACGTCGGGCTGCCCGGGCTCGAGCGGATGCCCCACCGAGTGCAGGCAGGGCACGAAGTCCCCGTCGTCGCTGAGGACGTCGAGGACGGCCTCGCCCATGCGCGTCATGATGCGCATGTTGGCGACCACGTAGGGCGAGTCGGAGATCTGGACGCCGATCTGGGCGATGTGGGAGCCGAGCGGGCCCATGCTGAAGGGGATCACGTACATCGTGCGTCCGCGCATCGAGCCGGCGAACAGGCCACGCAGCGTCTCGCGCATCTCGCCCGGGGCGCGCCAGTTGTTGGTCGGCCCCGCGTCCTCTTCCTTCTCGGAGCAGATGAAGGTGCGGTCCTCGACGCGGGCCACGTCGGCCGGGTCGGAGAGCACCAGGTAGGAGTTCGGACGCTTGTCCGCGGCGAGACGCTCGGCCGTCCCGCTCGCGAGCATCAGCTCGAACATGCGGTCGTACTCGGCCTGCGACCCGTTGCACCAGTGGATCGCATCGGGCTGGGTCAGCTCGGCGATCTGCTCGACCCAACCGAGCAGCTTCGGGTTGTGGGTGGGGGCGTCGGTGGTCTTGGGCATGAGAGAAGTGGCATCCCGGGTTTGGTGACGGTGGCGCAGCAGCAAGCCCTCGTGCACGACGGCACTCCAAGTGAGTGCGCCGAACGTGAAGAAGGGTCACTCCTGCCCCGAACGGGTCGGCCCGTCGTCTCGGTCCCCCCGGCCGGTCGGAGGAGAATTGCACACCCTCCCGCCCTGGGGAGGGGTCCCTGCCCCCGCAGGGGGCCGACTCCGTCGGTGGGGCTAGCCGGGCCGGGGGGCCAGGCCGCGGACCAGGGCGTCGATCCACTCGGCCTGCGCCCGGCGGGACACCGCCGCCCCGGCCACCAGCCCCGAGCCGTGGAAGGTCCCCGGGTACTGGTGCAGCTCGACCGGGACGCCGGCCTGGAGCAGGCGCAGCGCATACTCGATGCCCTCGTCGCGGAGGGGGTCGAACTCCATCGTGGACACGTAGGCCGGCGGGAGCCCCCGCAGGTCCTTCGCGACGGCGGGTGAGGCGTAGGGCGACACCTCGCCGGCGTGGCCGCCGAGGTAGTGGCGCCAGCTCATGATGGCGTTGGGGCGGTTCCAGAGCGGGGTATCGATGAACTCGCGCATCGAGGCCGTCTCGAGCCGGTGATCGAGCTCGGGGATGCCGAGCGCCTGGAAGCAGAGGGGCGGGCCGCCCCGGTCGCGCGCCAGCAGGGCCAGGCCCGCGGCGAGCCCGCCGCCGGCGCTCTGCCCCATCACGGCGATCCGGGCCGGGTCGACCCCGAGCGCCGGCGCCTCGGCGGCGAGCCAGCGGAGCGCGGCGTAGCCGTCCTCGATCGCGGCGGGGAACGGGTGCTCGGGGGCCAGCCGGTACGCGACCGACACGACGAGCGCCCCCGCCCCGCGGGCCGTGGCCATGGCGCCCGCATGCTCCGTCTCGATCGAGCCGAAGCAGAACCCGCCCCCGTGGAGATG
>JBFIYM010000069.1:0-21696 GCA_041605395.1 Myxococcota bacterium | reverse complement strand
GAAGGAGCAGGGCGGGGCGCCGCTCTTCACCAACCGCTTCTCGCTGTTCCTGCGCGGCGAGGGTGGCTTCGGCGGCGACGCCGGCCCGAAGGCAGGCAACCCCGCGCCCGATCGCGCGCCGGATCTCGAGGTCGAGTCGAAGACGCTGCCGCAGCAGGCGCTGCTCTACCGCCTCTCGGGCGACAAGAACCCGCTCCACGCGGACCCCGAGTTCGCGAAGATGGGCGGCTTCGACACGCCGATCCTGCACGGGCTCTGCTCGTTCGGCATCGTCTGCAAGGCGGCCGTCGACCGCGCGCTCGGCGGCGACGTCACCCAGGTGGCCCGCTACCAGGCCCGCTTCGCCGGCGTCTTCTTCCCGGGCGAGACCATGGTCACGTCGGTCTGGCGCGAGGGAGACAAGCTGCTGATCGCGTCCAAGAGCAAGGAGCGCGGCACCCCCGTCCTCTCGAACGCGGCCCTCACGCTGCGAGGCTGAGTCCCTCCGCCGAGAGGCGCAGCCCTCAGGCGCTCGGCGCGCGGGCGGTCTCCTGCTCGATCGGGAGGCCGTCGCGGTAGGCGACCGTGCGCCCGCGCAGCGCGGGGACGCGGGGGCTAGGCAGCACGATGCCGGTGAGGTTCAGCGGGTCGGCGGCGGAGAGCCGCACGATCTCACCCGTGCGCTCGCGGCGGCGCACCTGGCGCAGCGCGTCGACCGCGCCGGGCAGGGCGTACTGCTCGCCGACGAAGCCCGTCACGAAGCGGCCGCCGCGTACGCTGCCGCGTGCCTCCATGCGGCGGAGCGCCCAGAGCAGCTCGCGCCACGGCACCGCCACGCTCTCGCGCGCGAGGAGGTCGCGGAACACGACGCCCCAGCGCGCCAGCAGCCGCTCGGCCACCGCCTCGGCCCGGCGCTCCGGATCGTCGCCCGACGGAGGCGCGGGGACCAGCGCCCAGCGCCCCTCGGCGCGCGCGCCGCGAATCCTGCGGCGCGGACGGCGTGCTGCGCTGCGGCGCGCGGCGCGCTCGCGAGCCGAGAGCAGCTGCCGTACGCCGGCGAAGCCGTCGGCGTTCACGAGGCCGCGCGCGACCAGGTCCCAGAGCCCCTCCTCGACCTCGATCGGGAGGCGACCCGAGAGCGTGACGAGCTCCTGCTGGAACAGGGCGCCCCGCGTGCGCAGGAGCGCGAGCAGATCGCAGGCCGCACCGGGCCCGGGCTCGAGCGGCTCCTCCCCGCCGCGGCAGGCCGCGAGCAGCCGGGGCAGCGCCTCGCGGGTCGCGAAGGCGAGGCGCGTCGCGCGCGAGGGCACGAGGCCGCCGCGCCCCGCGGTCTCGGCGTCCTCCCCGTCGCCGCGGTCGCGCGGGGTGAGCCGCGCCCAGGCGAGCTCGCCGGAGAGGCACAGGTCGTCGAGCCATTCGCCGCGGTAGCTCGCGATCCGCGCCGGCAACACGCTCTCCTCCCAGGCGCCGGCCGCCAGCTCGAGGCCCTGGAGCTGCTCGATCACGGCGAGGACGCCCCGTCGACCCTCGAGCTGGGTGGTCGGCGCGACGTGCTGCCAGCGCAGCAGGAAGCGCATGAAGTCCTGCGCGCTCACCGGCTCGATCTCGCGACGGAGTCGGTCGAGCGTGGCGCGGTGGATGCGCGCGAGCAGCCGGCGCTCGCAGAACTCCTCGTCGTCGACGCCGGAGAAGTGGCCACGGAGCGCGAAGCCCTCCGCCTCGAGGCCCGCGAGCGCGACCTCGACGGTGGTGGCGTCGAGCGCGGTCCTTCGCACGAGCTCGGCGGGGGTCACCGGTCCACTGGCGGAGAGGTGCCCGCGCACGGTCTCCTTCGAGGCGTCCTCCGGCTCGGGAGCGGGACGCTCGGCGAGCGCGGGGGGCAGGCTCGGCTCGGGCTCGACCGGGCGACCCGGGAACAGTGCGCCGACGCTGGCCCGCGTCTCGGCGGCGAGCCAGCGCGGCCCGGCGTCGGTGGTGAGCGTCGCGGCGCGGCCGGCCGCGACCAGCGACGCGAACCAGCCCGACCACGCCGGCTGAGGCTCCGCGACCACCAGCTGCAGCAACGTGTCGTGGAGCTCCTCCGCGTCGCGGGGGTCGGGGCGGGCCTCCTCGCGCACCGCGGCCACGGCGGCCGGGTCGAGGCGTCCGAGCTCGCGCGCGTGCTCGGGCAGGCCGCGGCGCAGCGTCACGGCGCGCGTGCGCCGTTCTTCGAGCGGCGCGTCGTCGAGGAAGGTGTAGGGCTTGCTGTTCAGGATCTCGTGGGCGAGCGGCGACGGCTCGCTCGACTCGACCAGGTGGATTCGCACGCGCCCGGCGGCAATCGCTTCGAGCAGGCGCACGAGCCCGTCGGCATCGGTTGCCTCCGTCAGGCAGTCGTGCACGGTCTGGCGGACCAGCGGGTGGTCCGGGAGCTCGATCGGCCCTGCGACGTTCTCCTGGCACGCGGCGAGGGCCGGGAACAGGGCGGCCAGCAGGTCGTCGGCCTCCATGCGCTGGATCGGCGGCGGCACGCGCTTTCCGCCGCGCTGCCGGAGCAGCACGAGCGCGCGCCCGGCGTTCCAGCGCCAGCGCAGTGCCCAGGCGGGCGCGAGCAGGAGCGCCTGCGCGAGGGTCTCCCGCACCGTGGCCGGCGACAGGAAGCCCGTCACGGCCTCGAGCGGGAAGCTGTGCTGCGGCCCGAGCGAGAGCACCACCGCATCGTCGCTCGCGGCGGCCTGGAGCTCGAAGTCGAAGCTGCGACAGAAGCGCTTGCGGAGCGCCAGGCCGAAGGCGCGGTTGACGCGGCCACCGAGGGGCATGTGCGCCACCAGCTGCATTCCGCCGGCCTCGTCGAAGAAGCGCTCGAAGACGAGGTCCGTCGCGGTCGGCACCACCCCGAGGGTCATGAGACCGGCGGCGAGGTAGCGGACCAGCTGCTCGGCACCGCCGGCGTCGAGACCGGCCTCCGCCCCGAGCCACGCGATCGCGCCGGCGCGGTCGTCCTTCGCGAGCCGGTCCGCGACCTCCCCGCGCAGCGCCGAGACCTCGGCCGAGAGCTCGGCGCTGCGGGCGGGCGCCTCGCCGAGCCAGAACGGGACCGTGGGGGGCGCGCCCGCGGCGTCGGTCACGCGCACGACGCCGGGCTCGACGCGCCGGATGCGCCACGAGCTGCTCCCGAGCAGGAACACGTCGCCCGCCATGCTCTCGATCGCCCAGTCCTCGTTGACGGTGCCGATGAAGGTCTCGTCGGGGTCGAGCACCACGCGGTAGTCGGCCGTGTCCGGAATCGCGCCGCCCGAGGTGAGCGCTGCGAGGCGCGCGCCGCGCCGGCCGCGCAGCACCCCGTTGACGCGGTCCCGGTGCAGATGGGCGCCGCGCCGGCCGCGCCCCGTGGTGACGCCCTCCGCGGCCAGCTCCAGCACGGCGTCGAAGTCGGCGCGCGGAAGCGCCGCGTAGGGCGCCGCCCGGCGCACCAGGTCGTAGAGCGCGTCCTCGGGCCACGGCTCGGCGGCGCACGCCGCCACGACCTGCTGGGTCAGGATGTCGAGCGGCGCCTCGGGCGGGAGCACCCGGTCGAGCCGCGCGCCCCGCGCGGCGCGCAGGGCTGCAGCGCACTCCACGAGCTCGTCGCGCGTCGTCGGGTAGAGGCGACCCCGGGGTGTCATGCCGCGCGCGTGTCCGGAGCGACCGACGCGTTGGAGGAGCGTCGCCACACTGCGCGGCGAGCCGATCTGGCAGACCAGCTCCACCGGACCGATGTCGATGCCGAGCTCGAGCGACGCCGTCGCCACCAGCGCGCGGAGATCCCCTGCGCGCAGGCGCTCCTCGACCCGGAGCCGTCGCTCCTTCGAGAGGCTGCCGTGGTGGGCCGCCACCTGCTCCTCGCCGAGCCGCTCGGCCAGACGGTGGGCCAGCCGCTCCGCGAGGCGGCGGGTGTTCACGAAGACGAGCGTCGTGCGGTGCGCCTCGACCTGCTGGGCCACGCGGTCGAGGATCTCGTCCCACTGCTCGTGCGGGGCCACGGCGCCGAGCTCGCTGCCGGGCACCTCGATGGCGAGATCGAGATCGCGGCGCGTGCCGAGATCGACGATCTCGCAGTGCCGCTCCGGGGCCACGCCGACCAGCATCTGCGCCGTGGTCTCGATCGGGTGCTGCGTCGCCGAGAGCCCGATGCGCAGCGGCCGCGCGTCGGCCAGCGCCTCGAGCCGTTCCAGCGAGAGCGCGAGGTGGGCGCCGCGCTTGTCCCCCGCCAGGGCGTGGATCTCGTCGACGATCACGGTGCGCACGCTGCGCAGTCGCTCGCGGCTCGCCTCGGCGGTGAGCAGCAGGAACAGCGACTCGGGCGTGGTGACCAGGATGTGCGGCGGGCGGCGCAGCATCGCCGTGCGGGCTGACGGCTTGGTGTCGCCACTCCTGAGCAGCGCCCGGATCTCCGGCAGCGCGGTGCCGCGCTCGGCCGCGAGCGCGCGCAGCTCGGCGAGCGGCGTCTCGAGGTTCTTCTGCACGTCCGCGGCGAGCGCCTTCAGCGGCGAGACGTAGACCACCTCGGTGCGGTCGGGGAGCACGCCGCCGTTCGCCTCCGCCTCGCGCAGCAGGCGATCGATGCACACGAGGAAGGCGGCGAGCGTCTTGCCGGAGCCGGTCGGCGCCGCGATCAGCGTGTCGACGCCGCGGGCGACCTCCGGCCAGCCGCGCTCCTGGGGCTCCGACGGGCCGGCGGGGAAGCGTCGCTCGAACCAGGCTCGGACCAGGGGGTGGAACAGGGACAAAGCGTCCATGTCGCGAGCAGGCTAGCAGACGGGCGCTGGCACCCTCGCTGCGAGGATCACCCGGCCTTCGGCGCGATCACTCGGCTGCCGGCGCGATCACTCGGATCCGAGCAGGCGCTCGAGCTCGGGCCAGTCGATCGCGCTCTGCGCCGCGAAGGCGTGCAGCAGCAGCTCGCGGTCCTCGGCTTCTTCCGGCTTGCGGAAAGCGACGACCGCCTTCTCGAGGGCGTCGCGGGCGGGCTCGGGCGGAGCGTCGGCTTCGAGCGCACCTTCGTCGTGCGCGAGGCCGAGGCCGTCCAGCCACTCGATCAGCAGCGCCTTCTTGACCTGGAGGAAGTAGGCCGCGAGGACCTCCTCCGCGACCACGTTGGTGGCGACGCGCGACAGCGCCTGGCGGACGAGCTTGGCCCGCTGCGGCGGGCGCTGCTTCATGACGAACTGCGGCCGCGCCTTGAGCCACACGCTCGCGGCGCCGAGCGCCTGCGAGTAGATCGCGGGGGCCTCCTTGCGGAGCCCCTCGAGCAGCGCGTGGGCGCGCTCCGGCGTCATGCGCGCGAACACCTGGTACGCCCTCACGGCAGGCTCCTCCCTCGAGCTCTCACGGCAGGTTCCTCCCTCGAGCCTTCACGGGAGACTCCTTCTGGTTGCGAAGGCCTCGCTGGCCGCAGCCGCCAGGCACAGCACGAGCGCGGCGGCGAGCGCGGAGTGGAGGCCCGTCACCTCCACCGGAAGCGCGAGGCGGACGTTCAGCACCCCCACCACGATCTGCGCCAGGCCGAGCACCGCGGCGAGCTGCAGCACGCGGCCGATGCGCCCGGCGCGGCGGGTGGCCAGCGCGGCGCCCAGCAGCACGAGCCCGAGCGCGTAGCCGTTCGAGCGGTGCAGCAGATGGAGGCCCATGGCGCCCTCCCAGCTCGGGAACCAGGCGCCGTTCGCGCAGGTCGGCCACTCGGGGCAGACCAGGCCCGCGTAGCGCGACGAGACCAGGCCCCCCAGCACGAGCTGGAGCCCGAGGCAGAGGCCGAACGCGCCGACCCACGCCCGCGTGCGCCGCGCGTTCGGCGGCGGGGTCGCGGCGAGGCTGCCGCGCAGGCGGAGTGCGGTCGCGAGCAGGAAGGCCGCGAAGGCGTTGCCGGTGAGCAGGTGCGCGGTGACGGTCCACGAGGCGAGCAGCTGCCAGACGGTGAGGGCGCCGAGCAGGATCTGGAGAACGAGCAGCCCGCCCGCCACGGCGAGCAGGCCCGCACAGCGGCGCCGGGCGGCCGGCACCCGCAGCACCGCCCAGGCCAGGCCCGCGAAGACGACGGACAGGCCCCCAGCCAGGGCGCGGTGGGACCACTCGAAGCCCACGCGCAGGTCGAAGGGGGGGATCCATTCGCCGAAGCAGAGGGGCCAGTCGGGGCACGCCAGGCCGGCGCCGTGGGCGCGCACGAGGGCGCCCAGCACGATCAGGGCGAAGGTCGCTCCGGTGAGGGCCACGAAGCCCCACGAAAGCGCGCGCAGGTGGCGCGCCTCACCGGCCGGGCTGGCTGCCAATGCGTCCATCCAGACTCCGCTCGAGCCCCACTCGCGTCGGGCGGCGCCCCGGACGGGCCGCGCAGCGGGCGCCGGAACGTAGGGGACGCGTGCCGGGGGAACCAGGGTGGTTGGCGCGGCGGGGCCGGCTCTGCCAGCCTCGCGGGCGGGGCTTCAAGCCCGATGTGCAGCCGGTCGATGGAGAAGCGAGATGGAGAGCTTCCACCCCAACGCGACGCTCGACCGGGGCGATCCGCGACACCTGCGCGCGCTGTTCGAGCGCGCCGCGCAGCTCTCGCGGGAGCATCGTCTCCCGTCCGTGTTCGTGGGTGTGGCCGGTCCGGAGGGCGACCTGCTCGTGCGCGACTTCCTCGACTTCGTCGAGGCGGAGCTGCGCGTCGAGGACACGGTCTTCCGACTGCTGCGCGAGCGCGCGGTGCTGTGGCTCGCCGATCTCGATCTGGCCGGCGCCAGCAGCGTGCTCTCCCGGCTCCACGACGACTTCGCGGCGCGCTTCCCGACCACGGTCGGGCTGCGGATCGAGGTCGGCTTCCACCGCGTCGAGCCCGGCAAGATCCCGACGGCGAAGGTCGTTCTTCCCGAGCTGTTCGGCCCGGCCCGGGGCAGCGCCTAGCCCCGGTCCGCTAGAGGCTCGCTTCCTCGAGCGTGGGGTGGTCGAAGCGGTGGCCGAGGGCGTCGGCGACCGCCGGCAGCGCACGGCGGCTGTCCAGCAGCTCGCTCGCGAGGTCGCCCAGCGCGAGGCGCACGGCGGCGGCCGGTACCGGGAGCAGGGCGGGGCGGTCGAGCTTGCGCGCCAGCGTCCGGGTGAAGTCGGCGTTGCGCAGCACGCCGGGCGCCACCGCGTTGAGCGCGCCGTCCACCCGCTCGTCGTCGAGCGCGCGTTGGACGAGAGCCACCGCGTCGTCGCCGTGGACCCAGGGGAACCACTGGCGACCGCTCCCGAGCCGCCCCCCGAGGCCGCTGCGGAACAGCAGCCGGAGTGCCGGGAACGCGCCTCCCGCCGGAGACAGGACGACGGCGAAGCGCACCCGGGCCACGCGCACGCCGTGGGCCTCCGCGCGCCGCGCCTCCGCCTCCCATGCCACGCACAGCTCCGCGAGGAAGCCCTGCCCCGGCGCGGCGTCCTCGCGCAGCGCCTCTTCGCCGCGGTCGCCGTAGTACCCGACCGCCGACGCACAGACGAGCACGCGCGGCCGCTCGGCCGCCGGTCGCTCCCCGATCCGCTCCACCAGGCTGCGCGTCGACTCGACGCGGCTCCGCCACATGCGCTCGCGGCGCGCGCGCGTCGGCAGGCCCCCGAAGATCGGCTCGCCCGCGAGGTGGACGACGGCGGACACGCCGTCGAGCGCTTCCGCCGGCAGCACCAGGCCGTCCCAGCCCACGGCGTCCCCGCCCTCGACCGGGGTCAGGCCGTCCGGCGACCGGGAGACGCGGCGGACGGGGCGCCCGGCGGCGGCCCAACGCTTCGTGAGTGCTCCCCCGATCAGCCCGCTCGCCCCGGTCAGCAGGACGCGGCCGGCGCTCGTCGCCGCGGGCGCCCCGCTCACGTCCCGCGCGCCGGCGCGAAGGTGGCGTAGATCCGCTCCGCCTCGGCGGGGCTCGTCGCGAGCGGCGCGAGCACCGGCGTGGTCACGCCGGCCTTCACGAAGCCGGCGAGCTGCTCGCGACACTCGTCCTCGCTGCCCAGGATCGCGATGCGGTCCACCAGCGAATCGGGGATGGCCACGGCCACCGCCTTGCGGTCGCGGCGCGCGAAGGCCTCGCGAATCGCGCGCGCCTCGTCCGGGAATCCGCACCAGTCGAGGTAGGCGTTGTAGACGGGTGCCGCGAGGTAGGCGCCGAAGCCGAGCCGCACCAGGCCCCGCGCCTTCTCCCGGTCTTCGGTCAGACACACCTGGAAGCGGCAGACGACCTCGTCCTGCGAGGCGTCGCGCCCGGCCGCCTCTCCGCCGGCGCGGTAGGCCGTCAGGATCTGCGGCATCGCGCTCGCGGGCTGGAAGTTGATGATCAGGCCCTCGCCGATGCCGCCCGCCAGGCGCAGCATCTGCTCGCGCAGCGCCGCCAGGTAGATCCGCACCGGCTTGCCGGGCGGGGAGCCGAGCCGGAGCCCCTTCGAGCGGAAGTGCTTGCCTGCGTAGTCGGTCTTCTGGCCCGCCAGGGCCTGGCGCACGATGGCCACGCTCTCGCGCACGTGCCCGAGCGGCGCCTCGAAGGGGATGCCGTTCCAGTCGCCGATGATGGCGTGGCTCGACGAGCCGAGCCCCAACACGAAGCGGTCGCCCGAGAGCTGCGCCAACGTGCCGGCGCCCATCGCGAGCACCGCCGGCGTGCGGTTGTAGACGGGCACGATCGCCGTCCCGATCTCGATCGTCGAGGTGGCGGCCGCCATCGCGCCTGCCAGCGCGAAGGAGTCGGGCCCCGCCGTCTCGGCCATCCAGATCGCTTCGTAGCCCCACTCCTGCTCGGCGCGACGCGCGAGCTCGAGCGAGCCGCGGGCGTCGTGGAAGGGGGAGGGGAGGGTGATCGCGAGACGCCCGAGGGGTCCGGCCATTCGAAGCGCTCCTTATCGCGGCTGCATGCGCAGCGCGCCGTCGAGGCGGATCACCTCGCCGTTCAGCATCGGGTTCTCGACGATGTGGCAGGCCAGCGCCGCGTACTCGCCCGGCTCGCCGAGCCGGGCTGGGAAGGGGATGCTGGCGGCGAGGGCCTCCCGCGCCGGCTCGGGGAGGCCCATCAGCATCGGGGTCCCGAACAGCCCGGGGGCGATCGTGCACACCCGGATGCCGGATCCGGCGAGGTCGCGTGCCACCGGAAGTGTGAGCCCCACGACGCCGCCCTTCGAGGCCGCATACGCGGCCTGCCCGATCTGGCCCTCGTAGGCCGCGATCGACGCCGTGTTGACCACGACGCCGCGCTCGCCCGCGGCGTTCGGCGTGTTCTCGCGCATGCGCGCCGCCGCGAGGCGCAGCACGTTGAAGGTGCCGATCAGGTTCACCTCGACCACGCGGCGGAAGACGCCGAGGTCGAGCGGCTGCCCCTTCTTGTCGACCACGCGGCCGGGCGTCCCGATGCCCGCGCAGCTGACCACGACTGCGAGGGGGCCGAGCTCGCGGGCGACGCGTTCGACGGCCGCGCCGACCGCCGCCTCGTCGGTCACGTCGGCGGGCAGGAACAGCGCCCCCGGGCCCAGCGCCTTGGCCACCTCGGCCCCGTTCGAGCGCTCGAGATCGAGGATCCCGACGCGGGCGCCCCGCGCGACGAGCTCGCGGGCCGTGGCCTCTCCGAGGCCCGAGCCGCCGCCCGTGACCAACGCCGCACTGCCCCGGATCTCCATCGCTCCCTCCGCGAGCCGCCGAACTTACCCCCGCCGGGGTGCGGGGGCGAGCGTCGCCTGCGGGGCCGCGGCCTCGGCGAGCGCGGCGGCGAGTGCGGCGTGGAGCGGCCCCGGCTCGGCGTCGCCCACCGGCCGGCCATCGAGGGCGACGATGGGGCGCGCACCGCGCACCGCATTGGTAGCGACGATCTCACGCGCCGCGGCGCATTCCGCGTGCGTGAGGTCCCGCACCTCGAGCGGCAGGCCCGCCGCGAGCACGACGTCGAGCGCCACCCCCCGGACCGCGCCGCGCTCGAGCGGTGGCAGGCAGAGCCGCCCGTCGGCGACCGTCACGAACAGGTTCGTGCGTGCACCCTCCACCAGGTGGCCCGCTGCATCGAACAGCAGCGCCTCGTCCGCCCCGGCGGCGCGGGCCGCCTCGCGGGCGGCGGCGAACGCGCCGACCCCCGCGCGTTTCGCGCCGAGCGCCGGCCCCGGCCCGGGGTGCACCAGGCGCGGGACGATGGCGCGCCAGCGCGCCGGCTCGGGGCCGAGCGGCCGCGCGCTCGGCAGCAGCACGGCCCCCGCGCGCGCCTCCAGCCGCACCACGCCTTCTCCGGCGCTGCCGAAGCGTTCGCGGCCCGTCGCCACCAGCGCGGCTTCGACGTCGTCCGGATCGAGGCGGCCGAGCCCGAGCGCGGCGGCGTCGCGCACCAGCCTCGCGGCCAGCCGTTCGCCGTGGAGGACCCGCCCCGCCCGGTAGCGGCCGGTGGTGTAGCAGGCCGGGGCGGCGGGCTCAGCGCTGGTCGAGAGGCTTGACCTTCCGCTCTTTGGCGCCGGTGTAGATCTGCCGGGGCCGACCGATCTTGTGGCGCTGCTCATGCATCTCGAGCCACTGCGCGATCCAGCCGGGCAGGCGTCCGATCGCGAACATGGGCGTGAACATGTTGGCCGGCGTGCCGATCGCGTTGTAGATCACGCCCGAGTAGAAATCGACGTTCGGATAGAGCCTGCGCTCCACGAAGTAGTCGTCCTTGAGCGCCAGCTCCTCGAGCTCGACGGCGATCTCGAGCAGCTTGCTGTGCACCCCGAGCCGCCCGAGCACGTCGTAGCAGGCCTTCTTGATGATCTTCGCGCGCGGGTCGAAGTTCTTGTAGACGCGGTGGCCGAAGCCCATCAGGCGCGAGGTGTCGTCCTTGCTCTTGGCGCGATCCACGAACTCCTTCGCCGAGAGACCCTCGGCGGCGATCGCGTTCAGCATCTCGATCACTTCCTGGTTGGCGCCGCCGTGGCGCGGGCCCCAGAGCGCGTTGATGCCGGCGGAGACCGCTGCGAACAGGTTTGCGTGCGAGGAGCCCACGAGCCGAACCGTGCTCGTGGAGCAGTTCTGCTCATGGTCGGCATGCAGCGTCAGCAACAGGTCGATGGCCTTTTCGACCACCGGGTCGACCTCGAAGGGCTCGCACGGCGTCGCGAACAGCAGGCGCAGGATGTTCCCGACGTAGGAGAGCCGGTTGTCGGGGTACATGAAGGGCTGGCCGATCGAGTGCTTGTAGGCGTAGGCGGAGATGGTGGGAAGCTTGGCGATCAGCCGATGCACCGAGACTTCGACCTGCCGCGGATTTCGGGGATCCAGACTGTCCGGGTAGAAGGTGGCCAGCGCGCCCACCACCGCGGAGCAGGCGGCCATCGGATGCGCATCCTTCGGCAGCACGCGATAGAACTGCCGGAAGTCCTCGTGCAGCATCGAGTGATAGGTGAGCGACCGGGAGAAGCGTGCCAGCTGCTCCTGGTTCGGAAGCTCGCCCCACATCAGCAGATGGGAGACCTCGACGAAGGTGCAGCGCTCGGCGAGCTCGGCGATGTCGTAGCCGCGGTAGCGCAGGATCCCCTTCTCGCCGTCGATGAAGGTGATCGAGCTCTCGCACGAACCCGTGTTGCCATAGCCCGGGTCGAGCGTGATCAGGCCCGTCTCGTCGCGCAGCTTGCCGATGTCGAGCGCCCGCTCGCCTTCGCTCCCCTCGACGATGTCGAGTGAGATGAGACGGCCGTCGACGCGAAGTTCTGCCTTCGAAGGCATTGCAGTCCTCCGGGGGGGGAGCCGTGGGGCGAACCGCGCTCACTCTAGCCCAGGAATCGGCTCCGGCACGTGATTCCGCGTCGGCGGAGTTCCGGTCGCCTCGCCCACCCCGGCGGGGCTGTCCGGCGTGACCACCACCAGCGCTCGTTCCCCGGAGCGTGCGCGGTGAACGACCTCCACCGAGGCCCCCAGACGGTCGAGCTTCTTGGCCTTCAGCACCACCGCCCGGCCGCCTGCGGCGAAGAAGCGGTCCACGTCTTCCGGCGTGCGCAGCTCGGCCACCCGTCGCTCGCCGTAGTAGGCGATCCCCCCGACCATGCTGCGGCTGCCGAGCAGCCCGATGCGGCCGGCCTCCGGCGTGAGCGCCGCGGCGGCCTGCGCCGTCGGGCGCAGGGTGGTGATCGGCTCGAGCGCCGGGAGCAGCAGCAGGAAGACGGCGAGCTCCACCGCGGCGAGGGTTCCCGCGGCGAACCCCGGGTAGGCCACCGCGGGGACCCGGTTGCGGACGGCCAGCACGCCCGCCGCGGTCGACGCGAAGGCGATCCCGACGAGTCCGCAGCCGAAGGCAACCAGGAGCGGCGCCCGGAGCTCGGCGAGCCGCTCGGGGGAGACGCCCACCGCGTGGCCCAGGCCTGCCGCGACGGCCAGGCCGCCGACGCCGAACAGGAGCGCGATCACGAGCCAGGCGCCGACGGCGAAGGCCCGCGGCACGCGCACGCGCCCCCCGAGCCAGCAGAGCAGCGCGTCCGCCACCAGCAGCGCGGTGGCGGGGAAGATGGGCAGCAGGTAGAGGCCCCGCTTGCCGCTCGACAGGGAAAAGAAGGCAACGGCGACCGCGACCCCGGCGAGCAGGAAGCGCCACGCTCGCTGTGCCGACTCGTCGCCATCCCTCGCGAAGATCGTGTTCCGGCCCACGACCCAGACGGCGGGCCACGCCAGCGTCCAGGGCAGGAACGCGAGGGGGAAGTTCCAGAGGTAATAATGGATAGGGCGCGCGTGGGACGTGCCGGCGAAGAAACGGCCGACGAGGTTCTCGCCCACTGCGCCGGCCAGGAAGCCCGGCGGCGCCAGGGCCCCGGCCGCCCCGACCCAGAGCAGGCCGGGGAGCAACGAGAGCGCCAGACCCCAGAGCGGAAACGCCCGCCGCAGGTCTCTCGGGCGCCGTTCCCACAGCAGATAGGCGCCGATCGTGAGCGCCGGCAGCAGGAAGCCGACCGGGCCCTTGGTCAGGACGGCGAGGCCGAGCGCGGCGTGGAGCAGCAGCTGCTGACGCCGGGCCGGGCCCAGGCCTCGGTCGAGCCACCAGAAGCTCGTGAGCGCCGCCAGCTCGAAGGCCGTCAGCAGGACGTCGAGCTGCACGCGGCGCGCGAGGTGGGTGAAGGTGAAGACGGTCGCGAGGATCGCAGCCGCCAGCACGCCCGTGCCGCTGCCGAGCATGCGCGTGCCGAGCACGAGGGTCAGTCCCACCACGGACAGGCCCGCGAGGGCGGAGGGCAGCCGCGCGGCCAGCTCGGTGACGCGACCCGTCATCGCGCCGGCGGCCGCGGCCAGCCAGTAGTAGAGAGGCGGCTTCTGGTCGTACGCCTCGCCGTTCAGGTGCAGCACGACGAGGCCGGACGCCCCATGCTCGAAGGAACGCAGCTCCTCCGCGATCTGGAGCGCGCGCGGCTCGTCGGGAGCGTCGGCATCGAGCCAGCCGAGGCCGGGCAAGAGCAGCAGCGCCGTCGCGGCGAGAACCGCGACGGAAAGCCTGGGGCCCGCCTGGACCTGTGCCATTCTGGGACTTCGCTCGCCTCCGGCTCGCTGCGCGCCGGGCTGCGCTGGAACTCCGCTCGCCTCCGGCTCGCTGCGCGGCTCGTCGGGGCGGCGGCGAACGGTACCCTCTTGCGTCTGGAGGTGCTGCATGGCCATCGAGGTCGAGCTGGCCGCGCGGATCGTGGAGAATCCGATCCGGATCAAGGAGCTGGCGGCGCTGCTGGACGGACTGTCGCACGAGGAACGCGTCGCCTGGGTCCACTCGATGGGCCGACGCGAGCAGCGGCGGCTCTACGAGGCCGCGGAGGGGTTCCTGCCGCTCGGGCTGGCCGACCTGGTGCCGCCGGGCAGCGCGGACGGCGCCACGGTGCGGCACTTCGGCAAGAACACGCTTCCCGCCTTCACCCGCTTCGAGAAGCGCTTCGCACGTCCCGGCGGGGAGGACCCGCAGGCGCCCCGGGTGCTCCACGGCTTCAACTTCCAGGCGCTCGGCTGGCTCACGGGGCCGGGCTACTACGTGGCCCGCGCCGATCCGGCCCGGCCCGAGGTGCTGATCGACTACCGCGAGATTCCGACCGCGGCGCCGCCCGGCTGGCCGGCTCCCCGTCCCAACGACGCGGGGCTCGGCCGCCTCGTGTACGGTGGCATGGTCGACCGGCTGCGCCGCGTGTCGGAGCACGTCACGATCGGATCGGCCGCGAAGAACGGTCGCGACCTCGGCAGCTGGTTCCTGCTGACTCGGGCGGGATGACGGTGCCCGTTTGCGTGGGATGACAGCGCCGACGCGGGAGGGATGAGCGTGCTCGAAGACCGAACGATTCTCGTGACCGGGGCGACCGGCCAGGTCGCCTTCCCGATCGTGCGCGCGTTGGCGCCGAAGAACCGCGTGCTCGCCCTCGGCCGCTTCCAGAAGGCCGAAGACCGCGAGCGGATCGCGTCGCTCGGCGCCGAGGTCGTGGTCGGGGATCTCGCACTGGGGCGGCTCGAGGCGGTGGCGGCGGCGCCCGACGCCGTGCTCCACTTAGCCGTCGCGCGGAGCGCGACGCCGGACTTCGACGGCGACCTCGCTGCGAACGCGGAGGCCGTCGGGCTCCTGATGGCCCACTGCCGCGGCGCCCGGGCGTTCCTGCACTGCTCGACCGCGGCGGTCTATCAGGCGAAGGGCGGGGAGCCGGCCCGGGAGGGGGACCCGCTCGGCGATCACCACCGCGTGATGATGCCCACCTACAGCATCGCGAAGATCTCCGCCGAGGCCGTGGTGCGCACGGTGGCGCGCGAGCACGGCGTGCCCACGCTGATCGCGCGGCTGAACACGCCCTACGGCAACAACGGCGGCTGGCCCTGGTATCACCTGATGATGATGAAGGCCGGTGTCCCGATCCCCGTGCACCCGAGTGGAGCGAACCGCTTTCCCCTGCTTCACGAGGACGACTACGCGCGTCACATCGAAGGGCTGCTGGCGATGGCGAGCGTGCCGGCCACGATCGTCAACTGGGCGGGGAGCGAGGACACCTCGATCGAGGCGTGGTGCGCCTACCTGGCCGAGCTGACGGGGCTCACCCCGAAGCTCGAGCCGACCGAGTCGACCCTCGAGCCGCTCCCGCTCGACGTGTCGCGGCTCGAATCGGCGCTCGGGCCGAGCCGGGTCGGCTGGCGCGAAGGCCTGCGGCGCATGGTGGAGGCGCGGAACCCCGAGCTGCTGCGAGCGGACGCCTGAAGTCCCCCTACCTCTCCGTCGTCGTTCCCGTCTTCGAGGAGCGCGACAACCTCGAGCCGCTGCACCGCGAGCTCGACGTCGCGCTCGCCGACCTGCCGGGTGGGGTCGAGTTCGTCTACGTCGACGACGGCAGCCGGGACGGCAGCGGCGAGCAGCTGGCAGCGCTCGCGAAGCGGGACGATCGCATGCGGGTGCTCCGCCTCACGGAGAACTGCGGGCAGTCCGCCGCGCTCGATGCGGGCTTCCGGGCCGCGCGCGGCTCGGTGGTGGCGACGATCGACGCCGATCTCCAGAACGATCCGGCCGATCTGCCGCGTCTGCTCGCCGCCCTGGACGGCGCCGACGTCGTGAACGGCGTGCGCCTCCGGCGCCACGATCCCATCGGGCGTCGCTTGTCCTCGCGCCTCGCGAACGTCTTCCGAAACTGGCTCACGAACGAGACGGTGACGGACGTGGGCTGCTCGCTGCGCGTCATGCGCGCGCGCTACCTGCGGCGCATCAAGCTCTACCGCGGCATGCACCGCTTCCTGCCCACGCTGCTGCGCATGGAAGGCGCGCGCGTCATCGAGCTGCCCGTGCGCCATCGGCCACGCCGGCGCGGCCGCTCGAAATACGGGGTCGCGAACCGGCTCTGGGTCGGGCTCGGCGACGCGTTCGCAGTGCGCTGGATGCAGCGCCGTCGCCTCGACTACCGGCTGCGTCCGCCCGACGACGCCTCGTCAGATCGGTCCGACGACGCCTCGTCAGATCGGTCCGACGACGCCTCGTCAGATCGGTCCGACGACGCCTCGGCGCGTCAACCGGACGACTGAGCCGACGCCTCTCGCGCCTTGTTCGCGTAGCGCTCGAGCACGTGGAGCATGGTGTCGTCACTCTGGATGCCACCGAAGGGCCAGCGACCGAGCATGAAGGTGGGCACGCCGGTCACGCCCGCCTCGCGAGCGCTCTCGCACGCCGTCGCCAGCGGCTCCGCCGCGGCGGCCAGCGCGGCAGCGGACAGCTCGAGCGCGATGTCGCGCGCCAGCCGTTGCACCGTCGCGTCGTCGGCCTCGACGATGCCCTCCTCGAAGACGGCGGTGAAGGCGCGCTCGCGCCAGCTGGGGCCGCGTCCGAGCGGCTCCGCCAGGGTGGCTGCCGCCGAGAGCCGGTGGACGTCCGGCCAGACGCGCGGTACGCGCACGGGCACCTCGAGCTCGGCGGCCACGCGTGCCGCATTCGCCCGGCGCGCGTCCTCGATCGGCGCGCCCGGCCGGTAGCCGAGCAGCCGCGACAGCTCGAGCGGGCTCCAGACGAGCTCGATCCCGAGGTCGGCGATGCGAGGGGCGAGCTCGCCGAGCCGCCGATGGGCGACGTAGCAGAGCGTCGAGGCGAAGTCGTAGTAGACGCGGACCGGGAGCGGCGTCGTCAATGGCTGGGCTGCCGCCCGAAGAGCCGCGCGTGCTCCACCATCAGGCAGCGGTCCTCGACCACCGCGATGCCCGCGCGTTCGAGCCGCGTCCGGGATTCCGCGTGGGAGATGCCGAGCTGCATCCAGACGGCCCGGGGGGGCGTCGGGAGGGCGAGGATCTCGTCGACGTGGCCCGGGACGTGAGCGGACGCGCGGAACAGGTTCACCAGGTCGGGCGCCTCGGTGAGATCGCCCAGCGTGCGTGCGACCGGTGCGTCCAGCACGCGGTCGAGCTTGGGGGAGACGGGCAGGATGCGGTAGCCCTGGTGCTGCAGGTAGCGCGGCACGCGGAACGCGTCGTCGGTCTCGCCAGCCTTGATGCCCACGACCGCGATCGACTTCACGGATTCGAGCAGCTCGCGCAGTGTGGCGTCGTCCGATGTCGTCACGCGCCGATCCTCCCTGCCTCTCCGCCGGCCGGATTCTCCTTGCCGCGAGGGTACGCGGTGGATACCGTCCTCCGCCATGCGATGGGGCTGGGCGGCGTGGGCTCTGTGCGCGGTCCTGCTCCCGGCGGGCGCTGCGGGCGCGGCCTCGTTCGAGGATCCCGCCCAGAAGCTGCGCGTGACGAAGCTCGAGAACGGGCTCACGATCCTCACGCTCGAGGATCACGCCACCCCGGTGGTCTCCTTCCAGGTGTGGGTGCGCGTCGGCTCCGGCGACGAGGCGCGCTTCAGCGGGCTGGCGCACCTCTTCGAGCACATGATGTTCCGCGGCTCGAAGCATCTCCAGAAGGAGCAGCATTCGCGCCTGATCGAGGAACGTGGCGGGAGGATCAACGCCTACACCACCCGTGACGAGACCGTCTACTTCACCGACGTCACTCCCGAGCACCTGCCGCTGGTGGTGGCCCTCGAGGCCGAGCGCCTCACGAACCTCGACGTCTCCGAGGCGAGCCTCGCCGACGAGCGCGAGGTGGTGATCGAGGAACGCCGCTTCCGCACCGAGAACGACCCGCAGGGCCGCTTGTTCGAAGCGCTCCTGGCCCTCAGCTTCCAGGCGCATCCCTACCGCATCCCCACGGTGGGCTGGATGAGCGACCTCGAGAAGATGAGCGTCGCCGAGTGCCGCGCCTTCTTCGACGAGTACTACGCGGCCAACAACCTCGTGATCTCGGTGGCCGGCGCGTTCGACACCGAGGAGACGCTCGCCCTCCTGCGCCACCACCTGGGCGGGCTGCGTCGCGCCGAGCGCATCGAGCGCAACCCGACCGAGGAGCCCCCGCAGCTCGGCGAGCGGCGCGCCACGGTCCGCTTCGAGGTGGCGGGCCCGATCGTCGCGATGGCCTGGCACGCGCCGCCCACCGGCCACGCGGACGCCGAGGCCCTCGACGTCGCCAGCGAGATCCTGTCGAGCGGGCGCACCAGCCGGCTCTACCGGGCGCTCGTCTACGACGAGCCGATCGCGCTCGGCGCGGCCGGCGGCTACTGGGAGCTCCAGCGCGCCGGTCTCTTCTTCGCCTTCGCGCAGGTGCGTCCCGACGCCGAGGCGAGCCGGGCCGAGGAGCGGCTGCTCGCCGAGATCGAGCGCCTGCGGCGCGAGCCCGTGACCGAGAAGGAGCTGGCCAAGGCGAAGCGCGGGCTCGAGGTCGGGCTGATCCGGGGGCAGGGCAGCGCCAACTCGCTCGCGTCGCGCGTCGCCGGGGAGTGGACCGCCTTCGGGCGGGTGCGCCCGCTCGACGAGCGGCTCGACGCGATCCGCGCCGTAACCGCGGCCGACGTGCAGCGCGTGGCCGAGACCTACCTGGTGCCCACCGGACGAAGCGTGGTGCAGGTGCTCCCGCCCGTGGCGGAGGCGACGCCATGAGGCGTCTCCTCGCGGCGCTCGCGCTGCCGCTCGCCGGGGCGCTCGTCGTGCTCGGCTGTCGGGCCGGGCCGTTCGCGCCGCCGCCCTGGGAGCAGCCCCCGCCCGCGCCCATTGCGACGCCGGTCGTCGAGAACGAGCGCATCCACCGCAGCGAGCTCCCGAACGGGCTGCGCATCCTGGTGCTCGAGGACCACCGGCTCCCGGCCTTCGTGCTGGGCGTCGCTGCCACGCGCGGTGCCGGCATCGAATCCGCCGCCGAGGCGGGAGTCGCGGGCTTCACCGCGGAGCTGATGGAGCGCGGCGCGGGAGACCGGACGGCCCTCGAGCTGGCGGCCGTGGTGGACGACCTGGGCGCGCAGCTCGGGGTGGGCGCCGACTGGGACTCGTTGTCGGCGCAGGTCTCCGGCCTCTCCGAAGACCGGGACGTGCTCTTCGACGTCCTCGCGGACGTCGTGCTGCGGCCGCGCTTCGACGCCGACGAGGTGGCACGGGTGCGGAGCGAGCAGATCGCCGCGCATCGACAGGCCGCGGACGACCCGGAGACGCTGCTCGGCTGGCACTTCGCGAAGACGCTGTACGGTGGTCATCGCTACGGGCTCCCCCAGTCGGGAACGGAGGAGAGCCTCGCGAAGCTCGACGCGGAGGCGGCCCGCGCCTTCCACCGACGCGTCTTCACGCCCGCGGCGAGCATCGTCTACGCCACCGGCGACGTGGACACGGAGGCGCTGCTGGCGCGGCTTCGCGAGACCTACGGGGCCTGGCAGGGCCCGCCCGTGCCCGACCTCGGTCCGCCGCCGCCGGTGCCGGGCGAGCGCCGCATCGTGATCGTCGACCGGCCGGATCTCGGGCAGGCCCAGCTGGCGCTCGGTCACGAGGGCATCGCCCGCAACGATCCCCGGCGCATCACCGTGCAGCTCCTCAACACCGCGCTCGGGGCCGGGGGCTTCTCGTCGCGCCTGATGGCGCGGATCCGCGCCGAGGAGGGCCTCACCTACGGCATCGGCTCGAGCTTCGTGCAGCGCCACCGTCCCGGGCCGTTCGTGGTCTCGAGCTTCACGCGGGTCCCGAAGGTCGGGGAGCTGGTGCAGGGCGCGTTGGCCGAGCTCGAACGCATCGGGCGCGAGCCGCCCGACGCGGCCGAGCTGGCCCGCGTCCAGAGCCAGCGCACCGGGAGCTTCGCGCTGGCGCTCGAGACCTCGCGGGCCGTGGTCGGCGCGCTCGTCGACCTGGAGATCTACGGCCTCCCGCGCGACAGCCTCGACACCTACCGCGCCCGGGTGCGCGCCGTGACCCCGGCCGAGACGGCCGCCGCGGCCCGCGAGCTGATCGATCCCGGACGCGCCTCCATCGTGGTGGTCGGGCCCGCCGAGGCGATCCGCCCCCAGCTGGAATCGCTCGGAACGGTCGAGGTGGTGGCGCCCTAGCCGCTGGCAGGCCCAGAGCCGCGCTGGCAGGCCCAGGGCCGGCCGGCTCCCGCCGCCCTCACTTGCCGCCCGACCGGTCGGTCGGCTACAGATCCCGGGTCGGTGGACCGATCGGTCGGCCGGGGGAGGCGGCTTGGAGCCCAGCTCGCGCGAGAAGATCCTGGAGGTCGCCGAGGCCGGCTTCGCCCGGCGCGGCTTCGCGGGCATCGGCATGCGCGAGATGGCCGCGGCGGCCGGGCTCGGCAAGTCGTCCCTCTTCCACCACTTCGCGAGCAAGGCCGAGCTCTACGTGGCCGTGCTCGAGCGCGTGATCGAGCGCATCGAGGCGCACGTACTGCCTGCGCTGTCGCTCGACGGAGACATCCCGGCCCGGCTCGACGCTGCGGTCGACGCGCTCGTCGACTCGCTCGCGGAGCATCCGAGCACGGCTCGCCTGCTGCTGCGCACCCTGGTCGAGGACGAGCAGCACGGCGCCCAGCCGGACGGCCTCGCGGCCGCCGAGGCGCGCGTGCTCGCCCTGATCGGCGCCTTCGCCGCGTTGCTTCGGGCGGGCGCGGAGGCCGGGGCGCTGCGGGCCGCCGCACCCGCGCACGCGGTGCAGGCGCTGATCGGCGCCACCGTCTACCACTTCGCCTCGGGCGAGTTCGGCGACACCGTGCTGGGCCGGCCGATCTTCTCGGCCGAAGCCGTCGCCGGCTACCGGCGCGAACTGAAACACCTCTTGCGAAGCGGGCTCGCGAGCCCCGAGGCATCGCCTCGGGCCGGCCCGTCGCGCGCCCCGAAGGAGAACCCTCCGTCATGAAGAAGCTGCTCGAAGACCACCGGAAGTCGCTCGGCAACGTCGAGGTGATCGAGTTCGTGGACGAGGCCGAGATCCAGCGCCTGCGCGACAAGGTCGACACGGGCGTCCCGCTCGAGGTCCACTGGACCTGGGAGTACGGCAGCGAGGTCGAGGAGCTGCGTCGCCTCTACGAGAAGGGCAAGGTCTCGCAGTGGAACGCGGAGACCGACCTCGACTGGTCGCTCCCCGTGAGCAAGGACGACTGGGTGCTGAACCCGCAGGCGTCGCTGATGGCGCAGGCCTGTCAGATGATGGGCAAGGACGAGGCCACCCAGAAGGCGGCCGCCTTCGATGAGCTGGCCTTCACCATCTCGCAGCTCCTGCACGGCGAGCAGGCGGCGCTCCAGCTTTGCGGTCAGCTCGTGAACGTCTGCGACAAGATGGACCAGAAGTGGTACGCCGCGAGCCAGGTGATCGACGAAGCGCGCCACGTCGAGGTGCTCTCCAAGTTCCTCCAGCGCAAGATGGGCACGATCTACCCGATCGGCGCCACCCTCAAGGTGCTGCTCGACGAGCTGCTCGAGGTGGAGGGCATGCAGAAGAAGACGCTGGGCATGCAGACGCTCTTCGAGGGCACCGCCGTCGGCATCATGGACCTGATGCGCAGCGAGTCGCGGAACCCGTTCTTCACCGAGATGATCCGCCGCGTCGAGCAGGACGAATCGCGCCACTCCGCCTTCGGCGTGCTGACGATGCGCCGCGTGGTGAAGGAGGCGAGCGAGCCGGAGCGCGCCGCCATGGAGGATTGGGCCTTCTCGATCCTCGAGGCGCTGAACGCGAACCAGCAGCTCGACATGCTGCACGTGCTGGGCCCGGAGTACGGCATCGACGGCGAGAACCTGGTGCGGATGATGGCCGCGCTCCCGAACTACGCCGAGCTCAACAGCCTGGCCTTCATGCACACCGTGGTGCCGAACCTCCAGCGCCTCGGGCTCATCACCGAGCGCACCGCGGCCGGCTGGCGGCAGGCGGCCATGATGGTGGACCAGCGCGGCGCGAACCCGAGCGGCGAGCTCCCGCTGGTGAGCTGACGCGCTGGCGGTCGCGCCG
>JBFIYM010000068.1:0-21704 GCA_041605395.1 Myxococcota bacterium | reverse complement strand
GCGGTCGACCGCGCGGACGACCGCCTCGGCTGCGTCGAGATCCGAGACCCAGAGCGGCGCGTGGACGTCGTTCAGGAGCAGGATCGCGTGGAGCGCCCGCTGGTAGGCGCGAGCGCGCTCCGGTCGCGCGGCGTCCAGGGCCCAGCGGACCTGCGGCAGCAGGCTCGGCACGCCCCCCACCGGGGGATGGAAGTGCGCTTCGAGGAAGCCCTCCGGCAGCGCGAGGTAGTCCGGTCGGTAGCGTGCGGGGTCGGCCCGGTACACGGCCGTCGGTGCCCCGTCGGCGAACACGGCGTTCAGCGCCTCGCCGAACATGTGGAAGTCGACGAAGGCCCCGAGCGCCTTCGGCGCCCCATGCGTGTGGATCACGACGCGGGCCTCCGGCCGGACCCGGCGTGCCTCCTCGTAGAGCCGCTTGTAGAAGCGCCGCAGGTTGCCGTACTCCCAGCTCTCGCGTCCGGGCGCCCGCTGGAGACGCGGGCTGCGCACACACATGCGCGTGATGCCGCCGTGGTCGAAGTAGAGCGCGTCGAGCTGCTCCTCTCGCAGGGCGCGCAGGTTCTCCTCGAGCATCCAATCGAAGTAGTCGGAACGGGCGGCACAGACCGGGTACGTGTAGGGCGCGCCGGCCTCGAGCTCGGGGTGGGTGCGGCGGATCACGGCGTTCGTCTGGCCCGGCTGGAGGCGCCACCAGCGACCCTCCGCGGACCAGCGGGGGAACTCCTCGAGGGTTCGCGGGTGGAGGATGGGGGCCAACGTGAGCATGCCGTAGGGCATGTAGGCGACGCCGAGCTGCTTCAGCAGGGCGCGCCGCGCGCGCTGGAACTCGTCGTCCACGGCGCCGGGCAGCCCGTCGTACCGTGCGTGGAACCCCTGCTGCATGGCGAGCCACAGGAAGCGGGTGTCGGGGCTCGCCTCCCGGAAGTCTGCCGCGCGGTTGTAGGGGAGCATGCGCACGGCGCGCCAGCGTTCGGGCGGAGGGCGGGCAGGAAAGACGAACAGCGCGAAGGAATCCCGCCAGACGCGCGTGTTCTCGATCGGCGCCGCGATCGGCGTGACGCGGAGGCGGCTGCTCTCGGGGCCGCGCCGGACCTCGAAGGGCACCTGGTCCGGCGCGTCGCTCCAGTGGGCGTTGGTCTCCGACCACCACTCCACCCCGATGCGCCGATTGCCGAGTGCGAGGGTCGGAACGAAGCCCGGCGCGAGACGCTCGGGCAGCGGCCCGGCCGCCTCCAGGAGCCGCCCCTTGTCGACGTTCGCCGCCTGGTAGTCGTAGGGAAGGTGGTGGGCGAAGAACTGCGCCACGTCACGTGCGAGCGGGACCTCGTACGCCAGCGCCGTCAGCCGGCTCGCAGGATCCGCACGTACGGTGAGATCGACGGCGATCATGCCGTCGTACTCGATCCGCGTCTCGGCTTCGAGCGTGGCCCCGGGCGCACGACCGAAGCTGCGCAGGCGCACCACGGCGGGACCCACCTCCACGAGCTCCGGGGCGTCCCACACGACGGGCGCGGAGCCCACGCGGAAGCGCGGCGCTCCGGCGAGGACGGCCGCGCCCTGCGAGTCGATGGCGACGGGCAGCGGACCCGACGCGAAGCGATAGGACCGGCCCCACGGCGCGACCTCCAGGCCGGCGCCGGCGCCGCGGACGCGAAGCGCCTCGAAGGGCTCGGGGACTCCCGTCGTCGGGCCCAACGCGGACGCCCGCCCGACGGCAGTGACGGCCAGGAGTGCGAGGGCGAGGAGCGAGAGCCGGTTCCGCAGATCCTTCACGAAGTTCCTGGACGTGTCTTGGAACCCCGGAGTCTCGCAGGAGTTCCCCGCTTCGCCTACTCGAGGATCAGGATGCGGAGGTCGCCGGCCCGGACCCGGACGTGGAAGCCTGGTCGACCCGCCCACGCGTCCACGAGGCATCGCCTTCGGCCGGTGCGTGGACACGGACGTACGCCTCCGCGAAGCTCCGCGCGCACCGGGGCCAAGGCGGTCCGGCCACGGGATCGAAGCGGGCGTGAACGTCGAGCGACCCACCCAACGCGTGCCTGCCGAGGCCTCCGCCATCCGGGGTGGGGAGGCGCGCGATCGCTCCACCTCGCACGACGCCGCCTACCTGCTGCTCGCGCGCGTGCTCGCCATGGGCATCACCTTCGCCGCGGGCGTCGCGACGGCCCGCATGTTCCCCACGGGGCTGCGCGGCGAGTACGCCATGCTCGCGACCATCGCGGCCTTCGTCTCTACCTTCGCGAGCCTCGGCTTCCCTGAGTCGGTCGTGTACTTCTTCCGCCGCGCCGAGGCAGCGGTGACCCGCACGCTCACGACGATCGCCGTGTTCAACCTCGCGGTCGCGCTCGGCGTCCTCGCGCTGGCGCCGCTGCTCTCGCCCTGGATCGCGCGCACCTATCTCCCGGTCGGCGGCGAGGTCGTGGCATGGGCGGCGCTCGTCGCCGGCATCTGCGCCATCGTGCAGCGCAGCTGTCTGGCTTATCAGCAGGCGATCCATGCCTTCGTGCGAACCGGGCTCGCCTGGCTGCTGCAGCCCGCGGCCTTCCTGATCGCACTCGGCGCGATCCACGCAAGCGACGCCGACTTCCTCTGGGTCGGCGTCTGGTTCGCCGGCTCCTGGGTCCTCGCGGCCGGCTTGGTATTCGTGCCGCTGCTGCCTCAGCTGCGAATCGCCAGCCTCGATCGCCCCCACCTGCGCGACGTGATGCGCTTCAGCCTGAAGAGCCACGCGAACGTGGCGATGAACCAGCTCAACTACCGGCTCGACATGTTCGTGGTCGCCTACCTCGTGCCCGACCTCGGACAGCTCGCCTTCTATCACGTGGCGGCCTCCCTGGCCGGCCTGATCTGGCTCCTCCCCGATACCTACGGCGTGGCGCTCTATCCGAGACTCGCGGGCGCCGGCTCGGCCCGCGAACGCACCCGGCAGGTCGTCAAGGCGCTCCGCCTGGTCGGTCTGGTCTCCCTCGTGGCGGCCGCGGCCCTCGCCGCGCTCGCGGGCTGGCTCGTGCCGCTCCTGTTCGGTGAGCCCTATGCGGCCTCGGTGCGGCCCGTGCTCATGCTGTTGCCCGGCGTGATCGCGATGGTCGGCACGAAGATCCTCTCGCGGCAGCTGCTGTCGGAGAACCGCCACCAGTGGTCGGCGGTGTGCAGCCTGGCGGGGGTCGTCGTGAACGTGGCGGCGAACCTCGTGCTAGTGCCGCGCTTCGGAGTGGTGGGCGCCGCGTGGGCGGCCACGATCGCGTACACCGTGACCTCGGTCGGCATACTCGCGGCGGCCCTGCCCGGCTGGCAGACGGCCCCCGAAGACTGGAGGCGCTTCCCGGCCCGTGAGCTGGCCGCGCTGCGCGAGCTGGCGCGCGACGCGCTCGGCCGACGCGGGGTACGGCGCGGGGGCTGAGCCTCGCGCTCGCGACCGCGGCGCGAGCAGCCTGTCGAGCACCGGGCCCGATACCGTTGCCAGGCGGTCGTAGCGCGCGATCCTCTCCGCCAGCGGCCGCCCCGTGTCGACGAGCATCGCCTGGGTGAGCCGTCGGCAGCGGTCGCGTACGCAGACCAGGAGGCCTCGCCTCGTCTTGCAGTACACGCGCCCGGGCTCGCCGAAGAACTCCGTCTCGAGGCGCTCGGACGCCATCGGGTCCACGCAGCGCCGCGCTTGCAGAAAGTGAAGGCGCGCGGATGCGGTTGTGGACCGGCTCGGCCGTGAGCTGGCCCCAGAGGTCAGGCCGTCGTCTGGCCCTCGCCGGCGTCGATGCGCGGGTCGACCCGTAGCACGGAGAGCGAAAACGACGTCTCACCGTTGGTGAGCGACCAGTTCATCGGCGACGAGCCCCGGCAGTTGGGCACCTTGCCGCTGTACAGGTTGATACACATCCGCGCGGGAAGGTCGATGACCGGGGCCTTCAGGATCTTCCGGTAGCCCGCGAGCACAATGACCTCCGCGTTCTCGGCTCGGAGCTTCTGCACCGCATCCGGGTGATTCGGGTTGTCCGGCTCGAACTACGGCAAGCCCAGATCCGCGGCGGCCGTCGGCATCGCATCGGGACGGACGTCGCCCGGGCTCGCCGACAACGAGGGCGATCGGATGGCTGGCCGCATGAACGGCGCGCAGGCAGCTGCTCCCGCGCCGCCCCCTTTTCCGAAGAAGATCGTCCGCATGCCAGAAATCCCCGTCGATTTCGTCGGCAAGAACCGTTTCGGTTGGAGGGCCGGCTTCGAGGCCAGCCCGCGGCTCACGAGCCTGCGGAAGCCAGCCCGCCCCGCTCTCGGGAGGCCTCGAGATTCTTGATCGTTCGGGCCAGTCCCATGCGGAGATCCACCTGCGGCTCGTAGCCGAGCAGCTCCCGCGCCCGGCCCAGGTCGGCGAGGCTGTCCCGGACGTCGCCCGGACGAGCCGCTTCGTGTCGCGGAGCGACGGCCGAACCCGTGATCGCACGGATCTCGGCGAGCAGCTCGTTGAGGCTGACCCGGCGGCCGCCGGCGATGTTGACCACCTCGCCGGCCGCCTTCGGCGCGCCGGCCGCGAGCAGGTTCGCCCGGACGGCGTCACCCACGAAGGTGAAGTCGCGGGTCTGCTCGCCGTCCCCGAAGACCACCGGCGGCTCGTTCGCGAGGCACGCCGTGACGAAGCGCGGGATCACGGCCGCATAGGCGCTCCCGGGGTCCTGACGAGGCCCATAGACATTGAAGTAACGCAGCGCCACGGTCTCCAGACCGTAGAGACGGTGGTAGAGCTGGCAGTACCGCTCGGCCGTGTACTTCTGGAGTGCGTAGGGCGACAGCGGCCGGGGCGGCATCGTCTCGACCTTGGGCAGCTCGGGCGTGTCACCGTAGGCCGAGGACGAAGAGGCGAAGACCACGCGCCGTACCCCTGCGGCGCGTGACGCCTCCAGGAGGCCCAGCGTGCCGTTCACGTTGACGTCGTGCGTCCGTTCGGGCTCGGCGACGCTCCGCGGGACCGAGGGAACGGCGCCCTGGTGGAAGACCACCTCGACCCCCGCGAGGGCGCGTGCGAGCAGGGCGCGGTCCCGAAGATCCCCCCGCACGAGCTCCACGCGCCCCTGCAGGTGAGCCACGTTGGCTTCTCGCCCAGAGGAGAAATCGTCGACGAGGCACACCCGCCAGCGCTCGGCCAGCAGGCCATCCACGAGGTGGCTCCCGATGAACCCCGCCCCACCGGTGACCAGCGCGGAGCGGCTCATCGCCCTCTCGAGGCGGCCCAGCGACCCGTAAGTGAGCCAGCCTCGGCGCCCGGATGCGGCTCCAGACCCAGGAGGTGCATCCGTAGCCGATCGGTTCGCATGAGGAGCGGCAGCGTCAGCGGAGATTTCACGGGAGTGCGTTGATAGCTCGTCGGGGGCATGCCGATCACCACGCGCGCGACCCGGTTCGGGGCCGCGTCCGCGCAAGAGTGTGCCTTCCTTCGATGCCCCACGGGGCTCTCAGGGTCAATACGGGATGCACAGGGACCTCGCAAGCGGGGCCCCTAGCCGTTCCGCGCGGCTCGTCGAGATGGAGCGGGCCCTCGCGCTCTTTCGGAACCACGGCGCTCGCGTCGTCATCGTCCCGAGCGCGGTGCACCCCGCGATCGACCCCTTCGCGTCCGAGGCTGCCCGGGATCGCTTCCACGGAGCGGTGAATCGTCTGGCCGAGTCGACCCGAAGCGGCTACCTCCCGGGCGCGCTCGACGGGTTCCAGGCGCCGAGCGACCAGGACTTCTGCGACTACGGCCACATGAATGCAGCCGGAGGCGAAGCGTACACGCGGCATCTCGCACGACGCCGATCCAGCCTGCTCGGTGGGGAGTGAGCGGTGGGGCGAGTCGTCGTCGTGGGAATCACGCTCGTTCTGCTGCTCGGGGCCGCCGCCCTCCATCCGGGGCTTCGGCGGACGGCCCGGTCGGTGTTGGAGCACGTGGGCCTGATCCAGCCCTATCACGAAGGTCCGCTCTATCGGTCGACCCTCGCCCGCTATTACGATGAGAACGGCTCGCTCCCCGAGGGCTGCGTTGTCCTGCTCGGGGACAACCTCACGGAGGCCTTTCCCGACGACCTCGCGAGACCGCGGGCACGGTTCGCCCGGGGAATCTCTGGAGATCGCGTTCGCCACGTCCGCGCCCGCCTCGCGGTCTCTGCGCTCGAATCTCGGTGTCCGGTCGTGGCGTTGCTGGTGGGAAGCAACGATCTGGTGAATGATGGAGCCCACCCGGGCGAAGTCGCCGCGCAGATCCTCGCGATCGTCGAAGAAGTTCGCTCGGCGGGAAAGCGGGTGATCCTGACCACCGTACCGCCCACCCGGGGCACGCACGAAGCCGCAAACCCTGCGATCCAGGAGCTGAACGCCCTTCTTCAACGGCGCGCCGGCGACCGGGTGCGCGTGGCCGACCTCCATACAGCGGTTCTGGACGAGGACGGGCTTCTCGCGGAGAGGTACTCGCGGGATGGCCTGCACTTCCGGGAAGGCGCATATCTCCTGTGGAGGGATCGCCTTGAAGCGGCGCTCGCATATGGCGCGGGCGCCGGCGGCGGGTGAAGGATCCGATGCGTGTTCTCTGCGTGATGAACGGCCCGATCGTGGGGCACGGCAGCGTACGACGCTTCAACCAGCACACGGGACGCTTCCTGTTCGAACTCGCCGACCGCGTCCAGGAGCTCTGCGTGGCGGGCGGCCTGGCGGACCTCGGAGAGTCCGGAAGCTTGAGCGACCTCGACCTCGGCGAGGATTCCCGGCTTTCCGTCTCCGCCTTCCCCTGGCGGCTCGAGTCGCCGATGCGTCGCGTGCTCTCCTACGTCCGCGCGCTGCCCTGGGTGGTGCGTGAGACGCGGAGGGCCGACGCGCTGTACGTCTTCCTTCCAGGGCACCTGCCGCTGTTCTTCGTGTGGGCCGCTCGCGCGCTAGGCCGCCCCTACGGCTTGTATCTCCGGGGCGAGCTCCACCTCCAGACGGCCCGCACCCGTCATGCACTCCGCGGGGCTCGGTTCGTCATCGCGACGACGCCGCTCCTCGCGGAGCACGCCGCGCGCTTCTGCTCCGCCACGGAGGTCGTCACGCCCATGCTGGACCTCCGCTCGGAGGACATCCAGGGCGATCGTGCGATCCGCGCGACGGAACCCTGGAGGCTCCTGTTCGTCGGTCGCGTCGAGACGGCGAAAGGCGTATTCGAGCTCCTCTCGGCGGTCGAGACGCTCCGCGCGCGGGGAATCCGCCTTGAGCTCGAGGTCGCGGGCGGCGGCGAAGGTCTCGAGCGCGCCAGGCGGAAGAGCGGCGATTGGGCCCGCTTCCACGGGCTGGTCTCGGATCGAAGCGCCTTGGCCGCGCTGTTTCGTAGCGCCGACCTGTTCGTCCTGCCCACGCACCACGAGGGCTTTCCCCGGGTTCTCTACGAGGCCATGGTGCACGGCGTGCCCGTGCTGACGACCTTCGTCGGGGGTATTCCTTCGGTGATGCGAGACGGGGAGAACTGCCTGCGGATTCCGGTTGGCGACCCGGCGGAGCTCGCCGACACCATCGCCCGGGCGCTGTCCGACGCCGCGCTGCGCCGGCGCCTGGTCCAGGGCGGCGCCGAGACCATGCGCCAGATCCTGGATCCCAGACGCCCGAGCCACGCCGCCCAGGCGGCGAAGAGGCTCCTGGCGTGAGCGGGAACCGGTTCTGGAATGGGCGGGTCGCGGGGCTGCCCGGCGCGGGCCTCGATCTCGGCGCCGCGGCCTGGGGCGCGCTCCGGGATCGTCTCTCTACGGTGCTGCGCACGCGCAACCTGGCCCGGAGCGGCCCGGGCGTCTTCGTTCAGTCCGGGGTCGTGATCCGCAACCCCGCGCAGGTCGAGCTCGGGGCACGGGTCCGCATCGGCCGCGCCGCCGTGCTCTCGAGCGAGCGCGCGGACGGGACGCTCCGCGTCGGCGACGACACCTGGATCGATCGGGGCTGCCACATCGACTTCAGCGGCGCGCTCGAGATCGGGAGCGGCTGCACGCTCTCGGCCGAGGTGCGCCTCTACACGCACGATCACGGGCGCGACCCGAGGAGCGCGCCGCAGGCCCGACGCCTTCGGATCGGCGACCGGGTCTGGATCGGGACGGGCGCCTCGATCCTCCAGAACGTCGGCGAGATCGGCGACGGCGCCCTGATCGCGGCCGGCGCCGTGGTCACGAAGCCGGTGCCGGCCGGCGCGCTGGTGGCGGGCAACCCGGCGCGCGTCGTCGAGGCGGAGGCGGCCGAAGGCGCGCCCGCCTGAGGCGGCTCAGAAGGCGAAGTAGACGAACTCGATGCCCGGGCCCTGGGTGAACTCCACCACCAGGACGATCCCGGCCGCCACCAGCACGGCGATGGCCAGATCGACGCCCAGCGCTCGCAGGTTCATGGCACGTCCTCCCCGCTCACAGCCCCGCCAGGCGCGCGGCGGAGCGCAGGAAGCGCATCGCCACCTCCCAGCTCGAGGTGGCATAGAACACGTGGCTCCACACGGCCACGTTCATCACGAACGCCCAGCCCAGCACGCTCCAGGCCCGGGTCGCACGCACGCGTTTCGCCAGCGGGCTCTTCCGGGTGCGCTCCTGGTAGAGCATGTGCGCGCCGAGCAGCAGACCGTGGATGATGCCGAAGGCGAGGTAGCGGAGCTCGATGCCGTGCCAGAGGCCGAGCACGACCATGCTGCTGAACGCACCGACCGGCCCGCCCCACCAGCTGCGGCGCCAACGGATCGCGAGCGGCGTGTAGACGTACTCGCGCACCCAGAACGAGAGGCTCATGTGCCAGCGCCGCCAGTAGTCGCTGATGTTGGTGGCGCGATAGGGATGATCGAAGTTCTCGGGCACGTCGATGCCGAGCAGGCGCGAGAGCCCGATCACGATGTCGCTGTAGCCGGCGAAGTCGAAGTAGAGGTAGAGCCAGTAGGCGTAGAGGGCGGCCACCGAGATCACGGCTGGCGCGTTCTCGAAGACCTGCGGCTGCATGTTGAAGAGCGCGAACGTGCCGAGCGGGTTCGCGATCACGGCCTTCTTGAACAGCCCGATGCCGATGCGCCCGAGGCCCCGGGCCACCTGATCCGGGGTCGGGCGGCGCACGGCGCCGAGCTGGGGCACGAAGCGCTGGAACTTGCGCATCGGTCCGATCACGCGCGTCGGGAAGTACAGCGTGAAGACCACGTGGTCCCACCAGGAGCCGCTCTTCTCGAGACGTCCCAGGTAGAGATCGGCGTGGTAGCCGATCGACTCGAACATCAGGAAGCTCAGGCCGACCGGCGCCAGCAGCGGGTTCGGCATCCACCAGGCGAGCGTCTCGGGCTGATGGGGGTCCGCACCGGACCACAGCGCCGCGTAGCGGAAGAAGATGAAGTAGCCGACCAGCAGGGCGACGCCGACCAGCGTCGGCCCCCCGCGCGATTCGGGGGGGCGGCTGGCGATCCAGCGACCCACGAGCCACGCGGTGCTGCCCATGGCGACGGCGGCCAGGGCGTGCCACCAGACGCCGAACGCGTACCAGACCAGGGTCGCGGCGACGAGCAGCAGCTGCCGCGCACGGCGCCCCGGCAGCAGCCAGTAGAACGCGAAGACCGCCAGGAAGAGCGCCGCGAAGGAGAAGGAGAGCAGCGGCAAGTCAGCGTTCCGGCGCGGCGACCGCGAGCCGCTCGACCCGCGGCGCGAGCTCGCGCGCCAGGTGTCCGGCCAGGGCGCGGGCGCCGCTCGGGGTCAGGTGGGCGCGATCCAGGTAGGCGTCGTCCGGGAGCTCGGGCGCGGCGATCCAATCGAGGCCGTCCTTCTGCATGCGCTCGACCAGCGCGGCGCGGAGGGTCTCGAGACGCGCCAGCTCGGCCTCGTCCATCAGCGCGAACTCGCGCTGGAAGGGCAGGTTCAGCGGCAGCTCGTAGAACACGACGGGCACGCCGGCGAGCGCCGCGAGCTCGCGGACCTGGAGCAGCGCCGCGTACTCGCGCTCGGCGACCCGGGCCCGGGGCACCACGAAGCGCTGGGCGCCGGAGGGGCGCTGGCTCCCGACGTAGGCCTCGCGCCAGGGCAGCTTTCCCACGTTCGTGGTCTGGCCGTGGAAGCGCTTCGGCAGGAAGCCCGCGCTCGCGACCCAACGCCGCACGGTCCAGATCAGCTGGTCGGGCACCATGCGGTCGTCGATCCAGAGCGGCCCGCGATAGCGGAACAGGCGCCAGTGGGAGCGCAGCCCCTCGGCCAGGCGCGCCTCGACGCGGGCCGGGAGGGGCGGCCACTGCCCGGCCGCCTCGAGCGCGGCCCGCTGCTCCCCGTTCGCCATCTCGAGCAGCGACACCTCCTCTTCCGAGCGCGGCGGCGCAGCAGCCTTGTTCCCGCGCTCCGCGAAGGTCGGCACCATCAGCTCGACCAGCAGCAGCGAAGCGGGACGGCTCCCGAAGGCGGCCGCGACCGGAATCGGCGTCTCGTTGTTGCCGCCGGGCTGGGCGCAGCTGACGACGCCGAGGCCCGCGCCCTGCTCCCGCCAGCGCGCGCCGAGCTGCGCGGGCAGGGCCTCGTCCCGATCGATGTTGGAGCCGAAGCTGACCGACGCCCCCACCATCACGGCGACCCGGGCTCCGGCCGGCGGAAGTGCGCGCAGCATGTTCAGGCAGGCGTCGGCGCTGCTGCGCCCCTCGGTGTTGCGGAGCCGTCCCTGCTGCGCGTCGCGCGCGATGCGTTCCTCGACGCCGAGCAGGGCGACGTCGAAGGCGATCAGCAACGCGAGCGTGAAGGTCGCGATGCGCAGCAGGCGCGCCCAGGTCCACACCGACGTCAGCCCGAGAGCTTGGCCGCGAGCGCCTTGCGCATGTCGCCGACGTTCTCCCAGGCGGCGATCTCGCGGTTCGCGAAGTGCACGCCGAAGCTCTCCTCGATCGCGACGACCAGCTTCACGTGGTTCAGCGAATCCCACTCGTCCACGTCGGCGGCGACCGTCTCGTCGACGATCTCGAGCGCGTCGTCGTCGAAGACCTCGCGGAAGACGTCCTGCAGGCGTTCCATCAGGTCGGTCATGAAGCCACCCGCCTCAGGCTCCCGCCGTCTCGATGCGAATCGAGGGACAGTGGATCGGGGGCTGCCCCTCGACGTCGAGCGCCCACACGGTCTCGCCCGGCCCCGCGCTCACGCCCGCGTCCTTGAAGCCGAGTCGCGGATAGAGGTCGGCCACCATGGCGTTCTTCTCGGTGGGCAGATAGCGCCCGAGCAGGCGCGAGAGGCCACGGCGGCGGGCTTCCTCGAGCAGGGTCCCGCACATCAGGGCCTCCATGCCCCGCCCCAGCACGCGACAGCTCATCAGCCAGAGGTCGATCTCGAGGGTGCTCTGCTCGGGATCTTCGACGCCGACCATCACGCCGATCAGGCCGTTGTCGCCGAATCGGTCGCGCAGCCGGAACCAGGAGGTCACGTGGCGCGGACTCTCGGCGAAGGCCTGGAGCTGCTCCTGCGTGTAGCGCCTCGTGGTGAGGTTGAACTGGTTCGACTTGTTCACCAGCTGCGTGATGCGCGGCAGGTTGGCGGCGTCGAAGCGACCGATGGTCGCCGTCATCTCGAGCGATGCCAGGAACTCGTCCATGCTGGTCGCGCCGCTCGCCAGCTCGGCGCGACGCGCGTTGGCGGCGTAGTCGGCGCTCCGCAGCCGGTCCTCGTCGCTGAGGGTCAGCGCCTCGAAGTAGCGCCCGCGATCGAGCACCCGGACGTAGTCCGCGGCGTCGTCGCCGACCTCCGGCACCGCGACTTCCGGGAGCGCCCGGCGCACCCAGGCGCGTTCGGTCGGGTTGTCGTCGACGAAGACGAAGCTGTCGAGACCGAGCCCCAGCGTCGCTGCGATCTCGCGCAGGTTCGAGGCCTTGTCCTGCCAGTTGGCCCGGAACACGGCGAAGTCGTCGAGCCGCAGCAGCATCTCCGGGTGGGCCTCGAACGGCTCCCGGGCGTCGGCTTCGTTGTTCTTGCTGCACACCACGAGCACGACCCCGCGCTCGCGCAGCTCGCGGGCGTAGCGCTGGAGGTCGAGGTGCGCCTCCCCTTCCGGACTGTGCGCCCCGAGCCGGATGCCGTCGAGTCGGTCCTCGCCGATCACGCCCCCCCACAGCGTGTTGTCGAGGTCGAGCGCGAGCACCTTGCGGCCGAGGCCGAGGAGCGCGCGCAGCTGCGCAGCGACCGCGTCGGCCCAGGCGCCGAGGGCGTCGGGCGCCGGGTGCTGCTTGGCGAGGTACCAGAGGCTGTCGGCGCTCCAACGCTCCTTGCCGTGGGACGCAGCCACCGCATCCAGGTCGAGGATGCTGACGCCCGGGCCGGCCCGGGCCAGCAGCTCGAGGTTCACCCGCGCCAGCAGGCGCGCTCGCCCACCCGGCAGGCTCTTCCCGAGCCCCCCGTAGCTGTCGTTGGGCGGCAGGTCGAAGTTGTGCTGGATCACGTGCGCCCGCAGCTCCCGGCGGCAGATCTCCCAGAGCGCTTCGAAGCCCGCCGCGAGCCCTTCCACGGCAGCGTCGGCGTCCTCGGAGAGCGGCGGGAGCTGCGCGTCGCGCCAGTGCGTGGCGATCAGCACGACGTCGGGGGCGAAGCGATGGAGAGCGCTGCTGCGGTCGAGCACCTCCTGCCGATAGAGCCCGTACTCGGCCTCGTAGATCTCGGCCTCGATGCCGTCGCGGAAGCACACGAGCTCCAGCAGCGGGCGCATCAGCTGCGTGGTGGAGCCCCCGAGCAGCGCGATCCTGCTGCGCCGCTTCGCCGGCAGCGCCTCCCCCGCGGCGCGGAGCTTCGCGAGCAGCTTGGCGCCACGCTCGAGGTCCCGGTGCCCGGCGGGATCGCGGAACGCCTCGCGGAGATCCTCGGCGGCGTCCGCCACCGCGCCGCGGTCGAGACGCAGGCGCGCGCGGGCCAGATGGCGTTCGACCCGGGAGCCGAACTCGCGCTCGACCACCGCATCCCAGGCTTCCTCGGCCCGCTCCGGCTCGCCGAGCCATCCGAACAGGCGGGCGCAGACCCAGTCCGCGGCGGGGCTCTCGGCCCAGTGCGCGTCCAGCCACGGCCGCAACGCGTCCGGGGCCTCACGCACGAGGCCGCGCAGGCCCCGCGCCAGCGCCTCGCGGGCGGCGTGCGCCTCCTCGCTCCGGCCCTGGAGCGGTTCGAGCAGCGCGCCCGCTCTCGCCAGCCGCTCCTCGGGAGCGGTTTCGGCGAGCGCCAGGCCCAAGAGCCGAGCGTCGGGCATGGCCCGAAGTAGGTGTTCGAGATCGATGGACGGCACCCGGGTCCAGGAACTCTGGATTGGCGGAACGGACCAGGGTACCCCGAGGCGAGGCGTCCGGGTAACGAGAAAGGCAAGAATCCGCGCAGGCTTCGCCGTGTCCGGAGCGCCTCAGCGGAGCGCCCGCTCGAAGACCGCGCAGAGTCCGTCCACCGAGCGCTCCCAGGAGTAGCCCGCGGCGCGCGCCCGCCCGCGCTCGATCCGCGCCGCGCGGGCGGCCGCGTCGGATCGCACGGCGTCCACCTGGGCCGCCAGCGCCCGCGGGTCGAGCGGCGGGAAGTAGAGCGCCGCGTCGCCGGCGATCTCCCGGAAGGTCGGGATGTCCGACGCCACCACGGGTGCGCCCGCCAACATCGCCTCGAGCAGGGGATGCCCGAAGGTCTCGAGCAGCGAGGGGAACACGAAGGCCGCGGCGCCGCGGTAGTAGCCGAGCAGCCGGGCGTAGGGCACGGGCCCGAGGAAGCGAACGCGCTCCCGGAGCCCGCGACGCGCGGCGAGCTCCTCGAGCGCGCGGGTGTGGGCGGGGTCGAGCAACGAGTTGCCGGCGATCCAGAGCTCGAGCCGGGGATCGCCCACGAAGGCCAGGCTCTCGATCAGGGTCTCGATGTTCTTGTGTCGCTCCGGCGAGGCGGGCAGGAACAGGTACGGCGCGTCCGAGGCGACCGGCTCCACCGCCTCGAAGGCGGCGGGCGAGACACCGTACGGGACCACCTCCACCCGCTCGTCGCGGAGCGGGATCGTGGCCCGGATCGCATCGGCCGCGGCCCGGCTCGGGAACAGCGCGAAGCGGGCGCGCGGCGCCCCGAGCCGCGCGAGCCGGAACAGGGTCCGGGTCCGGGCGTCGTCGTAGAAGCGGCGGTCGTAGATGTTCAGGTTCCGCATCAGGACCACGACGGGCACCGGCGCGACGGGCGGGCACAGGTCCGCCACGCAGTAGAGGAGTTCGAAACGGCGGGCCCGAACGGGCAGCCCGGCGAGCTCGTAGAGGACGCGAAGCGGGAGGCGCAGCGCGCGCGGCTGGGCCGGGAGCGCGACCGGCTCGAACGCGACGCCCGACGTGTCGAGGTCTTCCACCTGGTCGCGGGTGGCCAGCAGGGTGAAGCGGAAGCCGCGGTCGTCGCGTCGCAGCTCGCGCAGCAGGTTCACGACGTAGCTGCGCCCACCGCCCTGGCTCATCGAGAGCGCGTTCACGAGGATGCGGGGCCCGGGCATCGGCGCAGTATAATCGGGCGCCCTGCGAGCCCCCATGCGAAACCCGAGCCGTTGCTGCCTCGCTCTGCTGCTGATCGCTGCGCTCGACCCCGTCGCGCTCGACGCGAACACGTTGCTCGACCAGGACGGCGACGGTGCGCCCGACTTCGCCTCGGTCGGCGATTGGAACGGCAACGGCGTGCTCGAGCTGGACGACATCCAGGCGGCCATCGACGCCCTCGACGACCCGGGACCGAAGACGATCGAGGTCGAGGCGGGCCTGTTCCTACCGCCGGCGGCGCCGTCCCGTCCCCATGGCCTGATCGAGCTCCCGAGTCACAGCGTGCTGCGCTGCGCAGGGCCCGCGCTCACCACGTTGCGGGGCTACGACGCCAGCGTCTGGAACCTGAACCGCTCCGTGGTGACCAACCAGGACCACGTCGCGGGCAATCAGGACCTCACGGTCGAGGACTGCCAGATCGACGGCGCCATGCCCGACACCTACGACTCGCGCGGTTGGACGGCCAACGGCCGGATGGGGATCCACTGGAACCGGGTCTCCGGCGCCGTGGTGCGACGAAACGTCGTCCATCACACCCACCACAGCTGCCTCTACGCCAAGAACTCGGAGGACCTGCTGTTCGAGGAGAACGTCCTCCAGGACTGCGGCGGCTATGGCGACGTGAACCGCTTCACCCGGAAGCCCGCGATCTATCTGTTCGCGGTCTCCGGCGGGGTGACCGAGCGCGTGCTCGCCGTCGGCAACACGATCCAGCGCAGCGGAGGAAACGCCCTCAACACCCGGCGCGACGCGGTCGGCGACACGCTCCGCGACCTCGAGTTCCGCGACAACCTCGTGGACAACACCCCCGCCGCGTGGGCGCCGCGCCCGCCGGAGCGTTGTGCGGCGATCCGCGGCGTCGACTCGCTCCGCCTGCTCGGGAACGAGTGCGTCCGCACGGCCGCGCTCTGGGTCGCCGGCAGCCCGGGGTACGCGGGCGCACCGGGCGAGTCGGTCGACGCGAATCGGGAGGTGGCGATCGAGGACCTCGTGATGCGCGACGTCGAGGGGGATCGTGGGGTGTCGATCGGAGCACGCGTCGACGGCATCGTGCTGCGCCACATCGGGATCGAGCGGACCCCCGCCGATCAGCCCTGTCTCTCGTGGGTCACGCCGCTGCGGGGCCTCTCGCTGGAGGACGTGGCGCTGCGCGACTGCGGGGGCGCGGGCCTGCTCCAGACGGGGCCGGGCAGCGGCGCGACGCCGCCCGAACGCATCCGCCTCGAGCGGGTCGACGTGGACGGCGCCGACGTCGCGCAGCCGGCCGACGCCCAGCTCCACAGCGCCGTGGTTCTCCAGGGCGCCAACGACGGTCTCGCGATCGTCGACCTGTCCGTGGCCCGCTTCTCGCTGCACGGCGTCCTGCTCGGCTCGAGCAGTGCCCCCCTAAAGAACGCGACGCTCGAGCGCGTGAGCGTCGACGGCCGTGCCAGCGGGTTCCTCGGCCGGAGCCGCGCGGCGGACCTCCCGGCCTGCGACGCGGCCACGGAGGGGGAGTGGGCGGTGGTCACCGACGCCTCGTCGGCGACGAGCTGCAGCGGCGGAGGCGCCGTCGAGAACGCCTGCCGCTGCGTCGGGGGCGCCTGGAGCGATCTGGTGGTGGGCTCGAGCCGCTACGGGATCGAGATCCCGAGCGGTGCCAGCCACGACAACACCCTGCGCGATCTCTGGCTCGACAACCTCGGCGACTCGTGGGGGCTCCGGCTCGCCGGACCGCAGCAGAACGTCACGGTGACCGGCGTCCGCGCGCGCGACGACGGCGCGCTCGCGAACGCGCGGCAGCGCGGCGCGGTGCTGGCCGACCCGGCCGGCAGCGCGGTCACGGTGACCGACGCACGCTGTATCGGGACGGCCCCGGGCTTCCCCTGCGTGAGCGGCCTGCTCGACTCCGACGCCGACGGCATCCCCGACGGCGCGGACAACTGCCCGTACGCCGTGAACCCCGGCCAGGCGGACGCGAACGGAGACGGAATCGGCGACGCCTGCGCGGCGAGCCCGCGCTGCGGCCTCGGGGGCGAGGTCGCGCTGGCCCTGCTGGTGCTCGCCGGGATGCGACGCCGGCGAAGCCGGGCGAGCCGATCGCAGTGACGGGCACGCGCGAAGCGATTCCGTCACCATCGCGCGCGCGATGGCCGCCCTGCCCCGCCTGCTCCGCACCGCGCGCCACCTCGAAGCCTCCCAGATCTGGCACCGCGGTCGCCTGACGCTCCGGCGCGCACTCTGGGAGCGCCAGGGCGACGCCGTGCACCGGCGCTACGCGGAGCGCGCCGGGCGCTTCGATGCGGCCCAGCTGGCGCACCCCGGCCTGCTGCGGGCCGCCGACCTCCGCCTGCGCCTCGCGGACGCGCCGGGCTCGCGCGCGGTGGCGGACGCGGCGCTCGCCGGCCGCTTCCGCTTCCTCGGTCGCGAGCGCGACTTCGGCGAGGGGGTCGCCTGGTTCGATCCGGGCCTCGACGAAGGCACCCGGCTCTGGAAGACGCTGCTCCACGAGTTCCCCTACGCGGTCGACCTGGCGGCCGCGTCCCGAGACAGCGGGGAGGACCGCTACCGCGCACGATGTCTGGCGCTGATGCGCGGCTGGTCGGCCGAGGCGACGATCGGCCGCCCCGGCTTCGCGCGCGACGCCTGGAACGCGCGGGCGGTCGCGACGCGCCTCGTGAACTGGGCGCTCGCCGCCGCCCTGCTCGAGCTCGAGCCGACCTCCGAGGACGGCGCCTTCGTGTCGCGGAGCCTCGCGCTCCACGGCCTCTTCCTGCGCGAGAACCTCGAGTGGGACGTGCGTGCCAACCACCTGCTGCGCGACGCGGTGGGCCTGGTCTTCGCACACGAGCTCTGCGGCTGTGCGCCGGAGGCGCTCGCGCTGCTTCGGGACCAGCTGGCCGAGCAGGTGCTCGCGGACGGCTGCCACTACGAGCGCACGCCGCACTACCACGCGATCGTGCTCCAGGACCTGCTGGAGACGCGCGCGTTGCTCGGGAATGCGGCCCCCGCTTGGCTCACGACCGCGATCGCCCGCATGGCCGGCTTCCTGGCCTACCTGCTGCCCGAGGACGGCCGCCTCCCGCTCCTCGGCGACACCTGGCACGGGGAGCCGGCGCCCCGGCGGCTCCTCGCGGAGGCGGGCCCGGCGACGCCCCCCGCGGCGGGCGTGCCGGAGCGCGCCAGCGGTCTGGTGGTGCTGCGCGCCGGGCCCGCGCACGCGGTGGTGCGCGCGGGCGCGCACGGGCCGGACCATCAGCTCGGTCACGCCCACGCCGACCTGCTCTCCTTCGAGGCCAGCCTCGGCCCGGCGCGCATCGTCAGCGACACCGGCACGGGGACCTACGACGCGGGCCCCCTGCGCGACCGGCTGCGCTCCACCGCCGCCCACAACACGGTGCAGGTGGACGGTGCCGAGCTGCTCGAGGCCTGGGGCAGCTTCCGGAGCGGGCGGCGCGGGCGGGCGCGGGTCCGCGCGCGTGGCGCCGCCGCCGGCTTCGAGTGGCTCCATGCCGGCCACGACGGCTGGTGCTTCCTGCCGGGTCGACCGCGACACGAGCGCCTGCTGGCCCTCTCCGCAGACTGCCTGCTGGTGCTCGACGCCGTGCTCGGGCGCGGACGCCACCGCCTGCGCAGTGCGCTCCACCTGCACCCCGATGCTCCGGCCGGCCTGCGCGTCGGCTGGATCCCCCGTGGGGAATTCCCGCACACCGGCCCCGTGCCGCTCCACGAGCGGTTCAATGAGGTCCGCGAGATGACCGAAATGGCCTACGAGGTCGAAGCCGAGCTGCCGTGGGTGGGCGGCTTCGTCCTGGCCTGGGGTCAGAGGCCCGTGGAGCCCTCTGAGCTCGCGTACCACAACGGCCAGGTCCGGGCCCGAGCCGGCCGGGTCGAGATCGAGTGGCGAATCGAGGCCCGGGAGGGGCCCGGCGTCACGGTGCGCGGTTTCGAGGCCACCCCCGGGTCTGCTACCTAGCCGGGTTCCCTCGGGTGCCGGCCTCGCGGCGTGAGCGGCGGGTCGCAGACGAGCGGGATCGGGTTCCAGCAGGGAGACGCTCGGTGTGGATCGGCTACCACCGCAGCCACGAAGCCAGCGTGGTCGCGATCGACGACGCGGGGCGCCCGCTCCACGCCATCGCCGAGGAGCGTCTCTCGCGCGTGAAGATGCAGGGCGGCTGGCCGCGGCTGGCGGCGTCCTGGCTGGAAGAGCGCGTCCGCCTGGACGGCGCCTCCCTGGTCCACGGCGGTCTCCCGCTCGCGCGGCGCCTCCCGCGCGAGATGCAGCTCGCGTGGTGGAACGCGACGCACGGCAAGCTCCAGGACGTCCACCCGAAGCGCTTCCGCAAGCTCGCCGACGTGGCCTTCGGCAAGACCCGCGACGCGGACCGCGCCGTGTTCCCGGGACGGGAGCGCAGCCACGTCGACCACCACACCTGCCACGCCGCGAGCGCGTACTATCCATCGGGATTCGACGAGGCCGAGGTGGTGACGGTGGACGGCGTGGGCGACGCCTACTCGAGCCGCTTCTTCCACGGAAGGGCCGGACGGCTCGAGCCGCGCGCGGCCCACTTCCACACCGCGTTCCCGCTCGGGCACAACTACGAGTTCGTGACGACGCTGCTCGGGTTCCACCCGCACCGCCACGCGGGCAAGGTCACGGGGCTCGCCGGCCATGGTCGCGTCGAGCCGCGCCTGGTGGCGAAGCTCGACGCCTGGACGGACGAGATCTGGTCGGCGCGCCGCGGGCGGCCGTACTTCTTCATGCTGCACTCGCAGCACGGCTCGACCGCGGACGATCCGGCCTTCGCGGAAGCCGTCCGGGAGCTGCGCGAGACGCGCCAGACCCGCTTCGGCGACTGGTCGGACGCCGAGATCGCCGCCGGGATCCAGCACATCCTCGAGCGCGAGGTCGCGCGCCTGATCGCTTCCAACATCCCGCGCATCGAGGGGCAGCCGATCGCCCTGGCGGGCGGCGTCTTCGCCAACGTGAAGCTCAACAAGCTGGTCAAGGAGATGGGCTTCGGGAAGATCTTCGTACAGCCCGCGATGGGCGACTGCGGCCTCGCCTTCGGTGCGCCGCTCCAGGCGCTGGCCGAGCAGCACGGAAGCCTCGCGCCCTACACCCTCGAGAACGTCTACTTGGGCCCGGAGGCCGACGACGCGGCAATCGAGCGGGCGCTCCGCGAGGCCGGCCTGCCCGTGCGGCGCTTCGACCCGGTCGAGCCCGAGATCGCGCGTCTGCTGGCCGACGGCCGCGTGGTCGCGCGCTTCCACGGCCGCATGGAGTTCGGGCCCCGCGCGCTCGGCAATCGCTCGATCCTCTATCACTGCGCCGACCCGGACGTGAACGACTGGCTGAACAAGCGCCTCGGCCGCACCGAGTTCATGCCCTTCGCGCCCGCGACGCTCGAAGACGAAGCGGAGGCCTCCTTCCTCGGGCTCGAGGGCGCCGAGCATGCCGCGCAGTTCATGACGATCATCTTCGACTGCTCGGAGGAGTTCCGGAACACCTGCCCGGCCGCCGTGCACGTCGACGGCACCGCGCGCCCGCAGATCGTGCGGAAGGCGACCAACCCGTCCTTCCACCGCGTGCTGGAGGAGTACCGGAAGCTCACCGGCGTCGGCACGCTGGTGAACACCTCCTTCAACATGCACGAGGAGCCGATCGTGTGCTCGCCGGAGGACGCCGTCCGCGCCTTCCTGCAGGGCCATCTCGACTACCTCGCGATCGGAAGCTACGTCGTCGAGAACCCGCACCTCGAGCCCGTCGTCGGCAACCCGCCGCGGAGGATGTCTTGAGGGTCGCCGTCTTCGGGCTGGGCTACGTGGGCTCCGTCACGGCGGCGGCGCTGGCGCGCGACGGCCACGAGGTCGTGGGGGTCGACCCCGCCTCGGCCAAGACCGAGGCGATCCGCGCCGGCCACACGCCGGTGCTGGAGGCGGGGCTCGAGGAGCTCGTCGCCGACCGGGTGGCCGCCGGCCGCCTGAGAGCGACCGACGATCCCGCCGAGGGCCTCACGGGCGCCGCGCTGTCGCTGATCTGCGTCGGGACGCCCTCGCGCGCCGACGGCTCGCTGGACCTGCGCTTCGTGCGACAGGTGGCCGAGCAGATCGGCTCGAAGCTCTCGCTCGCGGAGCCCGGCCACGTGGTCGTCGTGCGCAGCACCGTGCTGCCCGGCACCACGCGCGAGCACGTGATTCCGACCATCGAGGAGGCCTCGGGCCGTCGCGCCGGCGAGGGTTGGGACGTCGCGGTGAACCCGGAGTTCCTGCGCGAGGGGAGCTCGCTGCTGGACTACGACCAGCCGCCGCGCATCCTGGTGGGAGAACGAGCGGACGGGGTCGGCGCTCGCGTCATGCGCCTCTACGAGGGCGTCTCGGCCGAGCGCTTCGTGGTTCCGCTCGAGGTGGCCGAGGCCGTCAAGTACACCGACAACGCGTTCCACGCGCTCAAGATCGCCTTCGCCAACGAGGCGGCCCGCGTCTGGGCGGCGCGCGGCGCCGACCCGGCGCGCGTGCTCGAGATCTTCGCCGGCGATCGCAAGCTGAACGCGTCGCCCGCGTACCTGAAGCCCGGCTACGCGTTCGGGGGCAGCTGTCTGCCGAAGGACCTGCGGGCCCTCACCTCCGCGGCGCGCGAGGCGCACGTGCGGGTGCCGCTGCTCGATGCCGTACTGCCGAGCAACGAGGTCGAGGTGCTGCGCGCGCTCGAGGCGGTGATCGCCACCGGCAAGCGCCGGGTGGCGCTGCTCGGCCTCGCCTTCAAGTCCGGCACGGACGACCTGCGCGAGAGCCCCCTGCTCGAGCTCGCCGAGCGGCTGCTGGGAAAGGGCTTCGCGCTGTCGATCCACGACCCCGGCGTCAACCTGGCGCGAATCCACGGCAGCAACCGCGCCTTCCTGGAAGAGCACCTCCCCCACATCAGCCGCCTGCTGGCGGAGGACCTCGAGGCGGCGATCGAGGCGGCCGACGTGGTGGTGATCGGTCACGGCGATGCGCGCTTCCAGCGCGACGACGAGTGGCGGGGCCGAGGCAAGATCGTCCTCCGGCTCTCATGACCGGGCGCCGGGGCCGCGCGCCGGACGGGGGCGGATGAAGCTCCTCGTGCTCTCCTCGCGGCCGCCCTGGCCGCTGACGCGCGCCGACCAGATGACGGTCGAGCGCATGCTCCGCTTTCTCGCGGCGCGTGGCATCGACGTGGACCTGTGCTGCTTCGTCGAGAGCGAGGCGGAGGACCGAGCGCTCCGCGCCG
>JBFIYM010000067.1:0-22052 GCA_041605395.1 Myxococcota bacterium | reverse complement strand
GTCTTCGAGGCCGCGACCGGGGCGGCCTGATGGCACGGCGGTTGCCGAACGTCGGCTCGCTCCGCCCCCGCCTCCGGGCGAAGGCGGTGACCTGATGGCACGGCGGTTGCCGAACGTCGGCTCGCTCCGCCCCCGCCTCCGGGCGAAGGCGGTGGCCTGATGGCACGGCGGTTGCCGAAGAGTGCCGCGCTGCGCGCTCGTCGCTGGGACGTGTTGGTGCTGGGCTCCGCGCTCGGCGGCCTCGCTGCGGCGGTGCGACTCGGGCGCGCGGGCCTGCGCGTGTGCGTGGTGGAGGAGGAGGCGGCCGCGGGGCTGCCGATCTTCGTGCGCGAGCCGTTCACCCTGCCCGGCGTGACGGGCGGCGAGCCGCTCGACCGCGCCCTGCGCGAGCTCGGTCTGCCGCGCATCGAGCGCCGGGACCTCGAGCCGAGCCCGCTCGCCTTCCAGGTCCTGCTGCCCGAGGCGCGCGTCGAGGTCGGGGGCCCCGCCCTGCTGGCGTCCGAGCTCGTCTCCTGGGGGCTCGCCAAGCCCGAGGAGGCGGAGGCGCTGGTCGAGGCGCTCGCCGAGACCGGGGCGGCGGCCGCGCGGCGTCTGGCCACGCTCGACTGGATCCGCCCGAGCGGCCTGCGCCGGCTCACGCGGGCGGCCCGCGAGCCCGAGCCCTTCGGCCCGCTCCCCCCGCCGCTCGCTGCGCCGGGGCCTCGGCTCGCACCCCTGCTCCGGGCCTGGGTGCGGGGCAGCGCTGCGCTCGCCCGCGGGACCCCCCCGCCCGAGGCGTTGGCGCGCCTGCTGGCCGCGCCGCTCGCAGGCGGCGCCCTCTTCCAGCGCCCGCAGATGGGGCTCCGCACGCTGCTCCACCAGCGCATCGAGGCGCTCCATGGCGACTTCCGCGTGCTCGGGGGCCCCTTCCGGCTGGCCGAGCTCGGCGGCGACCCCGGGGTGGCGCGGGTCGGCCCGAAGGACGTCTGGCTCGGACGCGCGCTGCTCGTGAACGCCCCGGCCGCGGCGCTCCGGGGCGCGCTCACCAGCTTCGAACAGGACGTCCCGCGCTGGCTGCGCGGCTCCGAGCCGCCGGCGCGCGAAGTGCGCGTTCACGCGCGCGCGCTCCGCGACGCCGTGCCCGAGCCGCTGGCGCGGCGCGCGCTGCTGGCGATGGCGAAGAACGGCTGCGGCAGCGCCGCCTGGCCGGTCCGGCTCGCCCTCGAGCCCTCGACGCGGGGCTCGCGCTTCGTCGAGCTGGTGGCCGGCGCCACCTTCCCGATCGACGCCGACCTCGCCCGAGCCGAGGACACGGTCGCCGACGTCCTGGCGCGCCTGCTCAACTCCGCCGGCAACCGCGTGCGGCGCGCCGCAGCCCCCCCGCGGCCGCTCTGGGACGACGACTCGCTGCGCTTCGCCGCGCCGGGTGCCTTCCCCGCCCCGCTCGAGCTCCGAGCCGGGCGCCGCCCGATCTATCGACTCGACGCAGGGCACGTCGCGGCGCTCGGCCTCGAGGGCGAGATCCTCCAGGGCGTCGCTGCAGCGGACGCGATCCTCGAGGATCTTGCCTAGCTTCCGGCGGCCGACCGGCCCGGCCCGGAGTCTCGCCATCACGACCAGCGCCTCCGTGAACAGCGGCAGCCTGCGCGCCTACTGGCGCCTCGTCGGATACCTGCGCCCGTACCTGGGCGTGCTGGTGCTCGCGGTGGCGCTCACCGCGGTCTACTCGAGCGCCCGGACGGCGCGCGCGTGGCTGCTCGAGCCCGTCTTCGACGAGATCATCCTGCCCCACCAGAAGGCGGGCGGGACGCTCGACTGGCGCGAGCTCGGAGGCTCGTTGCTGCCGGGCGCCGAGGGCGAGGATACGGCGGCGGCCCCGGCCGAGGCGCCGCTGGCGGAGGCCGAGCGGGACGCGCTCGAGCGCCAGGTGCTGGACGCGTTGCCGCGCGTCGTGCTCGGCGCGCTGCTGATCGTGCTGGTGCTGCCGCTCGCGCACATGGGGCAGGAGATCCTCTCGCAGTTCGTGCTGGGGCGCGTGCTGGTCGACCTGCAGCAACAGCTGTGCGAGAAGCTGCTGGCGCTCCCCCTCCGCTTCCACCTGGGCACGGCGCGCGGCGAGACGCTCTCGCGCGTGATGAACGACGCCCAACGCTCGCACCAGAGCCTCGAGCTGCTGTTCCAGGACGTGGTGCAGTCCGGCGTCGGCCTCGTGGTCGGTGTCGGCGTGCTGCTCTACATCTCGTGGCAGCTCACCCTCTCCGTGCTGCTCGTCGCGCCGTTCGTGGCCGGCGTGATCGCGTTCTTTGGCCGCCAGATCCGCCGCTCCGCCAAGCGGCGCCAGGAGAGTCAGAGCGACGTCACCCAACGCCTGCTGCAGATCCTGTCGGGGATCAAGGTGATCCAGGCGTTCCGCGCGCAGGCCGGCGAAGCGGCCGCCTTCTCCCGCGAGAACCTGCGCTACTTCCGGCGCAACCTGCGCGTGCAGCGCAACCGGGCCTACTCGCGCAGCAGCGTCGAGGGCCTCAACAACCTGATCGGCATCGCCGTCCTGTTCGGCGGCGTGGCCCTGATCCTGGGGCAGCTCTGGGGCCTGTCGTTCGGTGCGCTGGCGGCCTTCGTGGGCGTCATGCAGTCGACCTACGGGCCGATGCGGGACCTCACGCGCGGCTGGACGAAGCTCCAGGAGGCCGTGCCCTCCGCGGAGCGGTTCTTCGAGATCCTGGACCAGCCCGGCGAGACCGCCGACGCGCCCGACGCGGTGCAGCTCCAGGGGCTCCGCGAAGGCATCCGCGTCTCCAAGGTCTCCTTCTCGTACGGCCGCGAGCCGGTGCTGCGCGACGTCACGCTGGACGTGAAGAAGGGCGAGCTGGTCGCCATCGTGGGCGCCACGGGGAGCGGCAAGACCACGCTCGCCGACCTGCTGCTGCGCTTCTACGACCCGGACTCCGGCGCCATCGAGGTGGACGGCGTCGACCTGCGCCGCATCGGACGCGCCTCCTGGCTCGCGCGCGTCGCCGTCGTGACCCAGGAGCCCTTCTTGTTTGCCGGCAGCATCCGCGACAACGTCGCCTACGGCCGGCCGGACGCCTCGGAGGAGGAGATCGCGGAGGCCCTACGGGTCGCCCACGTGGACGAGTTCCTGGGTCGGCTCCCCGACGGCCTCGACACCGACGTGGGCGACGCCGGGACGCTCCTCTCCGGCGGCCAGCGCCAGCGCATCACCATCGCGCGTGCCGTGCTCAAGAACCCCGAGGTGCTGATCTTCGACGAGGCCACCAGCGCGCTCGACGCCAAGAGCGAGCGCCTGGTGCAGGAGGCCATCGACGGGCTTCTGACCGGCCGCACCACGTTCGTGATCGCCCACCGCCTCTCGACGGTGCGGCACGCCGACAAGATCCTGGTGCTCGAGCAGGGGAGCGTCGCGGAGATCGGCAGCCACGACGAGCTGGTCGCACGCGGCGGGCGCTACGCGGAGCTGATGGCGCACCAGAGCGGCGAGCGCTTCTAGACGTCCGGGAGAACACGGCTTGCGGCCACGCCCGTTCGCCGGACGGCCCTTCGGGCCGGTGGCTCACGCCCCGTAGAGCCGCTTCGCCTCGTCCCGGAGCGCGTCCCGGAAGTCGGGGTGCGCGATCTCGCAGAGCGCGCGGGCCCGCTGCTGTAGGGTCCGGCCGCGTAGCTCGGCGGCGCCGAACTCGGTGACCACGAAGTCGACGTAGGTGCGCGGCACCGTCACCGGCGTGCCCGGCGCGAGGGTCGGGACGATCCGGGTGATCCGCTCGCCACCGTTCGAGGGCAGCGAGCTCGAGGGGACCACCGACACCGACTTCCCGTGCGGCGAGTAGGCGCCGGCCAGCATGAAGACCGTCTGGCCTCCGACGCCCGTGTAGGGGCGGTGGTCGAAGGCCTCGGCCGAGACCTGCCCGGTGAGGTCCACCACGAGCGCGTTGTTCACCGTCACGAAGTGGTCGAGCTGGATCAGGCGGCGCAGGTCGTCCGTGTAACCGAAATCGTAGAGCTCGAAGACGGGATTGCGGTCGATCAGCGCCAGCTCCTCCCGCGGCATCGAGACGAGGGCGCTGCCCACGACCTTGCCGCGGTGGATCTCCTTGCGCGCCCCCGTCACGTTGCCGCGGCGCACCAGCTCGGCGATCCCGCCGGTGATGAGCTCGGTCTGGATCCCGAGGTCGTTGCGGAAGTCGAGGAAGTTGCCGAGCGAGGCGGAGACGGTGCCGACGCCCATCTGGAGCGTGTCGCCGTCCTCGACCAGCTCGACGGCCACCGTGGTGCAGATCGCCTCGACCTGCGCCACCTCCTCGGCGCTCGGCGGCGGCGCCGCCGGGGCGGGCACCGGCGCCTTGCCCTCCACGAAGCAGTGGATCTGGTCCACGTGGACGAAGTTCTCGCCGCCGGTGCGGATGAAGTCCTCCTGCACCTCGGCCACCACGCACTTCGCCCGGGCCACGATCGTCGGAGACATCCAGACCCCGGTGCCATAGCTGCAGAAGCCGGCCGCGTCCGGCGGCGACACCGGCACGAAGAACACGTCGGGATCGAGGGTCAGCCCGTCCGGCAGCTCGTGGCTCCGCCACAGCCCGATCGGCAGGTAGTCCATCGCACCCTGGTGGCAGGCGGCCCGGTTCGGCGGCGTGGCGTAGTTGTCGAGCAGGCGCAGCGCGCCCAGCAGCTCGGGGTCGGTCCAGGGGAACAGGGCGGCCAGGTGCTCGACGCGCAGGTCCGCGACCCGGCCTGCGCGCGCCCGCTCCGCGAGCCCCTCGCACAGGGTCAGCGGCGTGGTCGTGAACGGCGCGATCCCGACGGTCGCCCCCGGCGCAACGTGCGCCAGTGCCTCCTCCAGCGAGACGAGCTTCGGGCCGAGTCGCGCGCGCCAATCCATCGGGGTGCCTCCCTGCTGTTCCGCCCATCATATCCGGAGACGCCCCGAGAGCGGCTATCCTCTGTCCGATGCGCTGGAAGGAGCTCTTGCTGTGCTGCGCGCTCGCGTCGCCCGCCGCGGCACAGGACACGCTGCTCGACGACGGCCGCTGGCGGGTGAGCGGGCTCGCCGACGCCGGCGCCCCGCAGGTCCAGGTCCAGGTGGACGGCGTGCCGGCCGGCGCGTTCGCGGCGCTTCGCTTCGAGTTCGAGGGCGACGAGGTGCTGGTCCTGGGCGGCGACGGCAGCGTCGCGCCGAGGCTCCCCGGCGGCGTCCCGGGAGCCACGGCCTCCCTCGGCAGCTACTGGGACTGCGAGGCGGGCCTGGTCGGGCCGCTGCGCTTCGTCTCGCTCGAGCTCCCCGCACGCTCGAAGAAGAACGGCAAGCTCGACCTCCGCGGGCAGCTCTCGAACCTCGACTCGCTCGTCTCCGAGAAACTGCGCATCCGGATCCGCCCGCCCCGGCCCGACCGCCTCCGGCTCGAGTTCCGCTACCAGCTACGCACGACGCGCCAGCTCTGCATCGACCGGGATCGCCGCGACACGGACGAGGAGTTCCACGTCGTCGAGCTCTCTGCCCGCTACCTCGGACCCGACACGCACACCAACGACCTGGTGCGCTACGTGAAGAACCTGGAGCTCGACTGCGACTTCTTCGGCTGCGACCTGGACAAGATCAGCTTCTGCGCACCGATCGTGAACCAGACCGGCTACGTGATCGACAAGCCACGCCGCCTCAAGACGCGCCGCCTCTCGCTGTTCCACACCTCGGAGACGCCGACCGCGAGCCCCACGCTCGAGCTCGAGATCCGGAAGCCCCACGCCCACCACATCAAGCCGCAGGGCTTCGTGACCGAGAGCTTCGACCCGGAGGCCCGGAACGTCTCCTTCTGGGCCGACTGGGTCGAGGTGGACGGTCGCTACGGCGACGACCGCAAGCTCGGGAGCTTCCGCTTCGACCTCGAGGCGTTGCCCCCGCGCGACCCGGGCTGCGACCGCTTCCAGGACTGACGAGCCGCGAACGCCCCGGCCCGGCGCGCTCGGGAGCCTCTGCACGAGTCCTCGTGCGGCCGCCGTGCCCGGGACCGGTGGACCGGCTCCACCTCCGGACTCGGCGGATCGCGGTGGATCCGTGCCCTTCCTTCCGCTCCGAGCAGCGGGCGGGGACGGCGGCGGTCGGAGCTGCCAAAGGCCGGGCGGTCCGTAGGGCCTGCCTTCGCCTCCGTCGGACCGGACTCCACCGGTCCTCGTGGCCCCGGGCGCGTGCGCGCGTTCTCGAGAGGTTCCCTAGGCGTTCCACCAGGGCGAGATCGCGAACTGCACGCGCCTCGACAGCATCACGACGTGCACCGGCTCGGGCTCCAGGAACGCCGCCCAGGCGGAGCCGTCTGCCACCTGCACGCCCGCCGCCGGAACCCGCCAGAGCGGCGCCGTGGCGAGGGAGCCGTCGTAGAAGGTCCGATCGCAGATGCCGTTTCGCCAGTAGATGCGGTCGTTGGCCTCGATCCACTCCGGCGCCGCCGCGAGCGCCTCGCGCTCGCCCGGGGGCGGCAGGCGGAGCTCGGCGGCGAACTCGCCCCCGTTCGCGGTCGTGACCCGCGTCCGCAGCCGGTCTCCCTCGAGCACGTGCTCCATGCGTCCGGCCCGGGTCACGACGTGGACCGGGTCCATCGAGCCGACGTCCGACTGCGCCTCGAGCACCAGGTAGCGGGGTACCCCGCCGGCGTCGCGCACGAAGGCCGACCACTCGGCGCGGACCCCGTTCACGAGCCCGGACACGCGGTAGGCGTTCAGCGTGATGGCGTGGAAGGGGGCCTCCCCCGCCAGGCAGCGAATGGGCACGAGCGCCAGGCCGTCGGGTAGGTCGAGGGCCTCGCCCAGCGCCGCGACGCGATCGGCCCGCACCCGGAAGTTCACGTAGACGGACGGAGGATCCGCCTCGACGTTGAACAACACGAGGGGATGGCTGCGGCCGATGAGGATCAGGAACGACTCGCGCAGCGCGAGCTGCGAGTAGAGGAAACGCTTGAGCGCCCTGCGCAGGAAGCGACCGGTCCGGGTGAGCCGCATGGTGTGGCGGACTCTACCGCAGCGGGCGCGTCGCTAGGTCCGCACGCGCTCCACCGAGTGCACGCCCTTGATGCGGCCGATCTCCTTCATCAGGGCGTTCAACATCTTGGCGTCGCTGACCCAGAGGTCGAAGCTCTGCGTGGCCGTGCGGTCGGCGTGGGTGCTGATGCGGGCGGCGCCGATGTTGACGCGGGCGGTGGAGATGGTCTTGGTGATCTTCGCCAGCAGGCCGGGCTCGTCGCGCGAGGTGACGCGGATGCGCACCTTGCGCGAGACGTCGGAGGCCTCGTCCCAATCGACCTCGACCTGGCGCTCGGCGTCCATCGAGAAGACCATGCGGCAGTCGCGCGCGTGGACGGTGATGCCACGGCCCCGGGTCACGAAGCCCACGATCTCGTCCCCGGGGAGCGGCACGCAGCAGCGACCGAAGCGCACCATCACGTCGCCGTGGCCGTCGACCCGGATGCCGCTGTCCGAGGAGCGCTTCTCGCGCCGGAACATCGAGCGCAGCCGCCCGACCTTCTCGGCCGTGACGCCGTCGGCGCTCCAATCCGGGCGCAGCGTACGCACCACGTCGCGCGCCGCGACCTTGCCGTAGCCCACCGCCGCGAACAGGTCGTCGACGTTCTCGCTGCTCCACTTGCGGGCGGCTTCGGCGAGCCCCTCGTCCTCCAGCACGCGGGCCAGCGAGAAGCCGGCCTTGCGGAGCTCGCGTTCGAGGAGCCCGCGGCCGAGCTGGCGGCTGCGCGCGTTCTCGGCCTCGCGCACGGCGTGGCGGATGCGACTCCGCGCCTTGCCGGAGACCACGAACTCGAGCCAGTCCTTCTTGGGCGCCTGACCGGCGCTCGTCATCACCTCGACCGTGTCGCCGTCGGCGAGCTGGTGGTGGAGGGCGCGCATCGTCCCGTTCACGCGCGCCCCCGAGCAGCGGTCGCCCACCTGGCTGTGGATGGCGTACGCGAAGTCGAGCGCGGTGGCGCCCTTGGGCAGGTTGATCACGTCGCCCTTCGGCGTGAAGACGAAGACCTCGTCCGGGAACAGGTCGACCTTCATCACCTCGAGGAACTCGTGGGGATCGTCGAGCTCGCCCTGGCGCTCCATCAGCTGACGCAGCCAGGCGAACTTCTCGTCGTCCTTGGCGTGCCCCCCGTGGCCCTTGTACTTCCAGTGGGCCGCGATCCCGAGCTCGGCACCCGCGTGCATGTCGCGCGTGCGGATCTGCACCTCCATGCGCTCGCCGTAGGGGCCGATCACGGTCGTGTGGAGCGACTGGTAGCCATTCGCCTTGGGCAAGGCGACGTAGTCCTTGAAGCGCCCGGGCACCGGCGGCCAGATCGCGTGTACCAGTCCGAGTGCGTGGTAGACGGACCCCTTGGTGCCCTCGAGGATGATCCGGAAGGCGATCACGTCGTAGATCTTCTCGAGCGAGACGCCCTGCTTCTCCATCTTGGCGTGGATCGAGGCCAGGTCCTTGACCCGTCCGCCCACGTCCGCGTCGAGACCGGCCTCCTCCAGCTTCGCGGAGAGGATGCCTTTGACCTCTTCGATGTAGCGCTCGCGCTCGGTGTGGCGGCCGCGCAGCGTGCGCTCGAGCTCGGCGACCACCGTCGGGTGCAAGGTGCGGAACGCGTGGTCCTCGAGCTCGCGGCGCATGCCGTCGATGCCGAGCCGGTGCGCGAGCGGCACGTAGATGTCGAGCGTCTCCTGGGCGATGCGCCGCGCCTTGTCCTCCGGCAGGGCCGAGAGCGTCCGCATGTTGTGGAGCCGGTCGGCGAGCTTGATCAGCAGGATGCGGATGTCCTTCGACATCGCGACGAGCATCTTGCGGAAGCTCTCGGCCTGGCGTTCGCGCGCCGAGCTGAACTCGACCTTCGAGATCTTGGTGAGGCCCTCGACCAGGAAGGCGACCTCGTCGCCGAACAGGCGCCGGATCTCGTCGAGCGAGGTGACGCCGTCCTCCACCGTGTCGTGGAGCAGGCCCGCCGCGACGGTCACGACGTCGAGCCGCAGCTCGAGCAGCACGCCGGCGACCTCGAGCGGGTGCACGAGGTAGGGCTCGCCCGACACGCGCTCCTGCCCCTCGTGCACCTTGGCCGAGAAGACGTAGGCGCGCTGGAGCAGCTCGAGGTCGCACTCCGGGTCGACCTCGAGGGCGCGATCGGCGATGTCGTTGAAACGCAGCAAGGCTGAGATTCCGTCGTGGAAACAGCGGCTTGGGCGAGGGTATCGGAGTCGCCCCGGGCACGCCCGGAGCCCGCCCGGCAAAGCGCCCCCCGCCCGGGCCGGCCCCCCCTAGATCGGCAGGACGTCCGCCACGCGCGAGGCCACCACGGGGACCCCGTGGACGGCCCGGGCCCGCTCGGCCTGGCCGGCCCGCTCGGCGTCGATGATCTCGCGCACGGCGGCGACGCTCCGGGCGACGTCCTCGTTCACGACGGCGTAGTCGAAGCGACGCAGCGCCTCGAGCTCGCGCCGCACCAGGGCGAGGCGCCGCTCCACCGCGTCGGGGGCATCGGTCCCGCGGCTCTCGAGGCGTCGACGCAGCTCCTCGAACGAAGGCGGCAGCAGGAAGACCAGGCGCGCGTCGGGCCGTCGCTCGCGGAGCTGGAGCGCGCCCTGGACGTCGACCTCGAGCAGCAGGTCCTGGCCGCGGGCCAGGGGCGCCTCGATCGCGGCCAGGCTGGTGCCGTAGAGGTGGCCGGCGTACTCGGCGTACTCCACGAAGCCACCGGCGGCGGCGAGCCGCCGGAACTCGGCGGCCGTCACGAAGTGGTAGTGCACGCCCTCCTGCTCGCCCGGGCGCGCGGTTCGCGTGGTGTGCGAGACCGAGGACTCGAGCGCGGCGTCCGCCGCCACCAGGGCGCGACACACCGTGGTCTTGCCCGTGCCCGACGGCGCCGAGACCACGAAGGGAATGCCGGCGCGCTCGCTCACTCGGCGCCTCCATCGGGGCTCGTGAACCGGGTCAGGATGGTCTCCGGGTTCACCGCGGAGAGCGCCACGTGGCCGCTGTCCAGCACCAGGATCGAGCGCGTGCGGCGGCCCTGCGTGGCGTCGATCAGCTTGCCCTCGCCCTCCGCCCAGTCGCGCAGCCGCTTCATCGGCGCCGACTGGGGGGAGACGACCGCCACCACCCGCCCGGCCGCCACCACGTTGCCGTAGCCGATGTTGAGCATGCGGAGCGCACGCTCGTCAGTCGACGCGGTCGTGCTCATCGGTCGACACGGTCGTGCGCGTCACTCGACATTCAGCACCTGCTCGCGCATGCGTTCGAGCTCGGTCTTGAGCTCGACGACGCGGTGGGCGATGGGAGCGTCGGCGGCCTTCGAGCCGATCGTGTTGGCCTCGCGGAGCATCTCCTGGAGCAGGAACTCGAGCTTCCGCCCGACCGGCCCCCCCGCATCCGCGTCGAGCGTGGCCTCGAACTGGGTGACGTGGCTCGCGAGGCGCACCACCTCCTCGGTCACGTCCATCCGGTCCGCGGCGATCACGATCTCCTGGAGCAGGCGCGACTCGTCGGCGGCCCCGGTCTCCTCGCGGAGCTGGGCGGCACGCTTCGTCAGGCGCTCGCGAACCGCCGCGACCACCTCGCCCGAACGCGCCGCCACGCCCTCGCCGAGCGCGCGCACCCGGAGCAGCCGGGCGCGAAGCTCGCGGTCGAGCGCTTCGCCCTCGTTCTCCCGCATGGCGGCGGCCGCCCGGGCGGCCTCCTCCACCGCAGCCCGCAAGGCCGGACGCAGGGCCTCCTCGTCGAAGACGTGCTCCGAGACGCGCACCACGCCCGGCAGGGCCAGCAGCTCGGCCGGCGTGGGCTCGTCGTCGTCGGCGCCGTCCGCCGTCAATGCGCGCGCCCACTCGAGGTAGCGCGCGGCGAGCTCGCGATCGAGCGTGACGTCGCTCTTCGCAGCGCCAGCCGGCGCCCCGACCACCAGGTCGAGCTTTCCACGCGAGAACTGAGCCGCGAGCAGGGTACGCAGCTCCGCCTCGAGCCCCGACAGGGGCCGCGGCAGCCGCAGCGAGAGATCCAGATGGCGATGGTTCACCGTGCGGAGCTCCACCGAGAGGGTCGTGCCGTCGGCTTCGAGCTGCGCCCGACCGAAGCCCGTCATCGAGCGGATCATCGCGTCCCCTTCGTGGCTGCGGCCAGCGAGCGGGGGAGCTGGGTCAGGATCTCGGCGGGGCTGGCGGTGGCGGTGCCCACCTTGCCCACGACGATGCCCGCCGCCGCGTTCGCGATCACCGCGGCCTCTTCGAGCGAGCCGCCCGCCAGGCGCGCGAGGGCGAGCGCCGCGATGGCGGTGTCGCCGGCGCCCTGCACGTCGAACACCTCGAACGGGGCGCTCGGCACGTGGAGGGGCTTCGCACCGATCGGGAACAGCGACATGCCCTGGGCGCCGCGCGTGACGACGACCTCCGCGCCGTCGAGCTGGCGCTGGAGCTTCGCCACGGCGCGTTCGAGGTCGTCGTCGCTGCGCACGCGGACGCCCGTGAGGGCTTCGAGCTCCCGGAGGTTCGGCTTCACGAGCGAGGCGCCCCGGTAGGGCGTCAAGGCGTCCTTCGGGTCCACCGCGACGAACAGGCCCTGCTCGCGGCAGTGGCGGACGACGCGTCGCACCACGGGGCTCGGGAGCACCCCCTTGGCGTAGTCCTCGAAGACCACGCCGTCGCACGCCGCGAGCGCCGCCTCGACGGCCGCCACCAGGCGCCGCGCGGACCGGCCCGTGAGCGGCGCCTCCGTCTCGCGGTCGTAGCGGAGGAGCTGCTGCGCTCGCGCCTCCACCCGGGTCTTGCGGGTGGTCGGGCGCTCGGGATCCCGTACCACGCCTGCGGCGTCGACGCCGAGCGCCTCGAGCAGCTCGACGATCTGACGGCCCGCGTCGTCCTCTCCGACCACGGCGCAGAACGAACACTGCGCTCCCATGGCCACCACGTTGCGGACGACGTTGCCGGCCCCGCCGAGAGCGTGCGACTCGCGCCGCACGTGGACCACCGGAACGGGAGCTTCGGGGCTCACCCGCTCGACGTCGCCCCACAGGTATTCGTCCAGCATCACGTCGCCGACCACCAGCAGGCGGGCGCGCGCGAAGTTCCGCACGACCTTCTCGAGCCGCGCCAGGCTGGGGCTGCGGCGTGCGGAGCCCGTTCCGCGCCGGGCCGATTTCGCTCCGCGGCGTGCCGACGTCGTGCCGCGGCGTCCCGGAGGCGTTCCGCGCCGGGCCATCAGCGCGTCAGCCCGCGCGCGGCCAGCTCGCGCGCGGCCGCGTCGACGCCATCCTGGGCGCTCTGGGTGCGCAGCCAGCCGAGCAGCTCGCGGAGCCCGTCGGCCAGGGCCACGCGCGGCCGATAGCCGAGCTCCGAGCGGATGCGCGAGATGTCGGCGACGCAGTGGCGGATGTCGCCCGCGCGATACTGGCCGGTCACCTCCGGCCCGTCCGCGAAGTCGAGCAGCTCGCCCAGCGTCTCGGCCACCTCGAGCACGGAGGTCGCGCGCCCGGTGCCCACGTTGTAGACGCGGCCGGCGGCATGCTCGGCATCGAGGGCGAGCAGGTTCGCCTGCACGATGTCCGAGACGTGGACGAAATCGCGGGTCTGGAGCCCGTCTTCGTAGATCAACGGCCGGTTCCGGTTGAGCAGGCGTGACGAGAAGATCGCCACGGCTCCCGTGTAGGGGTTCGAAAGCGCCTGCCGGGGGCCATAGACGTTGAAATAGCGCAGCGCCACCACCGGGATGCCGTAGGCCGCACCGACCGTCAGGAACATCTCCTCGTGATCGCGCTTGGTGACGGCGTAGATCGAGGTCGGCTGGAGGGGCTTGTCCTCGGGCGTCCCGACCGGGGTGAGCGGCTCCCCGGCCTCGCTGACCAGCTCGAACTGGCGCGCGGCGAGCGCGGCCTCCGGGCGCAGCGGCGGCGCCACCGGGCGCCCGTCCGGCGTGCGGTAGGCCCCCTCGCCGTAGAGCGACATCGAGGAAGCCACCACCAGCTTGCGGACCTGGTCGCGCTTCTCGAGCACGCCTTCCAGCAGGACCGCGGCCCCCACCGCATTCGCCGAGACGTAGTGCTCGATCTGGTACATCGACTGGCCCACACCGACCGCAGCGGCCTGGTGGAACACGGCTTCGACGCCCTCGAGGGCGCGCGCCACCGCCCCGCGGTCGCGCACGTCCCCGACCCGGAGCTCGCAGTGGGGGCTCAGGTCCGCCGGACGCGTCACGTCCCCATGCACCTGCGGCACCAGGCTGTCGAGCACGCGCACGCGATGGCCAGCCGCGAGCAGGGCGTCGACCAGGTGCGAGCCGATGAAGCCGGCGCCGCCGGTGACCAGGACGTGCATCAGGCGGCGAGGCCTCCGACGACGCGCTGCGCCCCGGCGAAGCCGGGCGCGAGCGCACGCTCGCACTCGTCCAGCACGGCGGCGGGCGGGATTCGCGTCATGCAGCGGTGGTCGATCGGGCAGACGCGCAGGTAGCAGGGCCGGCAGGCGACCGCGGCCGAGAGTACGCTCACCCGCTCGAGGTTCAGGTTCGTCTTCTCGAGCGCGGTCGGGCCGAGCGCCATGACGCAGGGCACCCCGAAGGCGACCGCGAGATGCCGGGCGCCGGCATCGTTCCCGACCAGCAGCTGGCTGCGGCTCACCAACGCCTTGAGCCCGCCCAGCCCGACGCGCCCGGCGAGGTCGGCGGCGGGGCGTTCCATGGCCGCCACCACCTCCTTGCAGAGGCGCTGCTCGGCTGCGCTGCCGATCACGGCCACCCGGGCGCCACGCGCGGCCAGCGCGTCGCCGACGGCCGCGAACGACGCCGTCGGCCACAGCTTCGAGGGCCCGAAGGAGGCCCCGGGGGCGAGCAGCACCAGCGGCGCGTCGCCGTCGATGCCGTGGCCGGCGAGCACCTCTGCCGCCTCGGCGCGTTGCGTCGCGCTCACGAACAGCTCGAGATCGGTTCCGCGCGTCTCGCAGCCGAGCGCGCCGACCAGACCCAGCACGGTGCGCTCCCGCGCGAGCAGCAGGCGTCGACCCGCTTCGCGCGGCAACGGGATGGCCTCGTGCAGCAGCGCGCGCCGCCAGCCGCGCGCGTAGCCCACGATGCGCCGCGCGCCGGCCAGGCGCAGCAGCAGCGCCGACTCGACCGAGTCCGGGAGCGAGAGCGCCAGGTCGAAGCGACCGAGGCGGCGGAGCGCGCGGCCCTCGCGCCAGAATGCGGTCGGGCCCTTGCGGTGGGCGACGAGCGGCCAGACCCGGTCGAACCAGGGCGCGCCTTCGAGCAGCGGCGCGAGGGGAGCGGGCACCGCGAGGGTGATGCGGGCCTCCGGGAAGCCCGCGCGGAGCGCCCGAAAGCCGGGCGTCGCCATGATCAGGTCGCCCATCCAGTTCGGGCCGCGCACGAGGATCTCCCGTGCGTCGCGCACGAGGACCTTCCGCGCGTCGCGCACGGAGACCTCGCGTGCACCGGGCAACCGGGTCTGGTGTGCGCTCACGCCGGGCGCTCCTCTCCCCGCGCGGGATCGGACGGGGCGAGGCAATCTACCGGACCGGTCGCAGGGGTCGCCAGAAGCTCGCGCACCGCGGTGAGGACCGCGGAGGCGGCGATCATCCGCATGCACGTCGCTGCGGCGCAGCCGCGCCGACACGGATTGCACGCGATCGGGACACGCACGGTGCGGGAGGGCGTCCCCGCATAGGGCGCGTTCTCGATCGGATCCGTGGGGCCGAGCAGCTGCACCACGGGCGTCCCCACCAGCGAGGCGACGTGCATGGGGCCGCTGTCGGGCCCGAGGTAGAGACGCGCGCGCGCGAGGAGCGCCGCCAGCTCGAGCAGGCTCGGCGTCGTGGGGGCCAGCGCCGCCGCCCCGCCGGCCGCGTCCAGGACCGCGCGTGCGATCTCCTGATCGCTCTGCGACGGGCCGCAGCTGACCAGGACGGGAACCCCGTCGGCGTCGAGCACCCGCGCCACCTCGGCATACCCCTCGGCCGTCCAGCGCTTGTGCGCGGTCGCATCGCTCGTGCCCGGATGGATCACGACGGGTGCGGGCCGTCCGGCGAGCGCAGCGGTGAGGCGCGCGTCCGCTTCGGCCGGGACCGTGAGCGGCCGCTCGGGCAGCGGCGCCTCGATGCCGAGGTAGCGCACGAGCGCGGCGTTGCGGTCGAAGCGGCTCTGGAGCCGGGGCGCGAGCTGGGCACGCTCGTTGGCGAAGAGGCTCGCGCCCTCACGCGCGAACGGGCGCGCATAGCTGACACGGCGCTTCGCCCCGGAGCTGCGCGCCAGCACCCCGCTCTTCAGGATCGCGTGGAAGTCGACGACGAGATCGAAGCGATCGCGGCGCAGCCGACGCAGGAAGGCGACGCCCTCCCGCACGCCGGCGCGCCAGCGGCCCGGCCGCAGCGCCTGGCGGAGGGCGGCGCGCGGGAACACCAGGACCTCGTCGAGCCACGGCTGGCCGCGAAGCAGACTGGCGGAGGCGGGCTCGACCAGCCAGGCGAGATGCGCCTGCGGGTAGGCTGCGCGCAACGCGGCGGCGGCGGGCAAGGTGCGCACCACGTCGCCCACTGCGCCCAGACGGATCACCAGGATGCGCTCGGCCGGCGGCGGCGCGGCGCGGGGATTCGTACAGGTCGAGATGTCTACCTCGCGGGGGGGTCGGGGCACGGGTAGGATACGCTGCCATGCGCCTCCCGCGCACCCTGTCGCTCTACCTGGCGCGCGAGACCCTCTCCTACGTGGCGGTCGGCTACCTCGCCATCGCCGCGCTGTTCCTGGTCAACAATCTGCTCCGGCGCCTCGAGGAGCTGGTCGAGATCGGCGCGCATGCCGGAGACGTGTTGGCCCTGACCGTGCGCCTCGTCGCCATTCTCACCACCTATGCGCTGCCGATCGCCTTCCTCTTCGGCGTCCTGGTGGCGCTCGGTCGCGTGAGCGCCGACCACGAGGTGCTGGCGGCCCGCAGCCTGGGCGTGAGCCTCGCGCAGCTGGCGGCGCCGGTGCTGGTGTTGGCGCTCGGCGCGAGCGCGCTCTCGGGCTGGCTGTTGCTCCGAGCCGAGCCGGTGGCGCGCCGCTCGCTGATCGAGCTGGTGAGCACCGTGGCTTCGCGGGGTGGCCTGATCCGTTCGGGCGAGTTCACCCGTCTCGACAAGCGCGGGGAACGCGTCCTCTTCGTCGACCGCCGCACGAAGGACGGTGAGCTCCAGGGCGTGCTGGTGTCGGACCGCAGCAACCCCGAGCGACCCTTCACGGTGCTCGCGGGCCGCGGCTCGTTCCGCCTCGACCGGCAGGCGGCGATCGGGCATCTGCTCCTCCACGACGGGGACGTCCACTTCGAGTCGGCCGAGAAGGACTCCGACCGGACCCAGCGCATCGGATTCCGCCGCTTCGACTACGCCTTCGACATGAGCCGCATGACCAGCCTCGGCATCGAGCGCCTGAAGCCGCGAGACCTGACCGGAGCCGAGATCCGGAAGGTGCTGGCCTACTTCGACGAGCACGGCGCCGCGCCGGCGAACGCCCGAGAGCAGAACCGGGCCGAGTACGAGGTGCAGCTGGTGCGCCGGAGCGCCCTGCCCTTCGCACCCCTCGCCTTCGCCCTGCTGGCGGTCCCGCTCGGCCTGGGGCTGCGACGCGGCGCCCGCTCCTACGGTGCCCTGCTGTGCGTGGGCATCGCCTTCGGGTACTACGTGCTGCTGAACGCCGGGACCGCATTCGCCACGGCCGGTCAGCTCTCTCCCACCCTCGCGCTGTGGCTCCCGAACCTCGCCTGTGTCGCGATCGCCGCGCCGCTCTGGTGGCGCGCGCGCACCGCGGAGGCCTGAGCTGCACGGCTTCGCGCGGGAGGCCTCCGCGGCCGGCGTGCTCGTCGTGCGGAGCGAGTGGCACGCGGCGGTCCACGGCCTCGGCCTGCTCGAGCCGGGCGGGCTCGAGCGCTGGATCGAGGCAGCGCCCTCGGGCGGCGTGGGTCGGGCGCACACGGCGCGGGTCGGGATTCCGGACGGCGGGCCGCACGTCGTGGTCCGCCGGCTCCGCCACGGTGGGCTGCTCGGAGGCGTGCTCGGGGATCGCTACCTCGGGCCCACGCGGGTGCTGCGCGAGCTCGAGGTGACCGCGGGGCTCCGCGCCGCCGGCGCCCCGGTGCCGGACCCGGTGCTCGCGCTGGCGCAGCGACGCGGCCTTGGCTTCACGCTCGCCCTCGCCACCGTCTTCGAGGCGTCCACCGTCGACGCCCTCGCCTTCCTGAGCGACGCGCCGCCGCCCGAGCGCATCGAGCGCGCCGCCGCCGCGGCCGGCAGCGCGGTGCGCCGCTTCCACGACGCCGGCGGCCATCACCCCGACCTGCACGTGAAGAACCTGCTGCTGCGCGAGTCGGACACCCACACCGAGGCGATCGTGATCGACCTCGACCGCGGCCGCCTGGCGGCGCCCCCAACGCCCCGCGAGCGCGCCGCCACGCTGGGTCGGCTGTGGCGCTCGCTCTTGAAGCGCCACGTCGCCGAGCCCGTGGGGGCCCGCGGCGCTGCCGCCTTCCTGGCTGCCTACTGCGGGGGCGACCACGAGCTGCGCGAGGCCCTGGTCCAGCGACTTCCCGCCGAACGCCGGAAGGCCCGCATTCATGCCCTCCGCTATCGCTGAAGCGGAGGCGATCGGGAGGGGGCCCGGTGCGGCGCTTCCCTAGCGCACGCGCGCGTCCCGCCCGCCGGCGTGGGCGTGGAGGCGCTCCTCCAGCCAGTCGAGGAAGCGCTCGCGCTCGGGAAACACGGTGTCGAGCACCAGCACTCGCATCTCCGCGCCACCGAGCCAGGCCGGCAGCAGCTTGCCGGCGTCCTTCTCGGTGGTGACCCAGAGCGGCGCCTCCGCCGCGAGGCCGGCCAGGTCCTGGCGTCGGTAGGCGTGATGGTCCGGGAAGCAGCGCTCGGCCACGACGCGGGCGCCCAGCTGCGCGAGCGTCTCGGCGAACGCCGCCGGGCGCGCGATGCCGCAGAGCATGCCGACCCGCTGGCCCGCGAGCTTCGTCGCCGGCTCGGAGGCACCGCCCGCAAGCGGGCGCGTCGTGCGCGGAGGCCGCGCGAGCGCGAAGCGCGCGGCGTCCGGGGCGACGCGCTCGAGGCGCGCCGCGTCCGCCTCCGGAACCGGGCCGTCGACGACGAGCAGCGCGTCGGCTCGGGACAGCGCGCGGAAGGGCTCACGCAGCGGACCGCGCGGGAGCACGCGACCATTGCCGAAGCCGGCACCGGTGACCGTCACGAGCTCCACGTCCTTCTCGAGCCGGTGATGCTGGAAGCCGTCGTCGAGGACGAGCACACCCGTGTTGAAGGCCGCGATCGCCCGGCGCCCGACGACGTCCCGGCGACGACCCACCAGCACCGGCACGCCCGGCGCCAGTCCCGCCAGGAGCATCGGCTCCTCCCCCACCGTCTCGATGCGGCCCCGGACGTGGCGGCCGTCCGAGACGACCTCGACCGGCTCGGCAGCGCGCCCGCCGTAGCCGCGGCTCGCGATGGCGACCGGCCAGCCCCGACGATGGAGGGCCGTCGCGACCCAGGCGGCCAGCGGCGTCTTTGCGCTTCCGCCCACGACCAGGTTGCCGACGCTCACGACCTTGCAGGGCAGACGCACCGGCCGGGCGAGCCCGCGCTCCCACAGCGCCCGGTGGAGCGACGCCCCGGCCGCGTAGCCGACCGCCAGCAGCGAGAGGGGCGCCAGCGCGAGCCGCTTCCCGAAGCCCGGCGCGCGCTCGTCCCAGAAGGCCGGGCGCCGACCCCTCACCGAGCCTCCACCCGCGTGATCATGCCGATTCCGCCAGCGCGATCATGCCGGTTCCGCCAGCGCGATCATGCCGGTTCCGCCAGCGCGATCATGCCGGTTTCCGCCAGTGCGATCATGCCGGTTCCGCCAGCGCGCGCTCCACGAGCGCGACGCTCCGATCGAGGGCGTCCCGATGCTGGGCCAAGGCCGCTTGCCCCGCCGCGCCACGCGCGGTGGCGGCGGCCGGGTCGGCCAACGCGGCCACGAGCGCACGCCCGAGCGCTCCGGCGTCGCCGACGCGCTCGCCCGCGGACGCAGCCGACAGGAGCGCCTCCATCTCCACTGCGTTCGCCACGTGCGGGCCCCAGACCGCCGGCCGGCCGACGCGTGCCGGCTCGAGCAGGTTGTGGCCGCCGACGGGCACGAGGCTGCCGCCCACGAAGGCCAGTCGGGCGTGCCCATAGAACGCGGCGAGCTCGCCGAGGGTGTCGAGCAGCAGCACCTCGCCCGGCGCCAGCGGATCGCTGCCCATGGCGCCCGCGAGCGCGCTGCGACGGCGCAGGCGGCGGCCGGTCGCCACCACCGTGTCCGCCACCGTCTCGAAGCGATCCGGGTGGCGCGGCGCGAGCACCAGGGCGACGCCGTGTCCGGCCGCCTCGGCAGCAGCCAACGCCTCGAGCGCCGCGCGCTCCTCGCCCTCGTGGGTGCTGCCGGCCACGAACAGCGGCACCTCGCCGAGCCACGCACGCAGCGCGTCGGGCAGGGGCGGCGGCGGGGGCGCAGCGAGCTTCAGGTCCCCGGTGACCGAGACGCGTTCGGCCGGCGCACCGAGGGCCACGAAGCGCCCGGCGTCGGCCTCGCTGCGCGCCCCGATGGCGCGAAAGCGCTCGAGGGTCGGCCGCAGCAGCCGCGCGGCACGCTGCCAGCGCGCGAAGCTCCGCTCGGAGAGCCGGCCCGAGACGGTGACGACCGGCACCCCGCGCTCGTGGGCGGCCTGCACCCAGCTCGGCCAGAGCTCCGTCTCGACGAAGACCAGGGCGCGCGGCGCGACGCGCGCGAGCGCGCGGCGCACCAGCCACGGATGGTCGAGCGGGGCGAGCGCGGTCGGCAGCCCGGGACGGGCCTCGCGCGCAAGCGCGCGACCGGTGGCGGTCATCGTCGAGGCGACGACGGCGTGACCGCGCGCGCCGAGCGCATCCAGCAGCGGAAGCGCCGCACGCACCTCGCCGACCGAGGCGGCGTGGAGCCAGATCGGAGCTGCCGGAGCGCTCCCCGCGCGGGCACCGAGACGCTCGGCGAGCCCGACGCGCCAACGCGGCCGCACCACCGCGGCGGCCGCGAGCAGCGGCGCGCCGACCACGGCCGACAGCGCGGCCACGCTATGACCGAGCGGCCCCAAGCGCCATCTCCTGCGCGATGTCGGCGGCGCGCCGCGCGGCGCCCCCGCCGCCGAGCGCTTCGGGCAGGGTTCCGAGCGCCGCGAGCTGCGCCTCGCGGGCCGGCCCGGCCAGCAGGCCCGCGAGGGCCTCGGCGATGCGCTCGGGCTCGGCGTCCTCCTGGAGGAACTCGGGCACCACGGCGCGTCCTGCGATCAGGTTCGGCATGGTGTACGAGGAGACCTCGACCAGGCGTCGGATCAGCCACGCGCTGAACGGGTTCACGCGCGTCGTGACCACCAGCGGCGTGCCCAGCAGCGCGACCTCGAGCGTGACGGTACCGGGCTTGGCGAGCGCCACGTCGGCGGCACGGATCGCCTCGTGCGTGCGACCCTCGATGACGGTCAGGTCCAGCAGGGCCGGCAGCGGCTCCGCTGCCAGCGCCTGGTCGATCGCCTCGCGCGCGATCGACGGCGCCACGGCGATCGCGAAGCCGACGCGAGGGTCGCGGGCGTGGAGCGCCCGGGCGGCGGCCAGCTGGAGCGGCAGCGTGCGCCGGACCTCGTTGCGGCGGCTGCCGGGCAGCAGCAGCACGTGGGGGCGCTCGACGTCGAGGGCGAGAGCGCGGCGCGCCGCCGCGCGCTCGAGACGTGCGAGCGGCGCCAGCCGGTCGAGGAGCGGATGGCCCACGAAGTCGACGGCCAGGCCCGTGCCGGCGTAGACGTCGCGCTCGAAGGGGAAGATCACGGCGAGCCGGTCGACGCGCGCGGCGATGCGACGGATGCGGCCGCGCCGCCAGGCCCAGACCTGGGGACTCACGTAGTAGAGCACGGGCACGCCCTGCCGCTTTGCCCGCTTCGCGAAGGGCAGGTTGAAGTCGGGCGAGTCCACCAGGATCACGAGGTCCGGCCGCCGGTCGACCAGCGCCCGGTTCATCCGGCGCCAGGCCGAGACGATGCGCGGCAGGTCGAAGAGGACCTCGACCAGCCCCCCGACCGCGAGCTCGTGCTGCGGCACCACCAGCTCGACCCCGGCCTTCTCCATGGCGGGGCCGCCGAGCCCGAACAGACGGACCTCGGGCTCGCGGCGGCGCAGCTCCTCGGCCAACGCGGCGGCGTGCAGCTCGCCCGACGCGTCGCCAGCCGAGATCAGCACGCTCTTCAAAGCAGGCGCTCCGGGGGCGGCATGGCCTCGTTGACGCGCAGGGCGGTGCGGAGCGCGGAGAGGCCCTGGTCGGCGCCACCCGCCTCGACCCGGCGCCCGCGAACCCCGCGCAGGAAGGCGTCGAGCTGGTCCGCGAGCGCGTCCCCGCGGTCGATGGCGACGCGTTCGACGGCGATCTTGCGCTCCCCTCCGGCGTCGGCCGCCTCGCGCTGCGCGATCACGACCGCCTGCTCGAGGAAGTCGATCGAGATGTAGCCGTCCGCCTGGAAGAAGCGCAGCTTGCGCATCGGGGTGGGCGAGACGCGCGACGCCGTGAGGTTGGCCACGGCCCCGCCGGGAAAGGTGAGGCGCGCGTTCGCGATGTCCACCTTGTCGGTCAGCACCGGCACGCCGATGGCGTCGATCCGCTCCGGCTCCTCGCCGACCAGGCGCTGCACGATGTCGATGTCGTGGATCATCAGGTCCCGCACCACGTCCACGTCGGTGGCCCGCGCCGGGAAGGGCCCCATGCGGTGTCCTTCGAAGAAGCGGGGGCGCGACACGCGCGCCGCCACCTTCTGCATGGCCGCGTTGAACCACTCGAGGTGGCCGACCTGGAGCAGCACGCCGCGCTCGGCGGCGCGCGCGAGCAGGGCCTCGGCCTCGGCGAGGGTGGCGGCGATCGGCTTCTCGACCAGCACGTCGAGGCCGGCCCCGAGGCAGTCGCGGACGACCTCGTGGTGGGCGACGGTGGGTACCGCCACCACCGCCGCGTCGGCCGCCGCGAGCAGCTCGCGGTGGCCCACGGCGTACGGCACGCC
>JBFIYM010000066.1:0-22100 GCA_041605395.1 Myxococcota bacterium | reverse complement strand
GTCGCGGCCGCGAACGCCGCGGTCCCCGCTGCCAGCGTCGAGCTGGCCGCGGTGCGCATCGGGCGCTGGGACTTCGGCTCGCGCGTGTTCGACCCCACCGTCGACACGACGGACCCGGACCAGGTCGACGCCGTGGACGTCCGCGCAACGCTGGACGGCGCAGCGAACCGGGCCGTGCCCGCGTTCATGGCCCGCGTGCTCGGGCGCGACGCGTTCACGGTGAGCGCCGGCGCCACGGCGTGGCTCGGCTTCGCCGGGAGCGCAGCGGCCGGAGAGGTGGACCTGCCGATCGCGATCGACTGCTGCTCCCTCCAGGGCGCGAGCTGCGCGAACGACTACTGCGACACGATCGCGAACGGGCCGCCGTTTCCCTGCAACGTCTCCGGTACCATGGTGCAGGGCACGGGCGCCCCGCAGGACACCGACACGGAGCCGGTCTCCTGCCTCGATCTCAACAGCACGCCGGTCCAGAACGCGTGCTGGACGGGCTACCAGGCGCCTCGCACCGACATCAACACCCCGATGCTGAGGAACCTCGTCGAAGAGGGGAACACCCACGACCTCGCCGTGAACGACCGGATCGGGCTCAAGCAGGGCGAGTTCACGCCCGTGCTCGGCGAGATCATGCGCCGCTTCGACGCAGAAGGCAGCGACCGCTATCCGCCGCTCGACGACCGCGCGGACTCGTGGGTGGTCCGGCTGCCGGTCGTGTCCTGCCAGCAAGGGTCTCCCTCCTGCTACGACGGTGCCGTCACCGGCTTCGTGTGCTTCGAGGTGCGCCAGGTCGAGCGCAACCCCGGCAAGATCGTGCGCGGGCGCTTTCTGTGCCGGGAACGCGATGGCGAGCTCTTCGACGCATGCGTCGTGGCGGGCAGCCGTTCGGGCGGCAGCAACTTCGGCATCCGCGCCGAGATCCCGGTGCTGGTTCGTTGAGGAGCGGGGGGGAGATGAAACAGCTCGCGGTGGTGGTGCTGGCGGCGGAGCCGGCGCGGGGCGCGGTGCTCGGCCGCCGCATCGAGGCGACCGGCGACGCGCGCCTCGCACGGGTCGTGCACGAGCCGGCGAGCCTGCGCGAGGCCATCGCCAAGGCGCGCCCGGTGGCGCTGGTGGCGGATCTCGGGCGGGACGCGGCGGCCGTGCTCGCCGCCCTCGAAGCCCTCGCCGAGCCGCGGCCCCCGCTCCTGGTCTATGGCCCGGACGACGACGCGGCCCTCGTGCTCCGTACGATGCGGCTCGGTGCCCGCGAGTTCGTGCCCGATGACGCCGATGCGAGCGGCTTCCAGGCCGCCCTTGAACGCGTGTTGCGGAGCGCCACACCGAAGGCCGCCCTCGAGCCCGCCGAGGCGCGGGTGATCGCGGTCCTGGGCGCCAAGGGTGGGGTCGGGACCACCTTCGTCGCCTCGCAGCTGGCCATCGTGCTGCAGGCCCTGGCCGGCCCGACCGCGATCCTCGATCTCGGCCCTCCGCCCGGCGACCTCGCCCTCCACCTCGACCTGCAGCCGCCGTACTGCCTGGCCCGCGCGGCGCGCGAGACCGAGACGCTCGACGCCACGTTCCTGCGCACGCTGCTGTGTCGCCACCCGAGTGGCGTCCAACTGCTCTCCGCGAGCGAGCGCGTCGAGGATGCGGAGCTGCTGCGGGCCGTCGACGTGGAGCGCGCGATCGCGCTGCTGCGCGACGAGTTCCAGTGGCTGGTGATCGACTTCGGTCGGGCCTGGAGCGAAGCCGCCGTGCGCGCGCTCGACGGCGTGGACCAGCTGCTCCTGATCACGCAGGCCGAGGTGCCCGCGCTGGTGAACGCGCGCCGCCAGCTCGATCTGCTCGAGCGGCTCGGCCTGCCGGCGGAGCGGGTGCACCTCGTGGAGAACCGCCATGGCGGAGCGGGCGCCGTCTCGGAGCGAGAGCTCGTGCGGGCGCTCGGGCGGCACGTCGAGATGCAGCTGCCCGAGGACGAGAGCGTCCCGAAGTGCGCGAACGAGGGGCAGAGCCTGGGCGAGGCCTCGCCGTACGGTCACGCGCAGCGCGCGATGGTCGAGCTGGCGCGGCAGGTGCTCGCGTGGTGCGGCCACGCCGACCCGAGCCCCGCCCGCACGGGGCTGCTGGAGCGGGTCCGGCTCGGGCTCGCGAGGAGGGCGAATGGCGCTGCTTGAGCGGCTCCGCGGCGAGGAGAAGAAGCCCGAGCGCGAGGCGCCGAGCGCGCCCCCGCGAAGCGCCCGCGGTGCCGACCCGGTCTATCAGGAGCTCAAGTCCGAGGTGCACAACGGCCTGTTCGAGCTGCTCGACCTGTCGCGACTCGCCCAGGTGCCGGAGCCCCAGGTCCGCGAGGACGTGGCGCAGGCGACACGGCGGATCCTGGAGGAGCGTCGCGTGCTGCTCACGCTCGAGGAGCGCGAGCGCGTGGTGCGGGAGATCCAGGACGAGGTGTTCGGCCTCGGCCCGCTCGAGCCGCTGCTCCAGGACCCGACCGTGAGCGACGTGCTCGTGAACGGCCATGCCCAGATCTACGTCGAGCGCTTCGGCCGTCTCGAGCACACGGTGGCGCGCTTCAAGAACGACGCCCACCTGATGCGGATCATCGAGAAGATCGTGTCGGCGGTCGGCCGCCGCGTGGACGAGAGCACGCCCCTCGTCGACGCGCGGCTCGAGGACGGCTCGCGCGTGAACGTGATCATCCCGCCGCTGGCGCTCGATGGCCCCACGCTCTCGATCCGCCGCTTCGGACGGGAGCCGCTCCGCGCTTCGGACCTGCTCGAGAGCGAGACGCTCACGCCTGGGGTGCTCGGCTTCCTCCGCGCCGTGGTGCAGGCCCGCTCCAACGTGCTGATCTCCGGCGGTACGGGCGCGGGCAAGACGACGCTGCTGAACGTCCTCTCCGAGTTCATCCCGCCGGACGAGCGGATCGTGACCGTCGAGGACTCGGCGGAGCTGATCCTGAAGCAGGATCACGTCGTCCGGCTCGAGACCCGGCCCGCCAACATCGAGGGGCGGGGTCGCATCAGCCAGCGCGAGCTGGTGATCAACTCCCTGCGCATGCGCCCGGACCGCATCATCGTCGGCGAGGTCCGCGGCAGCGAGGCGCTCGACATGCTCCAGGCCATGAATACGGGGCACGACGGCTCGCTCACGACGATCCACGCGAACAGCCCGCGCGACGCACTGGCCCGCATCGAGACGATGGTCGCGATGAGCGGACTCGAGATCCCGCAGCGCGCGGTGCGCCATCAGATCGCATCCGCGATCGAGATCGTGATCCAGGTGGTGCGCCTCGCCGACGGCCGGCGCCGCGTCGCGAGCGTGCAGGAGATCGTCGGCATGGAGGGCGAGGTCGTCACCATGCAGGAGATCTTCACGCTCGAGCGCGGCGGGCTCGACGCGGACGGCCGGGCGCTGGCCCGCCTGGTGCCGACCGGGCTGCGGCCGGCCTGTGCGCGCAAGCTGCGGCTGGCTGGCTTCGAGCTCGCGGCGGATCTGTTCGAGGTGCCCCCGCCGGGGGCGGCGCGCTCGGCATGAGCACGATGGCGGCGGCGCTGCTCTTCGTGTTGGTTCTGGTGGCGGCCTTTCTCACGCTGCAGGCGACCTTCGCCGTTCTGCGCGCGCTCGCCGCGCGGCGCAGGCGAAGCGTCCGGCTGCGGCTCTACGCGGCGGCGCCGGTCGCGCTGGCGGACGACGCCAGCTCGGGCTCCCTCCTGCGCTCGGGGGCTCCGCGGGCAGAGCGCGGCTGGCTGGCGCCCGGGCCCCGGGCCGCGCTCGAGCTCGAGCTCCGCCGCGCGGCGGTGACTGTCTCGCCGGCGCGCTTCGCGCTGGCGTCGCTCGCTCTCGCCGGGCTCGGCTTCCTGGCCCTCTCGGCCTGGGCGCCGTCGCCGGGATGGGCCGTGCTCGGCCTCGCGCTCGGCCTGGGTCCCTGGCTCTGGCTCCGGCGCCGGGGCGCGGCGCGGGCGCGGGCGTTCGAGATGCAGTTCCCGGAGGCGCTCGATCTGCTGATCCGCGCGCTGCGCGCCGGGCACGCATTGTCCGCGGGCATCCAGCTCGTGTCGGAAGAGCTGCCCGACCCGCTCGGCGGGGAATTCGCCCAGGTGTCGCACGAGGTGCGCCTCGGGCAGTCGCTGAAGCGCGCGCTCGACCATCTGGTGCTGCGCATCCAGAACCCCGACGTCGCGTTCTTCGCCACGGCCGTCGCCGTGCAGCAGGAGACGGGCAGCAACCTGGTCGAGGTCCTCGAGAACCTGGCCGGCGTGATCCGGGACCGCTTCCAGCTGCTCGGCAAGGTGCGCGCGTTGACGGCGTTGGGCCGCGCCTCCGCGAACCTGCTGGTGGTCTGGCCCGCGGTCATGGTGGGCGTGCTGTGGATGGTGAACGCGGACTACGTCGCGCCGCTCTGGGAGACCGATGCGGGCCGGGCCATGGTGCTCGTATCGGTGGGCCTGATCGCGATCGGCTACGTGCTGTGCCTGCGCATGGCGACGATCCGGGTCTGAGGGGAGCGTCGTGGACCCGCTCGCCGTCCTGATCCTGGCCTCCGCGCTGCTCGGGGCGCTCGGCGTGACGCTGTTGCCCCCCCGCTCCGCGGCAGGACGCCGGCTCGAGCGCTTCGCGACCCCGAGCGCCCCCGCGCCGCGTCGTGCCGAGCGTGGCATCCTGGCCGAGGAGCCCGGCCCGGTGGTTCGCTGGCTCGGCCGCGTCGCGGGGGGCGAGGAGGTGCCGGGCACGCTTCGCGAGCGGCTGGGGCATGCCGGCTACCGCCGGGCCTCGGCCGCGGCGACCTATCTGGGCGCGCGTCTGCTGCTGTCGCTCGGCACGCCGGCGTTGCTGCTGAGCGCCTCGCCCCTGTGGAAGCTCGAGCGCTCGTCCTGGGTCCTGCTGCTCGGCTGCGCCGCGGCGCTCGGCTACGTGGCGCCGAGCTTCTGGCTCGACCGTCGCGCGGCCGCGCGGCAGCGCGACGTCCTGCTCGGGCTTCCCGACGCGCTCGACCTGATGGTGGTCTGCGTGGAGGCGGGTCTCGGCATCAACGCGAGCTTGGCGCGGATCGCCCGCGAGCTGGCGCTCACGCACCGGGTGCTGTCGCGCGAGCTCGAGCTGGTGACGCTCGAGATCCGTGCCGGGAAGTCGACGAGCGAGGCGCTGCGTGCGCTGGCCAGACGCACGGGCGTCTCGGAGGTGAGCGCGCTCGTGGCGATGCTGCTCCAGACCGAGCGCTTCGGGACGAGCCTCGCGGAGACGCTGCGGGTCCACGCGCAGGGCATGCGCGTGCGTCGCATGCAGCGCGCCGAGGAGATCGCCGGGAAGGCGCCCCTCAAGATGATGTTCCCGACCGTGCTGATCTTCGTGGCCACGTTGATCGTCACGATCGGACCCGGCTTCATGCAGATCTCGGCGTTCTTCCGGGAGCGCTGAGGCGGGCCGGACCGGGCTGCCGGAGGAGGGCACATGGATCGAGGCATCGGATGGCGGATCGGGGTGGCGGCGCTGCTCGTGGCGTCGCTCGGCCTCTCGGGCTGCGCCTCGCTGCTCGGTCGCGTCGGCTCCGGCTTCGGGATGAAGGCCGGGCACGACGACGACGTCTCGTGGGCGGAGCTGATGCGCTCGGCCGATCGCTTTCGCGACCGCGGAGACGTCGAGCGCGCGCTCGTCGGCTACCTCCGCGCCCTCCAGCGCGAGCCCGATCGCCCGCTCGCGCGCGTGCGACTCGCGCAGCTCCAGCTGCTCAGCGACCCCGAGCGGGCGGCCGAGGGCTTCCGGCGGGTGCTCGCGATCGCGCCGGACGAGGCGCGGGCGTGGGCGGGGCTCGGCGTCGCGTCCCTCGCGCTGGGTCGGCTCGAGGAGGCGCGCGAGGCGTTCTCGCGCGCGAGCCAGGAGGCCCCCGACTCGGCGCTCGCCCGCGCCGGCGAGGCGGTTGCCCTCGACCTGCTGGGGCGGCCCGAGGAGGCGCGCGCGGCCCTCGACGGAGCCCTCGAGCGCCGACCGGAGGAGGCGTGGCTGATCAACAACCTGGCCGTCTCGCGCCTGGTGGCGCGGGACTGGGAGGGCGCCGAGACGGCGCTCCGGACGGCCCTCGCGCTCGATCCGGACGACGCCGCGGCCCGCAACAACCTCGGCCTCGCCCTCGGGGGACAGGAGCGGTACGCGGAGGCCTACACCGCCTTCCGGGAGGCGGGCGGAGAGCAGGCGGCTCGCAACAACCTCGGGTACGTGCTGTTCCTGAACGGCCACTATGACGACGCGGTGCGCGAATACGAGCGCGCCCTGGCCACCGACGGTGATGCGACCCGTGCGGTGATCGCGAACCTGCATACGGCGCTCGACGCCATGGACGCGGTTTCCGACGCGGGAGAGGCCGAGATTCGTTGACCCACCGACGCTGGGCGTGATAAGAGACCGGTCCTCGCTGCTCCCCGCGCGCCTGCTCGGATGCGACCGCGGTCCTGGGGAGCCGGGGGAAGGCGTCTTCTACGGGTTCCCGCAGGGCGCTCGAAAGAGCGATCTGCGGGGGGATTGAAGGCGTCTTCCCCCGGCTCCCCAGCCTCGACCCGGGAGGCTAGGCGGCGCCCTTCGGGGGTGTCAAACGCCGTTGCGTCGTGCTCACGCGGCGCGCAGCTCCGCGAGCGCCTTGGCGCGTTGCGCGTCGTCGGCGAAGCCGAAGGTGGCCAGCACCCGGTCGATGGCGCCGCCGTAACGTTTCTTGAGCTGGGCCGGCACCTCCTCGGGTCGGGCCACGATCGCGAACTGCTCGAGGATCTCGTCGCTGATGCGGGTGCCCATGGCGTCCCATTCGCCGCGCTTGCTCATGGCGTTGAGCTCTCCCTGCAGCCCGCCCCAGCCGTGGGCCTCGAGCACGCCCCGGTAGGCGGGCGTCGAGCCGTAGAAGGCGATCTGCTTGCAGACGCCGACGCGGCTCTGCTCCCACTCGCGCGCGTCGCGCCCGGTCACGACGAAGACGGGGCAGCTGAGGGTGAAGTCCTTTCGCGCGCGCCCCGCCTTCGCGAGCCCGCGCTCGATGGCGGGGAGCGTGACGTCGTTCAGGTAGCGGGGCGTCGTGAAGGCGTGCACGATCATGCCGTCGGCGACCTCACCGGCCACCTCGGTCATCAGCGGGCCCACCGCGGCGAGCATCACGCGGGGCGCGCCATGGCTCGTGTTCGTCGGCGTGAACATCGGCGTCATCAGCGTGTGCTGATAGAACTCGCCACGGAACGAGAGCTTCTCGCCCGCGTACCAGCAGGCCCAGATCGCCCGCATGGCCTGGATCAGCTCCCGCATGCGCGCGGCCGGGTGCGACCAGGGCATGCTGAACCGCTTCGTGATGTGGGGCGCGATCTGGGAGCCGAGCCCGAGGATGAAGCGCCCCTTCGAGAACGCGTTCAGGTCGTGGCCCACGTTGGCGAGCGTCATCGGGCTCCGCGCGAAGGCCACCGCGATCGAGGTCATCAGCTCGAGCCGCGTGGTGTGCTCCGCGGCGAGCAGCAGCGGAAAGAAGGGGTCGCTCGCGATCTCGGCGGAGACGCAGCCGTCGTAGCCCTGCGCCTCGATCTCGCGGGCGCGCGCCGGCACGCCTCCCAGGTCGGCAGCGATCAGGCCCGAGTCGATCTTCATGGTTCCTCCTTCAACGTCTTCCTGGCAACGGGCTGGGCTCACGGGAGCCCGGCACCCGGGATCTCCACGCGGCTGACCTCGACGCGGGCCGAGCGCTTTGCGACGGCCTCCGCGGCGCGTGTGGTGTCCGCGGTGAGCGCGAACAGGGAGCGCCGGTCGGGCCCGCCGAGCATGCAGGCGATGGCCGGGCGCCCGGTCGGGATGCGATGCGTGACGGCGCCGCCCTCGCGCACGCGCAGCAGCTCGTTCGACACGGGCGAGGCGACCCAGATCGCGTCCTCGGCGTCGAGGCAGATCCCGTCCGGCACCGCGCCGTCGAGCTTTGCCCACTCGCGCCGGTCGGAGAGGGCGCCGTCGGCGCCGATGGTGAAGGCGGTCAGGCAGCCCGCGAAGGATTCGCCCACCACGAGCGTGCGGCCGTCGGGGGTGACGACCGTGCCGTTCGGGAAGCTCAGCTCCGTGGCGGCGACGCTCGCCGCACCGTCGGGGTCGACGCGCACCAGGCAGGTCCGCTGCGGCTTGCCGCCGTGCTCGAAGTCGAAGCCGAAGTTCCCCACGTAGGCGCGGCCCACGGCGTCGACGACCATGTCGTTGCAGTCGCCGCCGGTGAGCGCGGCGAGCTCGGCGTGCGGGACGAGACGTCCGTCCGCCTCACGGCGCAGCAACCTGCGGTCGGTCATCGAGACCACGAGCAGGCGGCCGTCGGGCAGCCAGCCCAGGCCCGAGGGCTTGCCCTCGACGTGGAGCACGTCCTCACGCTTCCCGTCGAGGTCGACCGTGAGCACCGTGTGGTCGTGCATGTCCGAGAGCCAGAGACGGCCGTCGCGCCAGCGCGGGCCCTCGCCGAAGGTGAGGCCGTCGAGCAGGGTCTCGAGCTTCATGGCTTGCCTCCCGGACGGGGGACCCTCGGGCCTCCCCGCCGGGCAGGATGGAAGAGCCGGGGCCGCTCTGCCATGCTGCGCGACCGTGAAGTTCGTTACTTCCCTCGCGTTCAGTGATCCGGCGCAGATCCTCCCGTTGGCCCGGGCCTGCGACGCGGCCGGCTTCGACGCCGTGGCCGTGTCCGACCACCTGGTCCACCCCGAGCGCATCGACACGCCGTACCCCTACACACCGGACGGGAGCCCGCGCTGGCAGCCCTTCACGGCCTGGCCCGACCCCTGGGTGACCGCCGGCTACGTCGCGGCGGCCACCGAGCGGCTGCGGGTGGTGACGAGCATCTACGTACTGCCGCTCCGCAATCCGCTGCTGGCCGCCAAGACCATCGGCACCGCGGCCGTCCTCTCCGGCGGGCGCGTCGCACTCGGAATCGGGGTGGGCTGGATGCGGGAGGAGTTCACCTTCGCGGAGGCGCCGTTCGAGCGGCGCGGGGCGCGCACCAACGAGATGATCGCCGTGCTGCGCAAGCTCTGGGCCGGCGGCTGGGTGGAGCACCACGGGGAGTTCTACGACTTCCCGCGGCTCGAGATGAGCCCCGCGCCGGGGGACGTCCCGATCTACGCGGGCGGCCTGAGCGCACCGGCGCTGCGTCGCGCCGCCCACCACTGCGACGGCTGGATCTCGGACCTGCACACCACCGCCGAGCTCGCCACGATCGTGGAGCAGCTCCACGCGCTGCGCGCCGACGGCCCGCGCGCCGGCCGTCCGTTCTCGGTCCTCGCGTCGGTGGTCGATGCCGTGAAGCCGGACGACTACCGCCGTCTCGAGGAGCTCGGCGTGACCCACGTCCAGACCATGCCCTGGATCTTCTACGGCGGCGCCACCGAGGACCTCGCACAGCGCGTCGACGGCATCCGTCGCTTCGGCGACGAGGTGGCCCGGCCTCTCGCGAGCTGAAGCTGGCCCCGACGTTGTGACGTCGGGGTGGGCTAGGCCGGGCCGCGTCTGGCGTGGGCGTCGAGGACGTGGGCGACTGAGGCGGTGACGCGCTCGGCCGTGGGGAGATCGAGGAACTCGTTCGGGCCGTGCGCGTTCGAGCCGGGGCCGAGCACGCCGGTGACGAGGAACTGGGCCGCCGGGAACCGGTCGCCCAGCATGGCCATGAAGGGGATCGAGCCGCCTTCGCCCATGGCCACGGCGGGTCGCCCGAAGGTTGCCTGCGAGGCCGCCGCGAGCGCCTCCTCGAGCCAGGGCGCGAAGCTCGGTGCATTCCAGCCCGAGGCGGCGCCCTCGGCCGCGAACGAGACGTGGGCGCCGAGCGGCGGCTCGGCCTCGAGCAGGGCGCGGACGCGGGCGGTGGCCGCCGCGCCGTCGAGGGTCGGCGGCAGGCGCAGCGAGAGCTTCGCCGCCGTGTACGGACGCAGCACGTTCCCCCCGGCGCGCACGGAAGGAACGCCGTCGATCCCGGTGATCGCCAGCCACGGCCGCCAGGTGCGGTTCAGCACCAGCTCGGTGGGGTCGTCGTGGATCGGCCGCATGCCGGGCGGGAAGGGGAACTTGGTGAACACCTCGCGGCCGAGCACGGCGGCGGCGCGCTCGGCCTGCTCGCGACGGTCCGCCGGCACGGGGACGTGCAGCTCGGGCACGCGGATCTCGCCCGTCGCTTCGTCCTCGAGCCGCGAGAGCAGCCGACGCAGGATGCGGAAGCTCGAGGGGACCACGCCGCTCGCGTCGCCCGAGTGCACGCCCTCGCGGAGCACCTCCACGCGGAGCGTGCCGGTCACCATGCCGCGCAACGAGGTCGTCACCCAGAGCTGGTCGTAGTTGCCGCAGCCCGAGTCGAGCGCCACCACGAGGCTCGGCTCCCCGATGCGCCCGGCGAGGTGCTCGACGTAGGCCGGCAGGTCGGTCGACCCGCTCTCCTCGCACGCCTCGATCAGCGCCACGCAGCGGGCGCGGGGCACGCGCTGCGCTGCGAGTGCCTCGAGCGCGGTGAGCACCGCGAACGCCGAATAGCCGTCGTCGGCGCCGCCGCGCCCGTAGAGGCGGTTGCCACGCCGCACCGGCGTCCACGGGCCGAGCCCTTCCGCCCAGCCCTCCATCTCGGGCTGCTTGTCGAGGTGGCCGTAGAGCAGCACGGTGTCGTCGACCTCGCCCGGGGCCTCGAGCCAGAGGAGCGGGGTGCGCCCGGGCAGGCGCACGACCTCGACCTGGAGCCCGGGCACGGCGCGCCCACGGCACCAGCCGGCGATCAGCTCGACCGCGCGTTCCATGTGGCCGGCCGCGGCCCACTCCGGGTCGAAGAGCGGCGAGCGGTTCGGGATCGCGATGTAGCGCTCGAGCGTGGGGACGGCGGAGCGGGCGAAGACCTCCGCCACGTGGGCGCGGAGCGGGTCGGCGGCAAGCGGCATCGGCGGACCGTAGCGAGCCTAGGCGTAGTAGGTGGCGACCATGGCCAGGGCGGCGAGCGCGAGCACCAGCGCGAGCGTCAGCGCCGTGGCGCCCGACAGGACGCGTGCCGCGGCGCCGGGGAGCGGCGGGACCAGCACGAGCGCGAAGGGCAGGAGCGGCAGCAGGTAGCGCGGCTGGAAGGCCGGGATGAAGTCGGCGCCGACGGCGGCCCAGCCCACGTAGGCGAGCGCGAGCAGCGCGAACGCGCTGGCGGCCGCGGCCCCGAGCCCGGCCAGGCGTGCCGCGAGCCGGGTGCGCCCGGCGTCGAGGCTCGCGCTCGCTGCGAGGGCCGCGAGTCCGAGGGCGCTCGCCCCGGCCGGCAGCTCGACGTCGAGGTGGCCGAGGCTTCCCACCAGGTCCATGCCCCAGCGCCCGGCATCGGCGGCGACCGTGTTGGCGATCGCCGCCCCGAAGGCGAGCGGGTGGGCGAGCAGGAAGCGCAGCTGGGCGAACGAGTCGGCGCCGGGCACCAGCGGCGGCTCGTCGGCGGCCATGGCCACGGCCACCCAGCCGAGCGTCGGCAGCGCCGCCAGCGCGAAGGCGCCGGCGCCCAGCGCGTGGCGCGGCCGCAGCGGCCCCGGGAGTCCGAGGCAGGCGAGCGTGAGCGGCGCATAGCCGGGCTTCACCAGGCCCAGGGCGAGCGCGGCCGCCGCGAGGGGGAGGTAGCCGGAGGCGCGTGCGGGGGGCGCCTCGCGGGCGGCGAGGCGCAGCCACTCGGCGAAGAAGAGGAACGCCACCGCCTGGGTCAGGGGGTCGGCCGAGATCGAGGCCGCCTGGAAGACCGAGAGCGGCAGCAGTGCGCTCGCCGCGAGCAGCCAGCGCCGGCCAGGCGCCCGCCCGAGGGCGATCCCGACCACGACCAGCCAGCTGGCCAGGCCGAGCAGTCGCGCCAGCCAGAGCCCGCTGGTGGCGGAGAGCCCGAACGTCTCGGCGACCCAGAAGGCGGGCGCGTAGGGCGCGTACACGACGGGGTTGTACGGCGTCAGCAGCCGCACGTAGCGGAACTCGACGCCGGCAGGCGGCTCGTCGAGGCGCGCGGGCAGCTCGGAGAACGTGTGCGGCGCGCTGGGCGGCGGGTTGCGCGGGAAGCGGCCCGCGCGCAGCTGTGCCTCGCTGTGGTGGTGCCCCGGTGGATGGAGCCGCAGGATCTCGCGCGGAATGGCGGCCTCGTGGTCGGGCGCGCGTCCCACCACGCCGAAGCGACCGTTGCTCACCAGCCAGGCGCGCGCGTGATGTCGCACTTCGTCCGCGGGATCGTGCGGCGGGGTCACGAGGGCGAAGAAGCTGCCGAAGCTCGCGGCCAGCACCAGAAACACCACCACTGCGCGGGTCGGCGGGCTGGCGGTCTCGGCGAGCTTCGGCGGGTCGAGCGGCATGCGGGCCAGAGCGTAACGCCGGGTATGCTGCTCCGAGCACGACCCCTGGCGCCGCTCGGCCCGGGCGAGGAGGATCGAGATCGAACCGCGCCGCTTGGGCCTGATCGGCTTCGGGAAGCTCGCGCGTGAGTTCTACGTGCCCGTCCTGCGCCGGCATCGTGCGGTGCGCGTGGTGAGCGTCGCCGATCCGCTCGCGGCGTCCCGGCAGGCGGCGGTGCGCGCGTTTCCGGAGGCGCAGATCGCATCGGCCGTCGACGAGGTGTTCGCGGCGGCGCCGGACGGGCTCTTGATCGCGTCGCCGCCGGCGAGTCATCTCGCCCTCTGGAACCGGGCGGCCGACGCGGGCGTGCGCGTGTTCCTCGAGAAGCCGTTCGTGCTGCCCGGCGAGCTCGCTCGAACGAAGCCGGACCCCGCCTCCCTGCTCACGGTGAACCTGAACCGGCGCTTCTGGCCGCCCTACCGACGCCTCGCCGAGTGGCAGCGCGCGGGTCGCATCGGGGCGCTGCGCAGGGCGCGCTTCCGCCTCCACGTGCCCGTGGAGCCCTGGTGCCGCGTGACCGCCCACCGCCTCGATCCGCGCGAGGGGGGCGTGCTCGCCGATCTCGGCAGCCAGATGGCCGACCTCGCCCACTTCGTGCTGGGAGACCTCACCGGCGCCCTGCGCGGGGAGCTCGGGCAGGACCGCGCTGCCGTCGAGGTCGAGCGGGCCGACGGCGCCTCGATCGGGATCGAGGTTGCCTACGCGGGGCGCGCGCTCGAGTCGATCGAGCTCGAGGGCAGTGAGGGAACGCTTCAGATCCAGAACCCCAACCTGGCGATCCATCACGGGAAGAACGGCGGCCCCGGGGCTCCGCTCCGGCTCCTGCGCGACGCCATCGCGTTGGCGCCGCGCGCGCTTCAGCGGAGCCGCACGATGACTCGCTTCACGATCGCGGCCTCGCTCGGCGCCTTCCTGCGCGGGGAGTCGCCGCCGGAACGGGTCGGATACCCGGAGGCCGCGGTGCACGTCGCGTTCCTCGAACGCGTCGCCGCTGCACTCGCACCGCCGGACGCCGCCCGGTGACACGAACGCGGCTCGTGATGATCGCGCTCGACGCCGCCGAGCTCGGCCTGATCCAGCGCTGGCGCTCGGCGCTGCCCCGGCTGCGGGGTCTGCTCGAGGCCGGCCCGCCCGAGCGGCTCGAAACCACGGCGGGTCTGCTGCCGGGCTCCGTGTGGCCGAGCTTCTTCACCGGCCAGCTGCCCGGGACGCACGGGATCTACCACCACCTCCAGTGGGACGCCGAACGCATGGGGCTGCGGCGGGTCTCGGCCGACTGGCTCGACTGCACGCCGTTCTGGGCCCCGCTCGAGGAGGCGGGCCGATCCGTCTGCGTGGTCGACGTGCCCATGACGGTGCGCAACGTCGTCACGCGGGGCATCGAGGTGGTCAACTGGGGCTCGCACGACGAGCTGCGGAGCTTCGCGGCGACGCCGGAGGCGATCGGCCGGGACCTGCGACGGCGCTTCGGAAGCCACCCGATGGGACCCGAGATCCCCGTCGAGAAGACGAAGGGCGAGCTGGCCCGGATCCGGCGCCGACTGGTGGCCGGCGCGCGCCGCAAGGGCGAGCTCGTGCGCTGGCTCTACGGGCTCCGCGACTGGGACCTGTTCCTCTGCGTCTTCGGGGAGACCCATCGCGGGGGGCACATCCTGTGGCCCGAGCGCGCGGACGACGAAGCGCTCCTCGACGTGTATCGCGCGGTCGACGCGGGCCTCGGCGCGCTGCTCGATGCCCTGACCGGGGACAGCGTCGTGGTGCTCTTCGCCCTGCACGGCATGGAGCCCAACGTCTCGCAGGAGCACTTCGTTCCGCCGCTCATGGATCGCATCAACGCCCGCTTCCGGAGCGAAGGGCAGGGGGCGCCGCCGGGCCCACCCCGCGCGGGCTTCATGCGGGTGCTGCGCGAGCGCGTGCCCGCGCGCCTCCAGAACGCGGTGGCGCGCGCGGTACCGGTGGCAGTTCGCGACTGGGTGGTCGATCGGCAGATCCGCTCCGGACACGACTGGGCGACGACGCCGGGCTTCGCCTCGCTCTCCGACCTGAACGGCTACCTGCGCCTCAACCTGCGCGGGCGCGAACGCGCCGGGGCGCTCGCGCCCGACGGGCCGGAGGCCGACGCGCTGCGGGCCTGGTGGGAGCGCGCCTTCGGGAGCCTTCGCCACGGCGAGACCGGCGAGCCCCTGGTCGACGCGCTGGTCTTCGACCATCCGCAGCTTCGCGGGCCCCGGCGCGCGGTGCTGCCGGACGCCATCCTGACCTGGCGCCCGGCGGCGCCGGCCGAGCGGGTGGAGTCCGCGCTGCTCGGGACGTTCCGGGCGCAGCACGCGACCGGCCGGGGCGGCAACCATCGCGCCGAGGGCTTCGTCTCGATCGTGGACCCGGCAGGCCGACTGCTGTCGCTTCCGGTACCGCGCCACATCGCCGATCTCGCGGGCTGGGCCCAGCGGGCGCTCGCTGCGGGCTGAAGCCCAGCGGGCGCTCGCTGCGGGCTGAAGCCCGGCGGGGCTGCGCGCCCGCGACGTGACGGCGCTTCAGTCTTCGGCCTCGACGCGACCGAGCGCCTCCTCGGCCAGCGCCCGCTCGTCCGGGCTCGGCGCGAGCGAGACCCAGCGCCGGTAGTCGCGCAGCGCGCCGGCGCGGTCGCCGAGCGCCAGCCGCGCGTCCCCACGGCTCTGGTAGGCCGGGAAGTAGCCGGGGTCGAGCGCGAGCGCGCGGTCGTACGCCTCGACGGCGCCTTCGAGATCGCCGCCACGCTCCCGGAACCGGCCGAGCGTGTCGTAGCCATGCGCGGAGGGCTCGAGCGCCAGCGAGGCCGCGACGTGGGCGCGCGCTTCTTCGAGATCCTCCGGGTGGCCGAAGGCCCCGAGCAGCCAGGCCCGCTCGTTGTGGGCCCCCGCGTCGAGCGCGGGCAGGCGCGCAGCGAGGTCGCCGCCGGCGCCTCCACAGCCGCTCCGGGCCACGAGGGCCGCGGGGAAGGGCAGCCTCGGGCAGTCGAGTGCGGGGTTGGCCCAGAGGGCCAGCGTGGAGAGACGCGGCAGCGACGCCTCCGTCCGGATCCGGGCGAGCGCATTGTGCTCGAGGCGCAGATCGCGGAGGGCCGGGAGCGCCCCGAGCGCGATGCTCCGGAGCGCGTTGTGCGAGAGCCACAGCTGCTCGAGCTCGGGCGCGTGCTCGAGGCCGGTCACCTGCTCGAGCCGGTTGCCGTTCAGCAGCGCGACGCGCAGCTGCGAGAGCCCCCCGAGGTCCAAGCGCTCGAGCTCGTTGTGGCTCAGGATCAGCTCGCGGGCATTCACGAACGCCTCGAGCCCGCGGGCGTCCCGGATGCCCGCGCGCGCGCAGTGGAGCCGCCGGGGCTCGCGGGCCAGCACCACCGTGATCGGTCGCTCCGGATCCTCGGCGGTGTCGTCGGGAAAGACCGCCCGATGCAGGCAGCGTCGGAGCGACGGGTCCGGGACCTCGACGACGCGCTCGAGCTCGGGGTGCACGACGCGCCAGACGCGCAGTGGCTCGCGCCGCCAGGCGCGGCGCGGCCCGTCGTGCTCGAGGAGCAGCTCCCACCCCACGCCGACGCCGCCAGGCGGTGGCGGGGAGAAGCGGGTCTCGTCCAGCGCGAGGGTCCACTTCCCCGTCGTGTACCAGGCGAGGGTGCCGCCCCCGGTGATCAGGTAGCCGCTCTCGAGGCCCTCGAGGAATGCACGCTTCTCGTTCCGCTTCCGCAACGTCGGGCAGTGGAACCGCCAGTCTCGCGAGGCCGGATCCAGCAGCCAGCGGATGCGGGCGCAGGTCCAGAAGTCGCCCTGGATCACGACGCCCGGCGCAATGCGCTCCGCGGCCAGGAAGGCCGTCAGCACGCGGCCGTCGCGGTTCGGGTCACGGGAGGGCTCCGTCACGGGTAGCGTCTGCTGGAGGCCGAACGCCGCCGCCAGCCCGAGCACCGCGAGTGCCGCCGTCCGCGAGCGCGCGTAGAGCTGCGCCACGAAGAAGCCGCCGCACAGGTAGAGCGCCGGTGCGACCTGCGCGAGGTAGCGGAACACGCGCGGGAACTCGACCGCCCCGGCCAGGAACAGGAAGACGGCCAGATAGGAGCCGGAGAGAAGGACCAGGGAGGCCCCGCGCGGCCGGGCGCCGCCGGGGCGGCGCCACGCTGCGGCGAGCACGCCCGCGATCGCGAGCCAGCCGGCGGCGCCGAACATGAAGTGGTGGTGGTCGTCCCGGAGCAGCAGCAGGCGGGGGTAGGCGGCGAGCTTCCGGAGCCCGGGATCGGGCCACGCCATCTCGAGGATGCGCGCCAGCCAGCCCCGGGCGTCGGCCGCGACGGTGAGGAACGCCAGCGCGCCGAGGGCCGCGGCGAGGGCGAGCGTCGCCCAGAAGGGCAGCCAGCGGCGCCAGTGCGGCCCGGCGAGCGCCGTCGCGAGCGCGAAGCTCGGGAGGATGCCCAGGGCCGGGAGCTTGACCGCCACGCCGCACAGCACGAGCGCCGCCCCCGCCACCATCCAGCCCGCGGCTGCCGAACGCCGTCCGCGCCAGCAGCAGCCCGCGGCGGCAGTGAGGAACAGCGCGAGCCCGTGGTCGGGCACTGCGGCGGTGGCGGTGAGCGACTCGAACGGCGTCGTGAGCCAGAGCAGCGACACGAAGCAGGCGCCGCGCGCGCCGAACGCGGCGCCCGCGAGCGTGACGCCGAGCGCGTGGGTGCCGATCGCCGCCACGAACGTCGGGAGGACGAGCGAGAAGTCGTCGATGCCGAGCAGGTGGAAGGAGAGGGCCTGCGGCAGCACGAACAGGGGCCGCAGGTGGTAGGGGTTCGAGAGGTCGAGACGGCCGTACTCGAGGAAGTCGATCGCGGCGGCGATGAAGTTGGGATCGTCGCCCAGCCCATAGCCCGCGAAGAGCGCGAGTCGCAGCGGGACGGCGAGCGCCACGCAGCCGAACGCGGCCACCCACCAGGCCCGATCGTTCTCGATCCACCAGGCCCGGTCGCTTGCGACCCACCAGGCCCGGTCCGCGGGGCGAGCCGGCCCGCGCGCCACGCTAGGGGGTGCCGCGCGGGCGGGATCGGAGCGCCGCGACGCGGTTGTAGATCCAACCGAACGCCCCGCCCGCGAGTGCGCCGCTGAGCGCGCCGTAGAGGAAGCCCACCGCGACGCCGCGTCCCGTGACCGTGTACCCCGGGAAGTAGTTGGCGAGCAGACCGAGGTGGGGCCCCACCGGGTCGCCCCCCTGGACGACCAGCCACAGCGTCGCGAGCGCCAGACCGACGCCGCCGGCCAGCGCACCGGTCGCCGCCAGCACGCCGGCCCGGAGGCGTGCGATCGCCCCCTCGACCAGCGCCCACTCCTCGGCGCTGAGCTCGGCCGGCCGCTTCGCGCTCATGGGCGCCCGCGCCCGACGAACGGGGGAGCGCTGCCCGCGGCGATCACGGGAGCTCCCCCCCGGTCGCGCGGATGGCCTGGAGGCGCTCGAGCCGACGCCGCAGGCTGCGGAGCTGGAGCCCGACCAGCAGGTTCAGCAGGCGCGCGAGCGCGTAGCCGATCGCGAAGCCGAGCCCCCCGGCTTCGAGCGCGCCCAGCGCGGCGCGCGGCCACGTCATGCCGAAGCCGGGCAGGTAGTGGCCGAGCAGGGCCAGGTTCGGGCCCACCACCTCGCCGCCGCGCAACAGCAGCAGCGCCGACGCCGCGAACAGCCCGACGCTCGCCACCGCGCCGAGCGCCGTCCCGAGCGCCACCGGGTCGTAGCGCGCGAAGGCCTGCTCGAGGAGCGCGACGAGCCGCGGCGGCGCGACGGGGCCGGGCACGGCGCGGTCGCCCGCCTCGTGGTAGCTGGCGTCGACGTTCACGTCCCAGACCGGGAGCGCCGCGCCGGCCAGGTTCCGCGCGGCGTGGGCGCCGGTCACCATCGAGTGGTCCTGATTGTTGTAGCGGTGCTGGCCGTTGCGGCCGATGGGCTGCAGGTTCGGGAAGCCTTCGAGGTAGCCGCGGATCCGGGCGAGCGACTCCCGGTAGGCCGCGTCGTAGACGGGATAGGCCTTCGGCATCCGGATCACGACGCCGTCCGAGATCTCGTCGGCGCGCACCAGCCCGAGCGCGCTGCACTCGCGGGTCGCGAGCGCCACCAGCGCGGCGTCCGGCAGGCTCCAGAGCTCGTCCCCCTCCTGGACGAAGTACTCGAGGCCGATGGCGCTCCGTGCCGGTCCGGGCGCCATGTCCGGGCTCCAGCGTCCGAAGTTCTGGATCCGGCCCACTCGGACCTCGGGCTCGTGGACGTAGATCCAGTTGTCGGCGAACAGCGCTGCGCGCTCCACGATCAGGCCCACGGTCAGGAAGTCGCGGTAGCGCAGACGTTCGGCCGCCGCCGCCACCGGGGCCGGCGGCGCGGGCGAGAGGGCGCGCACGAGGTCGCGGAGCGGCATCGAGGAGAGGAAGTGCGAGCCCTCGATCCGCTCGGGGCGGCCGTCCGCGTCGCGGACCTCGACGGCGAGGACGCGCCCGTCGCGATGCACCACGCGCTCGACGGCGACGCCCAGCCGCACGGGAACGCCCGCGGCCTCGAGCTCGGCCTGGACGCGCTCCCACATCATGCCGGGGCCGAGCCGCGGGTAGTGGAACTCCTCGATCAGGCTCACGACGTCGGCGCCGCGGCGGGGCAGGAGCGCCTCGCGCACCGCGGTCAACAGGTCGAGGTTCCGGATGCGCTGCGCCGCCCAGTCCGCGCCGATCTCCGAGCAGGGCATGCCCCAGACCTTCTCCGTGTAGGTCTTGAAGAAGATCTCGTACATCCGGCGCCCGAAGCGGCGGCTGACCCAGTCCTCGAAGCTCCGCTCCTCGCGCGCGGGCGCGAGCTGCGCGCGCAGGTAGCTCGCTCCGATGCGGAGCGCCTCGACGGGGCCCAGGCCGAGGAGCGCGTTCACGGGCCGCAGCGGATAGTCGAAGAGGCGACCGCGGTAGAGGATGCGCGAGCGCCGGGGCCGACGCAGGAAGTCCGCGCCGAGGCGCTCCTCCCACCAGGCCTGCACCCACGGCACCTGCGTGAAGAAGCGATGGCCGCCGATGTCGAAGCGGGCCCCGCCGTACTCGACCGTCCGGGCGATGCCGCCGACCTGGGTGTCGCGCTCGAGCACCCGGACGGGGAGGCCGAGCCGGAGCAGCTCGTGGGCGGCCGTGAGCCCGGCCGGTCCCGCTCCGATCACGATGCACTCGCTCGCCACGCATCCTCCGCGCCCGGGACCGTAGCCGGACTGTCGCTGCACGGGTTCGGCCCTGTCGCTGCTAGGGTTCGGCCCCCGTGGAGCCGAGCTCGCCGACCGACCTGCCGGCGCGCCCCGCCGCCGACGGCCCGCCCGCGCTCTCCGTGATCATTCCGGTCCACAACCGGCCCGAGGAGATTGCCGAGTGCGTGGCGGCGGTGCGGCGGGCGGCGGCAGGGGTGGCCTCCGAGATCCTGGTGGTGGACGACGGCTCGACCGACGCGACGCCCGCCGTGCTCCACGGGCTCGGCGTCGAGACCGTGCACCTCCCGCAGCGGGCTGGCCCGGCGGTGGCCCGCAACGCCGGCGCGGCCCGCGCGCGGGCGGCGATCCTGCTCTTCGTCGACTCGGACGTGCTGCTCCACGCCGACGCCATCGCGAGGCTGCTCGAGCGCTTTGCGACGCACGCCGACGTCGCCGCCTGGTTCGGCTCCTACGACGCGGCGCCGCGGGCGCCCGGGCTGGTCAGCCAGTACCGGAACCTCCTGCACCACTACACGCATCAGCACGCCGCGCCCGAGGCCTCGACCTTCTGGGCCGGCTGCGGCGCCGTGCGGCGGGAGGCGTTCGAGGCGGTCGGGGGCTTCGACGAGGGTGACTTCGCGGTCGCCATCGAGGACATCGAGCTCGGCACCCGCCTGCGCGCGGCCGGCCACCGCATCCGCGTCGATCCCGCCATCCAGGGCACGCACCTGAAGCGCTGGACCCTGGCCTCGATGATCGAAACGGACGTACGGCGCCGGGCGATCCCCTGGGCCCGGCTCATCCTCGCGCGCGGCGATCTGCCGGACGACCTCAACGTGAGCCGGCGTCAGCGGCTGTGCGTGGCCGCGACGGGCGTCGCCTTGCTGTCCGCGCTGGGCGCCCCGTGGAGCGGGGCGGCCGGCGCGACGGCGCTGGCGTCGCTCGCGCTCGCGCTCGGGCTGAACCTCGACTGGCTGCGCTTCCTCGCGCGCGAGCGCGGCCTCGGCTTCGCGCTCGGCGCCGTCCCGCTCCAGCTGCTCCATCACCTCTACAGCGGTGCCAGCTTCGCCTACGTCTGGCTCGAGCGCGCGCTCGGCGCGCGGCGGCGGCCCGACTAGAGCTCGAAGCTGGCTCCCTCGACGGCCGGCACGAGCTCGAACGGGAGGGGCTCTCCCTGGCGCGCGGCCTCGAAGCGTCGATCGAGTTCGGCGTCGGTGTGGGCGGGGTCGTAGTGGAAGGGGACCACGCGCCGGGCGCGCGCCAACTTCGCGAAGGTGAGCGCGTCGTGGAGGGCCGAGTGCCCCCAGCCCACGCGCCCCGCGTACTCCTCGTCGCCGTACTGCGCGTCGTGAATGAGCAGGTCGGCATCGGCCGCCAGCTCGAAGCCGGAGGTCCAGTCGGCGTGCTGCGGGAAGTCGACCGCACCGAGCGCGGGCTCGTGGTCGGAGAGGTAGGCCAGCGACGCGTCCCCTTCCGTGATCCGGAAGCCCACGGTGGGCCCCGGGTGGCAGACCAGGGCGCTCCGGACGGCGAGGCTGCCGACCTGGAACTCATCGAGGGTCGCCACGTCGTGGAGCTGGAGCCGGCAGGGCAGGTCGCGCAGGCGCACGGGGAAGAGGGGCGGCGAGAGCAGGCGACCGAGGCGGGCGCGCAGGTCGAGCGTGGTCGAGGCCGGCCCCCAGATGTGCATCTCGAGATCGCGCCGGAAGATCGGCGCGAAGAAGCCGAGCCCCTCGATGTGATCGAGGTGCAGGTGGGTGAGCAGCAGGTCGATGCGTTCGACCTCGGGGCCGAGGGTGGCCCCGAGGCGGCGGATCCCCGTCCCGGCGTCGAGCACCAGCAGCGAGCCGTCGCGGCCCCGGACCTCGACGCAGCTCGTGTTGCCGCCGTAGCGCATGGTCTCCGGCCCCGGCGTCGCGATCGACCCGCGCGTTCCCCACAGGCGCACCTTCATGCGGCGGCCCGTTCCCAGAAGATGCCGACCGAGCCGACCAGCCGACCCTCCTGGGAGACCAGCGGGAAGCCGAGCCCCTCGATGTCGTGCGGGAGCCCGTCGAAGCCGCGGATCGAGAAGCGCCGGTGCGCCGGGCGCTGCGCGACGAGCGCAACGATCATGGGGCGTTCCTCGAAGGCGAGCGCCTCGCCCGCCTCGTTGGCGATCGGGAGCAGCGCCGTCCACTCCTGGGCGCTCATCTCGTCGTCCTCGTCGAAGCGGCGTCCCACGAGCTGCTCGGCCGACTCGTTGTAGAAGAGCGGGGCGCCGTCGGGGCCGAGCATGAAGATCACTGTCTTCAGGTAGCTGGCCAGCTGCCGCATCAGCAGCAGCTCCACGGGTCGGTCGCCGCCCGGGCTCGCGAGGTCGAGCCGGCCGGCCGGCGGCACGCCGGCCTTGGGCGGCGCACGCAGGTCCCCGAAGACCTGGACGGGTATACGGACGTTTCGCTCGACCAGCGCCCAGATAGTCTCGTCGCGCTCCCCCGCCGAATACAGCTTGAGCGGCGGAATCCGGATCCCCTCCTGGTAGATCTCGGTGGAGTCGGAGGCGTTCGAGCCCGGCACC
>JBFIYM010000065.1:0-22139 GCA_041605395.1 Myxococcota bacterium | reverse complement strand
TGCAGTGGGTCTTGAGCCCCACCACGCCGTACGTGACGTGGATGCCCGCCTCCTCGAGCTGGTTGGCCCAGCGGATGTTGGCGGCCTCCTCGAAACGCGCCTTGAGCTCGACCACGGCCGCGACCTGCTTTCCGTTGCCCGCGGCGTCGATCAGGTAGTCGATCACCTTCGACCCGGCGTCCGTCCGGTACAGCGTCATCTTGATCGCGCGGACCTTGGGATCGCGGCTGGCGTCCCGGAGGAACCGTTCCACGGACGTCGTGTACGACTGGTAGGGATGGTGGACGAGCACGGCCCCGGCGTCGCGGATGGCGTGGAAGGTCGAGCGATCCTCCCGCGCGAAGGCCGGGTGATCGAGGGGCGCGAAGGGCCGATCGTGGAGCTCGGGCGTGGCGACCCGCGTCAGCTCCATCAGGTCACGCATCTGGAACAGGCCCTCGACCTCGAACAGGTCGGCATGTTCGTCGAGCCCGAGCTCTGCAGCGAGCATGCCCCGTTGCTGGCTCGGCATGTCGTGGCTGACTTCGAGCCGAACGATCGGCGCGAAGCGGCGGTCGCGCATTTCGGTCTCGATCAACGCGAGCAGATCGTCGGCCTCCTCCTCCGCGCGCTCTGCGTTCGCGTTCCGGGTCACCCGGAACAGCGCGCAGCTCTCGATCAGCGCGCCCGGGAACAGCAGGTCGAGGTTGCCCATCATGACGCTCTCGAGCGTCACGAAGCCCCGACCGCCGTCGACCGCCAGGAAGCGCGGCACCCCGGGACCGACCGGGACCTTGATGCGCGCGATCGAGGATGCAGCGCTGGGTGATTCGGCGTAGCGTACCAGGAGATTCAGGGAGAGGTTGGAGACGAACGGGAACGGGTGCGCCGGATCCGACGTCTGCGGCGTGACGAGCGGGAAGACGTTCTCGCAGTAGTAGTCGCGCAGCTGGCGCTGCCGATCGGCGTCCAGATCGTCGTAGGCGGCGATGTCGAGGCCCGCTGCAGAGAGCTCGAGGTGCAAGCGTCGATGGAGGGCCCGCTGGCGGGCCTCCAGCTCGCGCACGCGCTCGTAGCACTCGGCGATCTGCTGCTCGGGGGTCCGGCCGTCGACGGTCAGCGACTGGATGCCGGCGGCCTGCTGCTGCTTCAGGCCCCCGATCCGCTTCATGATGAACTCGTCCAGGTTCGAGCCGACGATGGCCAGGAACTTGACCCGTTCGAGCAGCGGAACCTCCGGCCCTTCGGCCCGCGCCAGCACCCGGCCGTTGAACGCGAGCCAGGTGAGCTCCCGGTTCAGGAACAGTTCGGGCGAGTCGAGTGGATCCTCGTCGGCAGCGGCGGGCCCGGGCAGCTCCGCCAGCACGGCGCCGTCGCCCTCCCCGGCCTCGGCGAGCAGGGAGAGCAGCGGGGCTTGCGGGCTCGTTTCGGGAGACGACATGGCGGAACCACCGGGGCACGCGCAATCCGGCGCGCCCCGCTCGAAGGATCGCCGATCCGGGGCCGCTCCGGTGTCATCCAGCCGACACCCGAAACCAGTTCTTCACCGAACCTTGCCTGCCTCGTCTAGAATCCGCCCCGATGGACTGGCCCACCCGCCGCGTCGCCGCGGCGCCCCTTTCGAAAAGCGAGTACCGCGAGCGGGCACGCGCACTTCGACAGGCGCTGTTGGGTGCGCAGATGGATCTGCACGAAGCCGGGACCCACGCCGTGCTGCTGATCGCGGGCGTGGACGGCGGCGGCAAGGGCGAGACGGTCCAGCTCTTCAATGAATGGATGGACCCCCGCTGGATCCGCACCCACGCGTTCGACGAGCCGTCGCACGAAGAGACGGAGCGGCCCGCGTTCTGGCGCTATTGGCGCAGGCTCCCCCCGCGCGGCCGTATCGCGATCTTCCTCTCGGCCTGGTACTCGACCGTCATCATGCAACGTGCCAACGGCGGGAGCGACGCGGAGCTCGCCGACGCGCTCGAGCGGATCCGGCGCTTCGAAGCCATGCTCGCCGACGATGGCATGCTCATCTTCAAGCTCTGGCTCCATCTCGATGCGGAGGCGCAGAAGCGGCGATTCCGGGTGCTCGAGGAGGACCCGCTCCGGCGCTGGCGCGTCACCCCCCAGGACTGGGCCAACTGGTCCCGCTACGACGAGTTCGCCGGCGCCGCCGAGGAGATCCTCGCTGCCACGCACACCGACCCGTGCCGCTGGAACCTGATCGAGGCGAGCGACGATCACCGCCGCGCCATCGAAGCGGGGAGTGCCCTCCTGACCGCCCTGCGCGCGCACATCGTGTCCCAGGGGGGCACGCCCCGGCCCACGGAGCCCGCGCTGGCCCTGGATCCGCCCAGCCAGGCCTCCGGAGCCGGCGCGGCCGACGCCGGGCGGAAGCTGGCGAAGGAGAGCTACCGGGAGGAGCTGGTTCGCCTCCAGGGTGAGCTGAACGAGCTCCACCGGCGCGCGCGCGAGGCCGGCATCTCCCTCATCGGCGTATTCGAGGGCCGCGACGCGGCGGGCAAGGGAGGCGCCATCCGGCGCGTGGTGGCGGCCCTCGACGTGCGCCGGGTGGACGTCGTGCGCACGGGACCGCCCTCGGACGAGGAGCTGATGCACCACTACCTGTGGCGCTTCTGGCGGCGCGTCCCGCGCGCCGGCTCCGTCACCCTGTTCGACCGGAGCTGGTATGGCCGCGTCCTGGTCGAGCGGGTCGAGGAGCTCACGATGGAGCCCGATTGGCGTCGCGCCTACGACGAGATCAACGAGTTCGAGCACCAGCTGGTCGACCACGGCGCGGTGCTCGTGAAGTACTGGCTCCGGATCGACCGCGAAGAGCAGAAGCGCCGCTTCCAGGAGCGGAAGCGCGTTCCGCACAAGCGCTGGAAGCTCACCGACGACGATCGCCGCAACCGACGGCTCTGGAAGGACTACGACGCTGCGATCGACGAGATGCTCGAGCGTACCTCGACCGACGAGGCGCCCTGGACGGTCGTGGCCGCGAACGACAAGCGCCACGCCCGGCTCGTGGTGCTGCGAACCATGGTGAGCGCGCTCGAGGCGCGGCTCGAGTCCGCTTCGAGACCCGAAGCGCCTAGCGCAGATCCTTCGGCCGGATCGCAGCGCGCAGCCGGCCCACGCCGGGCCGCAGCTCGCGCCAGCGGTCGATCCCGAGCTCGAGGGTCGCGAGGGAGCTCGTCTTGAAGCCCTTGGCGAGACGCCGCTGCGCCTTGCGGCTCCCGGCTTCGCCACACAGCCGTTCGACGAGATCCGACAGCCCCGGCTCGTGACCGACGAGCAGCGCCGTCTCGGAGCGATCCGCGACGCGCCGCAGCGCCGCCACCGCCGCATCCGGGTCGCCGGGGTAGAGGGCGTCGTCGAGCACGATCTTGCACGAAGGCGGCAGATGGCGTTCGAACAGCCGGAGTGTCTCCCGCGTGCGGATCGCCGACGAGCAGAGCGCGACGTCGACGGCGTGGAGCCGCGGCGCACAGTGCTCGGCCATGGCCTCCGCCGCCCAGATGCCGCGCGGCGAGAGCGGCCGGGCATGGTCCTCGACCCCGGCTGGCCGTGCGGCCTTGGCGTGGCGCAGCACCAGGAGCCGCTTCATGCACGGACCTCCGCGCCCATGCCTCCGGGCGTGCCCGGCAGTGTAGGGGCCCGGCCGCTTGCGGGGCTGTCGGCCGCGCGACAGCTCGTGCGGACCCCGTCTCGAAGTGCAACCCTCCCCTTTCCTTCTGGACCCGAGTCGGGCGGTGAGGGCGAAACCTACGGCACCTACCGCGGCCCGGATCTTCCGTCCTCGGGACGACGGGACTCCCGCGCTCGAGATCGAACGGGTCTCCAAGCGCTACGGGGAGCAGGTGGCCTTGCGGGAGGTCTCCCTGCAGATCGATTCGGGGGAACGCCTGGCCCTGCTCGGCCCCAACGGAGCGGGGAAGACGACGCTCGTGCGCTGCGTCTCGGGCCGCGTGCGCCCGGACCACGGCCGCATCCGGCTCTGGGGCGAGCCGCTCTCCCCCGCGCTCCGGGCCGAGCACCTGGGCCTCGTCCCGCAGGACATCGCGCTCTACCCGGCGCTGACTGCGCGCGCCAACCTGGAGATCTTCGGGAGGTTGTACGGCCTACGCGGAAGCGAGCTCGCGCGCCGCGTCGAGTGGGCGCTGGAGTGGGTCGGCTTGAGCGCTCGCGCGCGCGACCGAATCGCGACCTACTCCGGCGGGATGAAGCGCCGCATCAACCTCGCCTGCGGGGTGCTGCACGGGCCCCGGGTCGCGCTGCTCGACGAGCCGACGGCCGGCGTGGACCCCCAGAGCCGCGAGCGCATCTACGACATGCTCGACGAGCTGGGGAGCCAGGGAACCGCCTTCGTGATGGCCACCCACCACCTGGACGAAGCCGAAACGCGCAGCGATCGCGTGGCGATCCTCGACGCCGGGCGCGTGATCGAGGAGGGAACGGTGCCCGAGCTGGTCGAACGCACCGTCGGCCGAAGACGAAGGGTGGTCATGCGCCTGGACCGGCCCCTCGAGCAGCCCATCCCGGGCATCCTGCCGGGCAGCCATTCCGCAGAGGCCGTCATCGAGACCGAAGACGTCGGGAAGGACCTGCCGGTCGCACTCGCCGCACTCGAATCGGTCCACCACCGAATCCGTGACTTCGAGATCGAAGCGCCCAACCTGCACGCCGTGTTCATCCACCTGACGGGGCGGGAGCTTCGCGAGTGATCGGCCCCGTCTTCCGCACTGGCGTGCTGAATCTGCTTCACAGCCGGGTGGACATCCTCCTCACCTTCCTCGTGCCGATCGCGTTCTTCACCGTCTTCACGCTGATCTTCGATCGCGGCGTGGGCACGACCCGCGAGCTCCCGATCGTGATCGCCGACGAGGACGGGAGCGGTGCGGGCCGCGAGCTGGGTCGGCGACTCGGCGAGCAGGCGGGCCTGCGTCTCCATTGGCCGGGAGGGGAGCCCGGTGCGCCGGTGACGCGCGAGGCCGCAGAGCACGCCATTCGCGGCGGCTTCGCGAAGGCCGCGATCGTGATTCCGCCGGGCTGGCCGCAGCCGGAGGCCGCCGGTCGCGCCGTCCGCCCGCCCGCCCTGCCCCTCGAGATCCTCCTGGACACCTCCGATCCGATCGCCGGGCGAATCATCCAGGCCCTGCTCGTCCAGCAGGCCGCCGCCGTGGCACTCGGCGGGCCGGAACCGGAGGCCGAGGCGCTGCCGGTCCACGTGGTCGATCTGCTGGCCGAGGACAAGAGCAACCCCGTCGTGGCCGTGCACGCTGCCGGCATTGCCGTGATGTTCCTCTTGTTCGGTGCCGTCGGCGCCGCGGGGACGCTGATCGACGAGGAGCAGACCGGCACCCTCGAGCGTCTGCTCGCCACGCGCGCGACCATGACGGGCCTGCTGCTCGGGAAGTGGCTCTTCCTGACCTGCCTCGGCGTCGTCCAGGTGACCGCGATGTTCGCCTTCGGTCAGGCCGCTTTCGACGCGGATCTCACCGGCCATCTCCCCGGCTTCGGGGTGATGACGGTCGTGACGGCGATGGCCGCGAGCAGCTTCGCGCTGCTCCTGGCCACAGCCTGCCGATCCCGCGCCCAGCTCAACGGCGTCGCCATCGTCGTCGTTCTCTGCATGTCGGCGCTCGGGGGAAGCATGATCCCCCGCTACGTCATGAGCGAGGAGCTCCAGCAGATCGGGCTGCTGACCTTCAACGCCTGGGCGCTCGACGGCTACATGAAGGTATTCTGGCTCGAGCGTCCGCTCGCGGACCTGGCACCCCAGGCGGCCGTCCTGGCTGCGTCCGCACTGGTCCTGTTCGGGGCGGCGCGCGCGCTCGCGGGCCGCTGGCAGACGCTCTAGAGGGTGCGCTCCAGCACCGAGGGAACCAGATGAGTGAATTCAGCGATCGCACGTTCGAGACGGGAGATGGAGAGCGGCTTCCGCTCACGGATGCCACCATCCGCGACGTCTGGACGCGGACCTACAACACCGACGGCAAGCCTGATTGGGCCAACATCTACCCGTACTATCACCCCGACATCGTGTTCCAGGACCCGATCCAGCGCCACGAGGGCATCGAGGCGTTTCGGGAGATGTGCGCGAAGCTGGCGGGCCGCTGCACGCGCCTCCACTTCGACATCGAAGAGCTGCTGGTCGGGAATCGCTTCTTCTTCATGCAGTGGACGATGACGCTGGAGTTCCGCCGTACGCCCATGACGCCGATGCACGGCTGCTCGAAGTTCACGCTGCACGAAGACGGACGGATCGTGGGCCAGCGTGACTACTACGACCTCTGGGGCGACATCTTCGCAGGCGTGCCGGGGATGCGAACGCTCTACCCCGCACTGATGCGGCGGCTCTTCGCCTGAGGCGGGATCGATGAAGCTGCCCGAGCAGCTGCAGTTCCTCGCCAACGAGCGGGCGCCCCAGGAGACCAGTCAGGCCCGCCTCGATGGCCGGGTCTGCGTCGTCACCGGGGGGAACTCGGGCGTCGGCTTCGAGGCCGCCCGGCGCCTGGCGCGCTTCGGCGCCCGCGTCGTTCTCGTCTGCCGCAACCCCGAGCGCGCCGAGGCGGCTCGAGCGCGGCTGAGGGAGGTCGCGCAGGCGCCGGTCGAGATCGTCCTGGCCGACCTGGCGCGGCTCGAAGACGTGCGCCGGGCTGCCGACGAGGTCCAGGAGCGCTTCGCCGCCGTACACGTGCTGGTCAACAACGCCGGCCTCCACTCGACGCGCCGGGTCGTCACGCCGGACGGCATCGAGGCCGCCTTCGCCGTGAACCACCTGGCGTCGTTCCTGCTCACGCGACTTCTCCTCGGCCGGATGAAGGCGAGTGCTCCGGCCCGCATCCTCCAGGTCAACTCCCAGGGCCATCGCTTCAACGGGCTCGACCCGAACGACCTGAACTGGGAGCGGCGCCACTACACGGGCCTTCGGGGCTACGGGGCGTCCAAGACGGCACAGCTCCTGACGGTCTGGGAGCTCGCGGACCGCCTCGCAGGAACGGGCGTGACCATCAACGCGATGCATCCCGGCTCGGTTCGCTCGAACATCGGCACCAACAACGGCTGGCTCTACCGCACCTTCAAGCGGCTCGTGATCGACCGCACCCTGGCCGATCCCGAGGTCGCGGGGCGCGCGATCCATTGGCTCGCTGCCGACCCTGCCCTGGAGGGCGTGAGCGGTCGCTTCTTCAATCTGACGATCGACGAGAGGCCCGCTCGGCACGCCCTGGACCGAGCGCTGGGGCGGCAGGTCTGGGAGCTGACGGAGAAGCTCACCGGCCTGCCCCCGCTCTAGGCCCGACTCGTTCGCCGGGCGTCGGAGTGCGAGGACCCATGCTTCGCAGAGCGATCTACCTGGCTGCGTTCGCGGCGCTCAACGCGCACTCGCTCCTCACGATGCCCGACTGGCAGCCGGACACGTGGAGGCGCATCGCGGCGATGGCGACGCGCGACCTCTCCGCCATCGAGCCCGCCGTGTACACGGTCTTCGTCCTGTTCGGGATGTGGAGCCTGCTGCTGGCGGCCCTGATCCTCGTCGACGGCGAGGGCCGGCGAATCCCGGCCTGGCCGTTCGCGCTCTCGACGATGGTGCTGGGCCCGAGCATGGTGTTGCTCTACCAGGCGTTTCGGCCCGCGGAGGTCGAGGCGATCCGGACCCGGACGCCGCTCGAGCGGGCGGCCCGGTCGCCGCTGCTCGCAGTCGCGATCGCGGCGATCACGCTGGGTGCGCTCTGGGAGGGCCGGACGGGAGACCTGGGCGCTGTCTGGGCGCAGTTCCAGACGGACTACTTCACCCATGCCATGCTGGTCGACGAGGCGTTCTTCGTGGTCCTGGTGCCGCTCCTGGTAGCGCAGGACAGGCGCCGCAGCGGCCGTGGGCGGGCGTGGGTGTGGGCCAGCCTGCTGCTGCCGATCTTCGGAGCCTGCGCCTACCTCACGGTGCGAAGGGACGCTCCCGGCCAGCCCAGGACGACGGAGCGCAGCAGGCCACGCCAACGGGGACGCAGGGGGTAGGTGCGCACCAGACGAGCGGCGAGGCCGGGAGGCTTCTGGTCGAGGACTGCGATGGTCTCTCCGCGCACGGTGACGGCAGCTGTCAGGCCCCGCTCACGCATTCGCGGCGCGAGCCGCTCGGCAAGGCTTCCTCTCCCTCCGGCGCGAGTGGCCGTCCGGAAGCCGCGCGCGTCCCGCCAGCCCGGCACACACAGCTCGAGGTGGGAGTCCTTGACCAGGAGCCGGGCGGATCGCCCGGACCCGAACGTCACGTCGAACGCTCCCTCGACCTCGAGCTGCGGGCCGGTCTGCCGCACCTCAGGCGAGGTCCTGGGTGCGGATCCGGAGCGTGCCGCTGACGCGCCAGGGCGCGTGGACCGCCTCGGGGCCGGCCTCGCTCGGGACCTGGATCTCGAAGTTCTCGAGCTGGTAGGTGATCTCGGCCTGGCGTCCGGTGAGCCGGTCGTACAGGCCCACGGCCAGGTCCGGCCACTGGGTGCTCTGGGCTGCGGGGTTCGGGTTGTGGTTCGCCATGTCGGATCCTCCAAGGGTTCGGTTGATGGCTGGAGGATACGGACTGTCTATAGTATGTCAATAAAAAATATAATTTAAATTAAGACACGAAGGCGCTCGCGGCTCAGGGGTTCATGGCGTAGGCGCCGTCGAGGGGCTCGACGTGGCGCTGCCAGACCCGGCCGTAGCGCGCCGCGTCGTGCGCGGGCTTGCGCAGCATGTCGCGGCAGCGCGCCTGCTGGGTCTCGCTGCTCGACGGCTGGGTCAGGAGGCCCAGCGCGTGCTCGGCGACGTCGCGCACCATGAACTCGAAGATCTGGTCCAGCAGGTCGTCGTCGATCCCGTAGAGGCGGGCGTTCTCGAGGATCAGCTGCGCGTAGACGACCAGGGCGAAGATCTCCCCGCCGGCCAGCAGGAAGTCCACGTCCTTCATCTGGTCCGCGCCGGGGGGCGCCGCCTCGAGCAGCGCGCGGAAGGCCTCGACCTGCTCCGCGAAGATCCGCACGTTCGGGAGGTCCACGCCGTCGAAGGCGCGACGGTAGTCGTGGAACCGGATCTGGGAGAGGCCACGCGTGCTTCCCTGGTCGAACAGGAAGTCGTCGTTCCGGCCGTGGTCCTGGCGCGCGACCTCCGGGTACTCCGCCGGGTTGAAGAAGAAGTTCGGCATGAACTTCGCGATCAACGCGATGTTCACGTGCACCGTGCCCTCGAGCTTCGGCAGCGCACGGATGTCGACCGCTGCCTGGCTGAAGTACGTGTCCTTCTCGAAGCCCTTGGCCGCGATCGCATCCCAGAGGAGATCGATCACGGCTTCACCCTGGGTCGTGACCTTCATCTTCACCATCGGGTTGTAGAGCAGGTAGCGGCGGTCCTCGCGCGAGGCGCTGCGCAGGTAGTCGGCCGCGCGCAAGGCGAAGAGCTTCATGGCCACGAGACGCGCGTGGCCCTCCACGAACATCCTCCGCACGTGGGACATGTCGGTGACCCGCATGCCGTAGAGGAAGCGGTTGTGGGCATGGGCCAGGGCCTCGTAGAGCGCGTGGGTGCAGATTCCGATCGAGGCCCAGCCCAGGTTGTACTTGCCGATGTTCACCGTGTTGAGCGCCGCATCCCAGGCGGCTCGACCGCGGTGCAGGATGTCCTCTTCGCGCACCGGGTAGTCGCGTAGCTCGAACTCCGAGACGTAGTTCTGGCTGGCCACGACGTTCTGGACGAGGTGGTAGCTCTCGTGCTTCGGGTCCGCGGCGAAGAACACGTAGTCGTCGCCGTCCTCGAAGCGCCCGAAGGTGGAGACGATCGCCGCGGCGTTGCCGTTGCCGATGTAGTACTTGCGGCCGTTGGCCCGCCAGCCGTCTCCGTCCCGGCTCAGCACCATGTCCGTCGAGTAGATGTCGGCGCCGTGGCTGCGCTCGCTGAGGCCGAACGCGAAGATCCCGCCCTCCTCCAGCGCCGCCGACGCGCGCTTGCGCAGCTGCTCGTTGGGGCTCATCCAGATCGGCCCCAGCCCGAGCACCGAGACCTGCCAGGTGTACCAGTACTGGAGCCCGTAGAAGCCCAGGATCTCGGCGAACTCGCAGATGCGCCAGGTGTCCCAGCGCGCGTCCGACGCCCCCTCGCCCTCGGGCGTGCACATCGTCGCGAAGATCCGCTCGGTGGCGACGAACTCGAGGAAGTCCGCGTACCAGGGCCGGTCGTAGTAGTCCACCAGCAGCCGAGCCTTGCCCTTGCGCTCGAAGAATCCCACGAGCTTGCGCATCACCTCGGCGGAGCGGGCGTCAGGGTAGCGGCGGGAGAGGTGCTTCGGGTCGAGCAGGATGCCGGTCGTTGCGCCTTCGGGGCTCTCGTCGGTCACGCAGCTACTCCCGTTGCTCGGCGCCACACTAGCCCAGACGCGAGCGATCTCGGTGGAGCCCCCGCCGCTACCCCGAGGCCGTCAACCGCTCGCGAAGCCGCCCGACGTACTCCAGTTGCGAATCGCACCCGAGGAACTCGTCGTGCCCCTCCGCCGACGGCAACACCATGCGGGAGAGCTTTCGCGCGAATCGATAGCGACCCTCGAATTCCCGATGCGCCAGCCCGGGATCCCGGCAATCGAAGTCGACCACCTTCCGGATGTTGTCCAGGAACTTCCTCGTCAGCATCGCGCCGTCCGTTCGCGCCTCGATGCGCGGAACCCTGGCGACCGCCTCCACACTGGGCAGCGTCCGGTAGAACTGCGCCAGCAGGCATCTCGTCGGCAGGTTCTCCCAGGTGGGCTCCCGCGTCAGGAAATCCCGGAGCCGTCGCCTCTCGGTGGATCCGTTCTTCGTATTGAAGAACCGATGATCGATGATCCGGTTGAAGACGTCGAAATGACCCCGGGAAGCGAAGTGGAGAACGAAGGGATGCGCTCGATAGTACTCCGGGTTGCGGAACGCGAACTCGTGGGTGTTGTGCGCCGGCGCTTCCACCAGGGCACTCGAGACGTTCCGGCCGCCTCGGATCGCGTGCCCATGGATTCCCAGATGCGTGACGTTCCTGCGTCGAACCAGGCTCTTGACGTGGTTCGAGACGTGCTGCCTCGAATCCCGCAGCACGTCGAACGTGCTCGCGTGGAAGTAGCTGTCCGACACCGCGTTCAGCAAGGGGAATTGGACTTGCCCGATGTCCCCCGGCAGCGCGTCGAGGAAGCTCCGCAGGTCCTTGCCTTCGCCGAGGCAGAGATATTCGTCGACGTCCAGGACCAACAGCCAGTCTTCCTCGACGCGCGGAAGAAAGGCGTTGTAACAGGCCATCTGCCAGCCCGGCTGGAACGCGTCGAAGTGATGTAGCGCCACGTGGTCGCGGAACACACTCGAACGCAGGCAATCCTCCATCTCGCTTTCGGATTCGTCCGTGCTGACGAGATGCACCCTGTCGAACCCGAGGCGGACGTGGAACTCCAACCACTCCTCGACGAACGGAGATTCGCTTCTCGCCATGCACAGAATCGACGCTGTCGGTCGTCCCATTCGGCTCCATGGTGACACGATCCGGAAGGGCGATCGCGCGCGGGCGGCCTCGCTGAGAGCGGCGGGGGCGCAGCAGCCCAACCGCGTTTGCAGCGGAGGCCGGGTGGGTGCGGCAGCGCCGGGCATCGAACCCGGCCGCCACCCGCGGAATCGCTCGGGTTCTCCGCCGTCCTGGAGGCGCCACGGAGGCGGCACGGCTCGTCGACGAAGCGGCGTCAGCCGGCGGGGCGAGCGCGCGCGAACCCCCTAAGGTCTCGCCGTGGTCCGGCTGCTCCTCTTCCTCGTGTTCGGCGGCGCATTCGTCGCGGTGCTCTTCCTCACCACGCGAAGCGAGAGCACGGTGGAGTGCTCGGTCTGCATCGACTACGAAGGCCGGTCGGCCTGCCGAACCGTGCTCGCGGCGACGCGCGATGAGGCGCTCGCAGGCGCGACCCGCAGCGCGTGCGCGGTGCTGTCGAGTGGCGTCACCCGCGGTCTCGAATGCGATCGTCAGCTACCGCGCTCGGTGGAGTGCTCCGAGTAGCGCGCCTCGCAGGTGGATCGCGGGTCCGGCCGGCCGTGGTCTCACTTCCTGCCGGACTGTCCCTATGTCGGACCCGCCGGAGGCGCGGTGGGAGGAACGGCGGCAGCCCCGTCCAATCCCTCCGGCGCGCTGGGCGTCCCGTCCCGGACGCCGAGAGGTCCCGCGCGTACCGTGGGCCGCCGAGCCATTCACTCGACCGCCTGCCAATACGCGTCGACCCGGGCCTGGATCTCGCGGAGGAGCTCCTCCTGGCGCACCGGCTCGAACAGGTGCGCGAAGCGGCCCTGCCGCTTGAGGTACTCCTCGACGGGCACGCGCTTGCCGCGCCGCACCGTGTGCACGACGCGGCCGTCGACGTACTCTTTGAGCGGCCAGACGCCGGTGCGCACCGCGAGCTGGCCGATCTCGACGGAGTCGGCCGGGTCGAAGTGCCAGCCGGTGGGACACGGCGCCAGGGTGATCACCAGGCGGGGCCCTTCGAGGCCCGCGGCCTTCTCGATCTTCCGCGCCAGATCGACCGGCTCGGCCGGACACGCCGTCGCCACGTAGGCGGGCCGGTTCGCCGCCCAGATCGCGAACAGGTCCTTCTTGACCCCGGGATAGCCGGCCGCGCCGCGACTCGTCGCCGTTCGCGCGGCGTGGGGCGTCGCGCTCGAGTACTGCTGCCCGGTGTTGCCGTAGCCTTCGTTGTCGTAGCAGACGTAGAGGAAGTCGAGGCCGCGGTCGATCGCCCCCGAGGTCGAGGCCAGTCCCATCCCGTAGGCCGCGCCGTCACCGGTGAGTACCACGACCTCGAGGTCCTCCTCGGGGCCGATGCGCTCCTTCTCGCGCAGGATGTCCAGGGCGTCGCGCACGCCCTGGGCGCCCGCGGGCGCGCAGGCCATGGCCGTGTAGAGCCAGGAGCCGCGGAAGGGGGTGAACGGGTAGATCGAGAGCAGGGTCATGCAGCCGGCCGCGTTCACGAACACGGTCTTCTTGCCCAGCACGTCGTAGATCTCGTGGATGGCCTGGAGGCCCCCGCAGCCCGCGCACATCGCCGTACCGCCCCCCAGCAGGTGCGTCGAAGGCAGGTCCTTCATGCGCCGAAAGGCGGTCTCGCCGCTGGTGCTCATCTCCGGGCCTCCTCCCCCTCGTTCGCGAGCTCGTCGTGCTCGGCGCGCGCGATGCCCTGGAGCTTGCGCACCTCGCGGAGCTCGCGTGCGGTGTAGAGCAGCCGAGGCTCCGGCGTGCGTCCCTCGTCCGCGGCGCGGCGGGTGACCGCGGCCATCTCGTAGAACTCCTCGGCCCCGATGTCGCGACCGCCGAGCCCGCCGATGAAGCTCACGAGCACCGCGGGCGCGTCCGGTACGCCGTAGAGCACCGAGGCCAGCTCGGCGTGGAGCACGCCGCCCTTGCCGAGCGACAGGTTCTGGTCGACCACCGCGACGCCGCGAACGCCAGCGAGCACGGCGCGAAGCCGTGCGGCGGGGAACGGGCGGAGCAGCCGGGGGCGCACGAGTCCCACGCGCTCGCCGGCGGCGCGGAGCCGGTCGACGGCGTCCTTCGCCTTCGTCGCGAACGAGCCCGTCATGAAGAACACGATCTCGGCGTCTTCCGTGCGGTAGGCCTCGAGGGCCGGGTACGCGCGCCCGAAGCGCTGCTCGAACTCGGCGGTGACCTCCGCGTGGACGTCCAACGCCTGGAGCTGCGCCAGGTGCGCCTGGTAGCGGAAGTACGAGTAGGGCGTGCCCCCGAGCACGGCGACGGCCTGGCTCGTCGGCTGGCTGGCCCGAATGCCGAGACCCGCGGGATCGAAGGGCGGCAGGAACGAACGCACGGCGTCGGCGGCGGGCAGCTCGACCGGCTCGCGCGTGAACGAGAGGTAGAAGCCGTCGAGGTTCACGATCACGGGCAGGCGGACGCGCTCGTCCTCGGCCAGGCGGTAGCCGATCAACACGGCGTCGACGACCTCCTGGCAGGTCGCGCAATGCAGCTGCAGGAAGCCGGAGTCGCGGGCCGCGAACACGTCGTTGTGGTCGGGCTCGAGCGTGATCGGCGCCGCCAGGCCACGCGACACGTTCACGAGCACGAACGGCGCGCGCCAACCGGAGACCCCGTACACCATCTCCATCCCGTGGAGGAGGCCCTGGCTCGAGGTGGCGGTGAACACGCGCACGCCGGTGGCGGCCGCGGCGCCCGCCGCCGTGATCATCGAGTGCTCCGACTCGAGCGTGACCATCCGGGCCGCCATGGCGCCCTCGTCGATCCACGCCCCGATCTGCTCGATGATCTCGGTCTGGGGTGTGATGGGAAACGCGGGCACGTAGTCGGCTTCGGCGAGGCGCGCCCCCCACGCGGCTGCGCCGTTGCCCGTGACGAGCGTGCGCGTCACCGGGACGCTCCTTCCGGCGCCGCCTCGCCACGCTCCTGCGCGGCGGCCTCGCGCTCCGGGATCGCGCCGATCGCGTGCGGCGGGCAGACCGCCGCACAGATCATGCAGCCCTTGCAGTGCTCCAGGTCGATCCGGGGCGTGCGATCGGCCTCGACCCGGATGGCGCTGTCGGGGCAGAGGGTGCTGCACACCCATGAGCAGCGATTGCAGTGCTCGTAGTCGATCACGGGGCGCATCGTGCGCCAGAGCCCCGTGCGCACCTCGACGCTGGTCGCGCCGGCGTGGATCGCCGGCGCCGAGACGCGCGCGGCCTCGAACGGCAGCTCGACCCAGTCGGGCGGCGTGCGGTCGGCCGCGTCGGCCGCCCGGCCCTCGCACACGATGCCCGCGTGCGGGGCCATGGCGTCGAAGCTGGCGAGCCCCTGTTCGACGTTGCGCTCGACGAGCGCCAGGGGCATCTCGGCGAGCTCCTCGCGAATCGCGCGCTCGAGTCCCTCGCGCGGGATCACGCCCACGAAGCGGGCGGCCGCCCCGGCGGAGGCGGCACCCACGAAATCGAGCGCCTCGCCCGCCGGCGGCAGCGTCAGCACCGGCCCCGCGACGGCCAGTCGCTCCCGCCACAGCTCGGGCCCTTCGGCGCTGTGCAGCAGCAGCACCGTGCGCTCGCCCACGCCCACGAGCACGCCCGCGGCCGCGACGGGCACCAGCGTGTCGTCGGCGACCACCACCAGGTCGGGATCGCGGATGACGCCGCGCTCGTGGATGGGCGCGCGGTCGGCCCGCACGTAGGCGAACATCGGCGCCCCGCGGCGCTCGGCGCCGAAGCGGGGGGCGTCCTGCACCTCGAAGCCGGCCTCGAAGAAGGCCGTGCCCAGGATGCGGCTCGCCGTCTTCATCCCCTGGCCTCCCCGGCCGTGCAGGCGGATCCGGTACATCAGGCGTCGACCCCGCTCAGAAGATCGACCAGCGGCGGAGCTCCATCGCTCGCCGCACCCGCCGCGTGGCCAGTGCCACGGCGGCCTCCCGCGGCGTCACCTGCCGCCGCTTCGAGTCCTCGAGCACCCGCTCCGTGTTGGTGCGGATCTTCTCCTCGATCGCCGCGAAGGCGCCGGCCTGCGTCGCCCCGGCGTACTCGGAGGCGGCGCAGATGACGCCGCCCGCGTTCGCGATGAAGTCGGGCACGACCACGACGCCCGCCCGGTGCAACGTCTCTTCGGCGCCCGGCGTCACGGCGATGTTGGCCCCCGGGATGACGAAGCCGGCCTTGAGGCGCTTCACGTTGGCCTCGTGGATCACGTCCGGACGCGCCGCGGGGATCCAGATGTCGCAGTCGACGTCGATCAGCTGGTCGCCGTCGAGACGCTTGCCGCCCGTGTGGTCGGCGACGCTCTTGCCCGAACGCTTCAGCTCGACGAGCGCAGCGACGTCGAGGCCGCCGGCATCGAAGCTGCCCCCGCGCGAGTCGCTGGCGGCGACCAGCACGGCCCCGTGCTCGCACAGGAAGCGCGCCGCGTGGCGCCCGACCGAGCCGAAGCCCTCGACGACGATGCGCGCGCCTTCGAGCGTTCGCCCACTCGCACGCACGGCCACGTCTGCGGCGTGAACCAGCCCGAAGCCGGTGGCGCCGAGCTCGTCGAGCGGGATGCCTCCGATCTCGGCCGGGAGGCCGACCGCGCGACCGATCTCCTCGCGGACCCAGGCCATGCAGACCTCGTCCGTGCCCATGTCCGGCCCGAAGATGTAGTCCTCGCAGCCCTCGAGTGCGCAGGCGAAGGCGCGCACCAGCTGCTCCTTCCGCTCGAGCGGCTGCTTGGGGTCGGCCGCGATCACCGACTTGCCGCCGCCGTGCGGCAGGCCCGCCGCGGCGTTCTTGAGCGTCATGGCGCGCGCGAGGCGAACGCACTCTTCGATGCTCACGTCCGGGGCCATGCGTAGGCCCCCGATCGAAGGGCCGGTCGCCACGTTGTCCACGACGAGCACGCCGCGCAGACCGAGGCCCGGCTCGTGCACCTGGATGATCTTGGCGGGCCCGAGCTCGTCGCAGAAGCGGAAGGCGTCCTCCATCGCGTTCATCGGCACCGCTCTCCTCCTCCGTCGGAGCAGTGCCCTCTCCACTGCAAGGCACGGGCCGGTCGCGAGCCGCGCTGGTGCTCCGCGCGCATCACGGAGCGGGACGGGACGCCCCGACTGTGGCCCACTGCCGCACCCGCTCCGCAGGTCGCGGAGTGTCGCGCGCGCCGCAAGGCTCCGGACTCACTCGACCGCCTGCCGCGTGGTCCGCGCCGAGCTCGACCGCGCCAACCAGTCAGAAACAAGGGAGGAGTTTGGTGGAGGCGCCGGGAATCGAACCCGGGTCCGCGCGGCGTCCAGCGCCCGCGTCTACGTGCGTAGTTCCCGCTCGATCTCGGAGAGGCCAGTCGCAGGAACGGGAGCAGCCATCTCCTTGGCGGACATCGATCTCGCCCTCCGGTAGCGGTCTGCCAGCGGCCGGGGACCAGCCTTCTGATGTCGCCCGTTCCCCTCTAGAAGGCGTCGAGGACGGACGTCGCTACTTGTTTAGTTAAGCAGCGAGAGCGTAGTTGTCGTCGGCAGTTGTACTACCAACTGCAACGGGATTAACGAGGTCGTTACCCCCTCGGCACGCGGCGCACGCCTTCGACCACCCGTCGAAGCCGATCGCCCCCACGAACCGCTGAGGGTATGAGCCGGCCCCCGCCCCCGCAAGCGGACTCCCGCACGGGCCGTCCTCGGGTAGACTTGCCGCCCATTCCACTCAGGAGGGTGATCCATGCAGACGTTCCGACCGCTTCCCGACCGAACCGCTGGCCGGCTGCTCGCCGCGGCCCTGATCGCTTCGTTCTGCTGGGTGGGGGCGCTGGTCCCGGCCGCCCAGGCGGCCGTGGTGACGAGCCAGGCCGCGCTGGCCGCGTCGCCGGCCGGGGATGCCGACCGGGCCGAGGTCAGAGCCTTCCTCGACCGCGCGGAGGTGCGCGCCCAGCTCGAAGCGCTCGGCGTGGATGCCGACGAGGCTCGCGAGCGCGTGGCCCTGCTCACGGATGCAGAGGCCGCACAGCTCGCCGGGAACCTCGATCAGCTGCCCGCCGGCGGCAGTGCGGGGCTGGCGGTGGCCATCGTGGCGCTCACGCTGGTGGTGGTCGTGATCCTCGAGCTGACCGGCGTGATCGACATCTTCCCGAAGATGGGCCCGCCGCGCTGATCGAGGGCCTGGCGCTCGCGCCCCCGACCGGGGCGCGGCGGAGGTGGCTCGCACTCACGCTCGCGGTGCTCGGCTGCGCGACGCCCGAGGGTCTCCCCGTCTCCGCGGAGACCGCGGCGCTCCCCGAGAGTGCCGCGGTGAGCGCGCCCTTCTTCGCCGGCGAGGCGTACCAGTGCGGGCCGGCCGCGCTCGCGATGGCGCTCGCCTGGAGCGGCGTCGACGCGCAGCCGGCGTCGCTCGCCGCCGAGGTGTTCGTGCCCGCCCGCAAGGGCAGCTTCGCGATCGGCCTGGTGGCCGCCGCACGGGCGCACGGGCGCGTGCCCGTCCCCATCGAGACCCTCGCCGAGCTGCTCGCGGAGCTCGCGGCAGGGCACCCGGTGCTCGTGCTCCAGGATCTGGGCCTGCGCGCCCCGTTGCTGAGCCGCCCCCACTTCGCGCTGGCCGTGGGCTACGACCTCGCCTCCCGGGAGCTCGCGCTCCACTCGGGCGACATCCCGCGGCGTGGGGTGGCGTTCGCACCCTTCGTGCGGACCTGGGAGCGCGCGGGCGGCTTCGCCGTGAGCGTGCTGCCGCCCGACGTGCTCCCGGCCGTGGGGGACGCGCAGCGCTGGCTCGGCGCGGCGAGCGGGCTCGAGCAGGCCGGCCGCTGGCCGGAGGCCGAGCGCGCCTACCGCACGGCGATCGGGCGCTGGCCGGACCACGCCGGGGCCTGGCTGGCCCTCGGGAACGCCGCGCTGGCGCAGGGGCGCCTCGGCGAGGCCGAAGAGGCGTTCCGGCGCGCGACCGCCCTGGATCCCGGGGCGGCGGCCGCCTGGAACAACCTCGCGCACACCCTCGCGGCGCGGGGACGGCCCGCGGAGGCCCGCGCGGCCGCGCGCCGTGCGCTCGCCCTCGGGGGCCCCCACGCGGCCATCGCCCAGCAGACCCTCGACGAGATCGACGCCGCCTCCGGCCCCGAGTGAGACCAGACTCCGGCCCCGAGTGCCACCGGACTGGGCGTGCGATCAGCGCTACCTTGCGTCCGATCTGGAGGAGCCATGGCCGCCGCCGAGTCCGTATCGATCTCCCCCCTCATCGACCCCGACGCCTACGCGGCGAACGGCTACCCGCACGAGATCTGGACGCGGCTGCGCCGCGAGGATCCGGTGCACTGGGTCGAGGACAACCCGGTGATGCCGTTCTGGGCGATCACGAAGCACGCCGACATCTCGATGATCGGCAAGCAGCCCGACAAGTACCTGAACGGCCCCACCCTGCTGATCCAGACCGAGGAGCAGCCGCGCGAGGCGCGGGAGTTCCCGCCGACGCTCATCGACCTCGACCCGCCGAAGCACGGCGCCTACCGCAAGATCGTGAGCAAGCGCTTCACACCCGGCGCGCTCAAGCGCTGGCACGCCGACATCGAGAAGATCGCGAAGGAGATCGTCGACGACCTGCTCGAGCAGGGCGAGACGGGCGAGGTGGACTTCGTCGAGAAGATCGCGGCGCCGCTGCCGATCGCGGTGATCGCCTGGCTGCTCGGCGTCCCGCGCTCGGACTGGAACCTCCTCTTCGACTGGACGAACCGCACCATCGGCTCCGGCGACCCCGAGTACCAGGTGGAGGGGCAGGACCGCGCGGAGACCGGGCGGCAGGCCATGATCGAGCTGTTCCAGTACTTCACGAAGCTCGTCGAGGAGAAGAAGAAGAACCCGGCCGACGACCTCGTGACGCTCTTCGCGAACGCCGAGGTGGACGGCGAGAAGCTCCCGTTCATGGACGTGCTCGCCTACTGCCTGATCATCGTGATCGCCGGCAACGAGACGACCCGGAACGCGACGAGCGGCGGCATGCTGGCGCTCGCCCAGCACCCGGGCGAGCTGCGCCGCATCCAGCAGGACATGTCGCTGCTGCCGAGCGCGGTCGAGGAGATCGTGCGTTGGTCGAGCCCGATCATCCACTTCGCGCGCACCACCACGCAGGACGTCGAGATCCGCGGCAAGAAGATCAAGAAGGGCCAGCAGCTGGCGCTCTTCTACCCGTCCGCGAACCGCGACGAGGAGATCTTCGACGAGCCCTTCCGGTTCCGCGTGGACCGGCGCCCGAACCGGCACCTGGCCTTCGGCATCGGCGAGCACTTCTGCGCGGGCGCCCACGTGGCACGCCTCGAGCTCGAGATGGCCTTCAAGTACCTGATCCCGCGCCTGGCCGAGATCGAGATCATTGGCGAGCCGAAGCGGCTCCGCTCGCAGCTGGTCGGGGGCATCAAGCACCTGCCGATCCGCTACCGGCTGACGCCCGCCTGAGCTAGCGCGCGCCCTCCGGCCGGTACTCGCGGTCCTGCGCCGCGGTCGCCTGCCCGGCGAGCTCGAGGCTGTCGAGCACGGCCGCGAACCAGGGCCGATAGGTGCGCGCCTCGCTGGCGGCGCACTCGGCGATCGAGAGCAGCACGCGCCCGTCCCCGCTCTCGATGAGCGTCAACACCTCCCGCGTGCCCCCCGCGGTGAGTCGTTCGGCGACGCGGGCGCGGCGCCCGGCCACCTGCGTGTCCTCGACCGAGAGCAGCACGCCGCCCTCCAGGGAGGAGAGGCCGAAGCGCTCGACGAAGGCTTCGATGCTGTCGAAGCGGAACACGCTCAGCTGAAAGGACGCGTCGTAGTCCCAGGGCACGCCGTTCACCGCGACGACGCCGTACGGCGTCGGCTGGCGCTGCCACCCCTCGGGCAGCTGGATCTCGAAGCCGAGGCGGGTGGAGACGTGCGGGGCCACGTCGAGGCGCGGTGGGCCCTCGGGCAGCAGGCTCGCGGGCTCGTCCCCGCGCACCCGACCCGGGTTCGCGTAGACCGTGCCGCTCGGCAGCGCGTAGAGCGACAGGAAGGAGTTGATGTCGGAGAAGCCGAGGCCGGCCCGATCGCGCCGGTCGTCCGCCTCCTCGTGCATCAGGTCGGCCGGGATCGGGCTGTGGCCGCGCATGCCGAGCGCGTGGCCGATCTCGTGGCGCGCGATCCCCTTGACCTGTTCGGGGAGCAGCAGCCCATACGCGTCGGCCACGTAGAGGCGCACGTCGCCGACGCGGAAGCGCACCTCGAGCTGGCGGTCGGGGTCTCCGCCGCGCACCTGGCACGAGTCTCCGACCGCGGCAGCGCCGTAGACGCGCACGTCGGCCACGGGCTCCGGGGCGCGCTCGGCGAGCAGGCGGACGTGGAGGTCGGCGTCCCGCGCGGACGCGGCGGGCTCGAAGCGCACGGCCCCGTCGAGGTCGTCCTGCCAGGCGGCGAGCGCCTCCTCCACGACCTCGACGTAGCTGCTCGGCGCCTCCCGGACGACCGGGGTGTCCTCCTCGATCGCCTCGAGCGCGGTCGGCGGGTCGATCCAGACCGAGAGCGGCAGGTCCTCGGGCGCCCAGTGACAGAAGACGAGCCGTCGCTCCGGCGGCGTCCGCAGGCCCAGACGGATCAGCAGCGCCTCGGGCGCCGAGACGGGGCGCACCGGCACGTCGTAGAGCATGAACGGCAGGTAGTTCGGCTCGAGCAGGCCCGCCCGGCCCGCGCGGAAGGCCAGGTAGTCGTCGCGGTTCTGCACGTAGGCCGCGGGCTCGCTGGGCGGCGCCGTGCAGCCGAGCGCCCCGGCGAGCAGGGCGAAGGCCGACGCGCCCTGACGGACGGCCCTCATCGGTGCCGCCGCCGCGCGCGGTCCATCTCACGCTCGTGCTCGCGCTTCTTGACCGCCTGGCGCTTGTCCACCGTCTTGCGGCCGCGCACCAGCGCCAGCTCGACCTTGGCGCGGCCGTTCTTCCAGTAGAGCGAGAGCGGCACGAGCGTGAGGCCGCGCTCCGCGACCTTGCCCGCCAGGCGCGCGATCTCGCGGCGGTGCAGCAGCAGCTTGCGCTCGCGGTCGGGCTCCACGTTCGCGCGGCCGGCGTTCGCGTAGTGGGGGATGTGGACCCCGCGCAGGTACAGCTCGCCACCCTTCACGTAGGCGAAGCCGTCGGTGAGCGTGGCCTGGCCCGCGCGCAGCGACTTCACCTCGGGGCCGACCAGCGCGATCCCCGCCTCGAGCACCTCCACGACCTCGTACAGGTGGCGCGCGCGGCGGTTGCTCGCGATGCGCGCGACGCCCTCGCCGTGCTTCCCCTTGGCGCCCATTTCCGGCCGGAGGGTAGCCGTCCAGAACGGCCATCGCGCCGTCCGGGGCTCCCAACGCGCCGCCCGGGGCGCGCGGCGGGGCTAGTCGCGCGGGCGGTTGGCCCGGTCCACGAAGACCCGACGCGCCTGCCAGCGGCGCGCCTCGGCCTCGTCCATCTGCGCATAGCTCGCGATGATCACGACGTCGCCGGGCTTCACGAGGTGCGCGGCCGCCCCGTTGATGCAGATCTCCCCCGAGCCGGCCTCGCCCGGGATGACGTAGGTCGTGAGGCGACTCCCGTTCGTGCAGTCGTAGATCTGCACCTGCTCGTAGGAGAGCAGGTCGGCGGCGTCCATCAGGTCGGTGTCGATCGTGACGCTGCCCTCGTACTCGAGGTTGGCCTCGGTCACGGTGGCGCGGTGGATCTTCGACTTGAGCAGGGTCCGGATCACGAGG
>JBFIYM010000064.1:0-22151 GCA_041605395.1 Myxococcota bacterium | reverse complement strand
CGGGCTACTCACGCAGACCGGCCTCAGCCGATTCGTCGAGCTGCGCCAGGCCCTGGGCGGCGGCGAGGGTTGAAGCGGAGCGCCGGGCACCCTCGGGAGCGGCGCGGGTCGTTCGCTCGGGAGCGGCGCCGCTCGCTCGTTCCGGAGCCGCGCGGGTACATCTGCTAATCGACGGGGGTGGCCGAGCGAGAGCATGCCGACCGGGTCGCGCAGGTCCGGGCCGCCGCACGGGGGGCCGCCGGAATCTGGGGGCCGAAGCGAGCGCTCGCCGGCGCGCTCCGCGAGCTGCTCGAGCACCTGCCCCGCACCAAGGCCCCCGACCCCGAGGTGGAGGCGCTGGTGCCGGTGGTGCGGGAAGCCGCGCAGCGCTTCGCCGCAGCGGGGCGGCTGGCGCCCGGTGACGTCCCGGCCGCGCTCTACACGGGAATGGAGCACTTCCTCGACACCGGCCCGATCGTCGGTCTCTCGAACCCGGTCGCGCCCCCGCTCGAGTTCGAGATCGATGCCGAAGCCCGGGTCGTCCGGGGGGGCGGTCGCTTCGGCGCCGCCTACGAGGGGGCGCCGGGGCTTCTCCACGGGGGCTTCCTCGCCGCGGCCATCGACGAGCTGCTCGGGGTCGCCACCGTGCTCTCCGGCGGCCCCGGCATGACGCGCGAGCTCACCGTGCGCTACCTGCGACCGACCCCGATCGACGTGGAGCTCCGCTTCACCGCGCGCCTCGACCGGATCGAGGGTCGCAGGCTGTTCGTCTCGGCCGAGGTCGAGGCCGACGGGCTTCGCACCGCGGAGGCCTCCGGGGTCTTCACCGCGGTCGGGGACGGGCACTTCGAGGCCTTCGCCGAAGCGCGCCGGTCACGCAACAAGCCCTAGCCTCTGCGCACGGGGCTGTGTTCCAATGCCTAGGAGCGGCCGACCCGGCCGCGGGAGGACGGCTCATGGGCGAGATCCCGGTTCCCATCTCGGCGCTCTACGCGGCGCTCCAGGCCCTGCTCGCGATCGGCCTGGTCTTTCCCGTCGGGCAGATGCGCTCGAAGCTGAACGTGTCGTTGGGCTCGGGCGGAAACCCCGCGCTCGAGACCGCGATCCGCCGGCACCAGAACTGGACCGAGCACGTACCCATCGCGCTGCTGCTGCTGGCTTTGCTCGAGCTCAACGGCGGCTCGGCCGGCCTGCTCCACGGGCTCGGCGCGACGCTCCTGGTGGCGCGGATCCTGCACCCGATCGGCCTCGACGCCACCGAGATGCGACGGCCCCTGCGCGGCATCGGCGCGCTCGGCACGCTGCTCGTGACGCTGGTGGCCGCGATCGCCCTGCTGCTGACGGCGTTCTGAGCGCGCCGGCGCCCGCGCTATTCGGCGGGCGCCGGGACCGTTCCCCGGGCGGCACCGATCCGGAGGTGCAGCACCCCGCCGAAGACCGAGTAGAGCGGGTCGCCGTTCCCCATCAGCTGCATGGAGAGCGCGATCGGATTGAAGCGCTGGCTCCTCCCGAGCAGGTAGAGCCCGCGCGTGGCGCCACTGTCCCAGTCGAACGTCTCGAACGCCCAGACGCCGTCGTGCACCGTGACGCAGTGGAGCTGGCGGTCGAGCGCGGAGATCGCGGGCGTGGAGCTCGGGTTCGAGACCTCGGGCCGCACCCAGGCGGTCGCGAAGCGCTGCTCGTCGGGATCCCATGCGAACTTCTGGAGGCCGTGGGGAGCGACCGTGGGATCGTTCATCCAGAGCTGGTTGTCGAGATGGAGGGGCATGCCGTTTCGTGGCCGGTTGTTCGCGATCACCGCCCCGTAGCCGAGGACGACCGGTGAGTTCTCGGAGTAGGAGTCGCGAAGCCCCTGCTGCCCGAAGTCGACGGGAGCGCGCCCGGCGATGCGACGCGAGGGGGCGCCCTCGGGTGGCGTCCAATCCTCCGGGATCTCGTCGCGCCAGTAGAGCACGAGGTTGTTCACGTCTGCGGCGTCGGCGATCACCACGAACTGATCGCGGTCGCTCTCGAGCCCCATCAGGCTCGGGGTGGTGCCACTGCCACGGGAGCCGCGGAGCGCCGCGTCGTTCGCCCCCACCTCGTAGGGCTCCGACCAGGCGCCGTCCTCCGGCCGTGTGCTGAACGCCTCGCCGGTCCATACCACCTTGTGAAGCCGTCGGTCGCTCACCGCGTAGATGCCGCCGGCCTCGTCCACCGCGATGCTGTTCCAGAAGCGCTCGCCGGGGAAGCGCTGATAGACCGCGCGGGAGAGCGACCGGTCGACGGCGATCAGCGTTCCGTCGAGGCTCACCGCGATCAGCGTGCCGTCCCACGTGGCGTTGAGCCCGATCAACACGGGCGGGCCGCCGTTCATCTGGCTCGTATCGAAGACCAGCTCGCCCCGCTTCTCGATCGGCGAGTGGGGCTTGCCCGGCTGGACGTCTCCGTAGGCGACGAGACGATCGCGCCCCCCCACGAAGAGGACGCCGTCGCGATCCAGCACGGCGTAGTAGGCGTGCAGCGCTTCGAGCTGATAGTCGCGCCAGTAGCGCGCCTTCTCCCGATAAGGCTCGCTTCCGAGCGGGAGTGCGTCGAGCTGCTCGACGTACTCCCGCATGAACTCGCCGGAGTGCGTGGGGTACTTACCGGGTGCGAGCGGGAGCTCCGCGAGCACCATCAGGCGCAGCTCCGCGTCGAGGCCGAGCTTCCAGATGCGATCCACCTTCGGCACCCAGAACACCGTCGAGCCGTCCGGATAGCTGAGGTCGAGCACGCCACCCGACACCGGGCTTCCCCAGAGCAGGTCGACCTCGTCGTCACGGAGCGAGCCCGACGGGCGCCCGGTCCCCCGGACGGGGAAGGAGTCGCTCTGATAGGGGTCACAGTGCACGAGTGCGCAGAGCCCCCCCGCGAGCTGCGGGTTCCGCGGTGCGGCGCCCTCGTGGCGTTCGCCCTCGCCGCCGGGCGTTCCCGCACAGGCGAGCTGCAACGCCGCGCCCAGAGCCAGTACCGAGCGTGCCACGCGCATCGAAAACCGTCCTCGCATGGTTTACATTCCGCCCCGGCGGGAAGCAGGCGGCGGACAAGCGGGTTCCGACTCGGCGGAGGGGACGTCCCGCCGGGTCGAGAGGATCGTCCCTGCCGGCACCGAAAAGTCAACTGGCTGGGATCCGAAACGTGAACATCCGCGACTTCCTCGAGACCCACTTCCGTCACTTCAACGCCGCGACGGTCGTCGACGCGAGCCGGGCCTACGCCGCCCACATCGACCAGGGCGGTCACATGCTGGTCACGCTCGCCGGCGCCATGAGCACGGCCGAGCTGGGGCTCTCGCTCGCCGAGATGATCCGGCGGGGCAAGGTGCACGCGCTTTGCACCACCGGCGCGAACCTCGAGGAGGACCTCTTCAACCTCGTGGCGCACGAACACTACGTGCGGATTCCGAACTACCGCGACCTCACGGCCCACCAGGAGAAGGAGCTCGAGCGAAAGGGGCTGAATCGCGTCACGGACACCTGCATCCCCGAGCTCGAGGCCTTCCGGCGGATCGAGAAGCCGATGCTCGAGCTCTGGCGACGCGCCGAGTCCGAGCGCAAGCGCTTCTTCCCCTACGAGTATCTCTACCAGCTGATTCGTGAAGGCTGGGTCCGAGAGCACTACCAGATCGACCCGGCCCACTCGTGGGTGGTCGCGGCGGCCGAGGCCGACCTCCCCATCTTCGTTCCCGGCTGGGAGGACTCGACCCTGGGCAACGTCTTCGTCTCCCACGTGCTCCAGGGGCAGCTCGCGAGCTACGCGCCGATGAAGAGCGGGCTCGAGACGATGGGGGCCCTCACCGAGTGGTACGTGCGGACGACGATGGGCAAGGGACTGGAAGAGCTGCCCAAGCTTCCCCTCGAGAGCGGGGCCGAGGCCGTCACCATGCGCGCCATCTCGCCGGAGCAGGCCGAGCGCACGGTGGGCTTCTTCCAGATCGGCGGCGGCATCGCGGGCGACTTCCCAATCTGCGCCGTTCCGCTCATCCACCAGGACCTGCGCCGCCCGTGCCCCTACTGGGGCTACTTCTGCCAGATCAGCGACTCGACCACGAGCTACGGCTCCTACAGCGGCGCCGTACCGAACGAGAAGATCACCTGGGGCAAGCTGGACGAGGACACGCCCCGCTTCGTGATCGAGTCGGACGCCACCATCGTGGCGCCGCTGATCTTCGCGCACATCCTCGGCTGGTGAAGCCCGGGCGGCGGCGCAACGTCCCGCGCGCCCTGCCAGCTCACACCGGCCAGGGGCCGAGGAAGAGGACGGAGACCAGCAGCGGGATGGCGTAGAGCGGGAAGCCGATCAGGCAGACCGCCAACGCGCGGCCCGTGCTCTCGTAGTCGAGCGCCTGCCGGACGGCGACCACCATCGCGATCAGCTCCCAGAGCGTCCCGACCACGAAGGCCGGAAAGGCCAGGAACGGGAACACCATGGTGAAGCGCAGGATGCCGGGCGCGGCGGAGAAGCCGATCGTGCGTCGCAGCTGGCCCGGGTCGGCTTCCGTCGCCTCCGTGGGCAGCAACCGGGTGCCGATCACGAACGTCGCGTAGGCCCAGATCCACCAGCCGGCCACGGCCACGGCCGCCTGCCAGAGGATCCCCTCGGGCCCGCTGTTGGCGATTCCCCCGACGCCGACCGCGACGCCGGAGAGCACCACGACCACGAACGCCTGCCGGCCGGCGCCGGTGTCGGCCTCGACCTCCTCGTAGGTGTCTGCGTCGAGGAGCGCAGAGCGCAACATGCGCTCACCGAAGCTGGACATCTCGCCTCCCCTTCCGCTCAGGGCCGCCAGTTCCCGCCGGAGTCGACCCACTGCCGGGTGTTCTCGAGCGACTCGGGCACGTTCTTGCGGGTGATTCCGTTCTGCAGAAAGCCGGGGACCGCGGCGCTCACGTTCACTCGCGTTCCGAAGCGGGCAAGCGTGCGGCCTCCGTCGAGCTCGTGCAGCTCCCAGTAGCCCGAGACGTGCTGGACCATGCTCTCGAAGCTCGGATCGATCTCGAAGGTGAAGGTGCGCATCTCGGGATCGAACTGGTTCTGGAGGCGATAGGAGATGGAGATGAACGCGATGCGGAGGTGCTGCTCCTCGAGCAGGCGATCGTCCCCGCGTTCGATCACCTCGATGGCGGTCAGCTCGGGTCGATACTCGTCCTGCCGCTCGCGCTGGACCAGCAGGTCCCACACCTGGTTCGGCGGCACCGAGAACAGCACCAGCGCCTCGACCAGGCCCTTGTCCCCTCCCTCGGTCTTCATCAGCACGAGCCGTTCCTTCATCAGCTCGCGCACGAGCGCTTCGGGCTGGCTGTCGAGCAGGGCCTGCGCCGAGGCCGGGCGATTCCGCGGCACGGCGGCCTGCGCCGCGCTCTGCCCCAGGGCCTCCGCCGCGACGAAGACGACGAGAGCCGCCGCCAGGAGCGGCCGAGCACGGCGAGCGGCCCGGACCAACGGCATGGGGCAAGGACCCTCCGCCTCAAGCTTGCCTCCACCCCGGGCCGGCGGTCAACCCTCGAATAGGTGGTATGGTGGGCCGTCCAAAACCCACCGGAGGTGCGAAATGCTCGCCCGTGCACTCGGCCTGCTCCTGCTCGTTCCCGTTTCCGTCCAGGGCGCGTGGGCCGCCGAGGTGGAGACCAAGCGGGATCCCGCCGCGATGTCGGCCAAGGAGATCTCGCAGTGCGTCCAGCAGAACTTCCCGGACGACACCATGAAGCAGGCCGTCAAGATGGTGATGACCGACCGCATGGGCGTCGAGCGCCTGCTCGAGGCCGAGATGCACTGGCAGAAGGACCAACAGACCCGCCTCTCGAAGGTGCGCATGGACTTCGACAACCCGCCCGAGCTGCGGGGCGCCGCCGTTCTGGTGCTCGAGAAGGAGCCCAACAACGACATGTTCATGTACCTGCCGGAGCTCGGGAAGACGCGCCGCATCACGTCGTCGATGGTCAACGGCAACATGATGGGCACCGACTTCACCTACGACGACTTCGCCCGCCTCCAGGGGATGCTCGGGAACCTCGAAGCCGAGCGCCTCCCCGACGAGGAGTACGCAGGCCGGCCGGCCTTCGTCACTTCCTCGAAGCCGAGCGCCGACTCGGACTCGGAGTACGAGCGAATCCGCGCGGTCATCGACCAGCAGACCTGCGTCTCGCTCCAGGTCGAGTTCTTCGAGAAGGGCCACGAGGGGCCGGTCAAGCGCATGAAGGTCGACCCCACCCAGCTCATGGAGGTGGCGACCGGCTGGTTCCCGAAGGCGATCCAGATGGAGGACCTGCGCGGGGGCACGTCCACCGACCTCGTGATCGAGGAGATCGAGATCGGCACCAAGATCCACCGCAAGATGTTCAGCGCCGCCGAGCTCGAGAAGCAGGGCCGCTTCAAGCCCGCCGTCACGCGCTACTAGCGGAACGCCGGACCGCCGCGAAGGGGCGCGTTCAACGTTTCCGCGCCAGCGGAATCTGGTAGAGGCGGCTCCAGTTCTCCCCGACGATGCGCTGCTGCGAGGCTTCCGAGAGCGGCAGCTTCCGGAAGCCCTCGACCGCGTGGGGATACATCGCGTCTCCGTGCGGGAAGTCCGTCGAGAACACCAGGTTCGAGTCGTCGAACCAGTCCACGTAGTGCTTCACGGTCTCCTCGTCCGCGTCCACCGACACGAAGCACTGGCGCATGAAGTACTCGGAGGGCTTCCTCGTGAGGTCGCGCGCCTCGTACCAGCCCACCCACTCCTGGTGCTCGTCGAGCCGGTGCATCAGCCACGGCGCCCACGAGCAGTTGCCCTCGAGCAGACCCACGCGCAGCTCGGGGAAGCGCTCCAGCACGCCACCCGCCGAGAGACTCACCGCCGCCGTCATCACACCGAGCGGCTGATTGAACGTGTGCCACATCATGAGGCGGTCGGCGAAGACCTCGAGCGAGAAGTCCGGCGTGAGCGAGGTGCGCCCGCCGCCGTGGAAACAGAGCGCGACGCCCTCCTCCTGGCAGGCGGCCCAGAGCGGATCGTAGTCGCGGTGGTGCCAGGGCCGTCGCCGCACCGTGCCGGGCTGCAGGAACACCGCCTTGAAGCCGTACTCGCGCCGGGTGCGTCGCACCTCGTCGACGGCGGCAGGAACGTCGTGCGCGGCCACCATGGCCGCGCCGAACAGGCGGTCCGGCGCATGCTGACAGAAGTCGTGGAGCCAGTCGTTGTAGGCGCGCGCAATCGCCGCGGCGTACGCGGGCTCGAGACCGTCCGCACCGATCTGCTCCGAGGAATCGATCGTGAGCGCGAAAAGCCCACGCGAGGGGAACAGCACGGCGAGGTCGACGCCCTCCTTCGCCATCGCGTCGAGCTGCGCCTCCGGGCCCCAGCCCTTGGCCTCCGCTTCGGCGTATGCGGCCTCCTGCTCGACCCGCCAGCCGATGCCCGAGCCCCCGCGCTCCTTGAGGGGTCGCACGGGCCCGGTCTTGAGCAGCACCTGCGACTTGATCTTGAGGCGGAGATCGCGCTTCAGCTCGGTCATGCCCACCGGCGCGGCGTGCTTGAATTCGTCCGCGATGTAGCGCTGCCACAGATCGGCGGGCTCGAGCACGTGCATGTCGCTGTCACAGACGACGAAGTCCTCGAACGGCATCACACCCTCCTGCCCTGGATTCACGGGGCCCAGCGCAGGGCTGCGTGCGCGCTCCGGAGCGCGCGTTCGGCGCTCCGCGCTTCGCTGCCCCGCTTCGGCGTGTCGGCCGGGAGCACTCCGGCGAGCTCGCTCCGCTTCACCAGCCGGGCGCTCGGAAGCGGAACGCTCTGGGCGTCCTGGTAGCGGTAGAGGATCTGGCCCTCGCGGTGTCCGCCGGGATCGAGCCAGTTCGGAACGCCCGGATCCTCGAGTGCGATCACGATGCGCACGCGTCCGTCGCCCGACACGAAGGCCTGGTCTCCGTTCAGGCTCCCGCTGCGCGTGACGTACTCCGACGACTCCCACCACAGGTTGCCGAGCTGGAAGCTCCAGAGCCTCGCTTCGGGGGGCTCGAGCTCGACCACGAGTGCCTCGTCCGGTGCCAGGTCGAACCAACCCGCGCCGTAGACGTTGTTGGCGAGCCCCTGACCCTCCGCGGCCAACGGGGGACCGACGCGATTGCGGAGCTGCGTGCGCAGCGCCTCGTTTCGCGGGGTCCACATCGGAGCCCGCGTCGCGAAGCTCTCGGCGATCCGCGTCAACAGGGCCGCGGCCTCGTCCGGCGTGAGCGGCGGGGTCGGCGCGACTTCGTCGAGGCGCTCGATCCGGAATTCGCCCGGACCTTCGCGCGCCCAGTCGCCGAAGTACTCGCGCACCAGCAGGTCGGTGGCGCGCGGGTCGAGCGCGAGCCAGTTGCCCGCGAAGCCGGCGGGACGATTCGCCGAGAGCATCAGCTCGAACTCCCCGTCGGCGCCGACCTCGAGCGCGTCGCCGGAGAGGGAGGCGAAGGCCTCGTAGCGCGGCTCGGAGCGGAACAGCTGGAAGGCCACCAGCCGGGCGGAGCCCGTGCGCCCCGAGATGCGATAGCGGCCCTCGCCGTCCACCCGCGCCAACTGGTACTTCGCGTCGGCGCCGTCCATGCCCCAGCGCTTCAGCTGGTTCGAGCCGACCCGGAACAGGGGAAACGCCAGCTCGCGGGCCACCACCTCGCGCTCGACCGCGGCGGCCACCTGCTCGGCCAGGTAGCGGAGCCCCGCCGCCCGGTCCTCGGGGGTGCGCGCCGCCCCCGCGGCCAGGCTCTGGTGGCCGGCCGCTTCGAGGCGGCGGCAGAAGTCGCTCCAGGCGGCCGCGTCCGCATCCGGCGCGTCCTCGGCGAGCGTGGGCAGGGCCACGAGCAGGGCGAGGCCCGGAAGCAGGAGACGGAAGGACATGCGGGCACCTCCGGCGGGCAGCATGCACCAGAATCCGACGCGCGCCCGCCCCGGTTGATCTTCGGCCCCCACCGGTGCAGGCTCCCGCCATGCCGTGGCGGGAACGCGACATCCCCGATCAGCACGGGCGGGTGGCCGTGGTCACCGGCTCGAACAGCGGCATCGGCTACGAGACGGCGCGGGCGCTCGCGGCCAAGGGGGCGCGCGTGGTGCTGGCCTGCCGCGACCCGGCCAGGGGGCGAGAGGCCGAGCGACGCCTTGGGAGCGCGGTGCCGGGCGCGGAGGTCCGCTTCGAGCCGCTCGACCTCGGCGCGCTCGACTCGGTGCGGGCCTTCGCCGACAAGCTGGTCGCGAACGAGCCGCGGCTCGACCTCCTGATCAACAACGCCGGCGTGATGATGCCGCCCTACGGCCGCACGGCGGACGGCTTCGAGACGCAGCTCGGCACCAACCACCTCGGGCACTTCGCGCTCACCGGGCTGCTGCTCGAGCCGCTGCGCCGGACGCCGAAGGCGCGCGTCGTGAACGTCAGCAGCCTCGCCCACTTCGTCGGCGCCATCGCCTTCGACGACCTCCACTCGGAGCGCTCCTACAGCCCGACCCGCGCCTACGGCCAGAGCAAGCTGGCGAACCTGCTGTTCACGCGCGAGCTCCAGCGGCGCTTCGAGGCCGCCGGCGTCGACGCGCTCGCGGCGGCGGCGCACCCCGGCTCGACGCGCACGGAGCTGCAGCGCCACTCGAGCATGATGGACGCGATCGTCCGCGTGTTCTCGCAGCAGCCGCCGGAGGGCGCACTGCCGACGCTCTACGCCGCGACGGCCGAGGACGTGCGGGGCGGCGAGTACTTCGGCCCGAGCGGCTTCGCGGGCTGCCTGGGCCCGCCCGGCCGCGCCCGCTCGGCGCCCCGCTCGCGAGACCCCGCACTCGCCCGGCGGCTGTGGGAGGTCTCCGAGCGGCTGACCGGCGTGACCTTCGCGCTCTGAGCCGTGGCCTCGCGTCTTCCGGCGGGGGTCGTACGCGGCGACGACGACGGTGTGGCGCGCTGCTTCTGGTGCGGCAGCGACCCGCTCTACCAACGCTACCACGACCACGAGTGGGGCTTTCCGGTCAGCGACGACCAGCGCCTGTTCGAGAAGATCGCGCTCGAAGGCTTCCAGGCGGGCCTCTCGTGGCTCACGATCCTGCGCAAGCGCGAGAACTTCCGGCGCGCCTTCCGCGGCTTCGCCATCGAGAAGGTGGCACGCATGGGAGCGCGCGACGTCGCGCGCCTGCTCCGCGACGCGGGCATCGTGCGCCACCGCGGCAAGATCGAAGCGACGCTCCAGAACGCCCGCCGCTGCTCCCGGCTGATCGAGCGCCACGGCTCGCTGGCCGCCTTCGTGTGGCGCTTCGAGCCCCCCGCCCGCGAACGTCCGCGCCGCCTGACCCGCGCCGCGCTCCTCGAGCTGACCGAGACGCCGACCTCGCGGGCCCTCTCGAAGGCGCTCCGCGCCGAGGGCTTCGCCTTCGTCGGGCCCACCACGATGTACGCCTTCATGCAGGCGATGGGGCTCGTGAACGATCACCTCGAGGGCTGCGCGACGCGCGAGCGCATCCAGCTCGCGGCGGTAGGCTCCACTGGCGCCCGGAGGGATTCGCGATGACCACCCGCCTCGGCTTCCAGATCCCGAGCTTCAGCTACCCAGGCGTCCCGCCCGAGCGCCTGTTCGAGGAGGTCGCGTCCATCGCGGGCCGCGCCGAGGCGGCCGGCTTCGACACGGTCTTCGTGATGGATCACTTCTACCAGCTGCCCGCGCTCGGCGCGCCCGACGAGCCCATGTTCGAGGCCTATACCCTGCTCGGCGCGCTCGCCGCGCGCACGCGTCGCGTGCGACTCGGGACGCTGGTCACGGGCATCGGCTACCGGAACCCGGCCCTGCTCGCGAAGATCGTGACCGGCCTCGACGTGATCTCGGGCGGGCGCGCGCTGCTCGGCGTCGGCGCCGGTTGGTTCGAGCCCGAGCACCAGGGCTACGGCTTCCCCTTCCCGCCGATCCGCGAGCGTCTCGATCGCCTGGAAGAGGCGCTCTCCATCATCGTACCGATGTTCCGTGGCGAGAAGCCGACGGTGAACGGCCGCTTCTACCGCACGGAGGAGGCGCTCAACTCCCCGCCGCCGCTGCGGCCCGGCGGCCCGCCCATCCTGATCGGGGGCGGCGGCGAGAAGCAGACGCTGCGCCTCGTCGCCGAGCACGCCGACGAGAGCAACCTCACCTGCGCACCCGCCGAGATCCCGCGCAAGCTCGAGGCGCTCGCCGGGCACTGCGAGAAGCTGGGCCGCGACCCGCGCACGATCGGGAAGAGCTGGCTCGGCTCCTTCGTCGTGGCGCCGACCCACGAGCAGGCCGAGACGCTCCGCAACGAGTTCCTCGCCCGCCGCGGCATGAACTGGGACACCCTGCCGGAGCCGATCCGCGAGGCCGTGGACCGCGCGCTCGTGCTGGGCGACCCGGACACGGTGGGCGAGCGGGTGCAACGCGAGATCCTGGAGCCGGGCCTCGACGGCATCGTCGCCAACCTGCCCGCCGACGCCCACGTCGACGGCGCGGTGGAGCGCGCCGCGGCCACGTTGCGAAAGGCGCTGGGCTAGGGAGGCTTCAGTCGCCCTCGTCGAACTCGTAGCGGTAGATGTGATCCATCGGATCGTCTTTCGTGTGTCGCATGACGTCTTCGAGCCTCCCGGTCTCGAGGTGGTAGACCCACCCGTGGAGGACCGGGAAGTCGCCCTCGTGCCAGCGCCGCTGTACGAACGAGGTCTTGGCGAGGTTCATCACCTGATCCCGGACGTTCAGCTCGACGAGCTTGTCCCAGCGCGCGACCTCCTCCTTCTCCGCCTCGAGCTCTTCCCGATGGAGGTGGTAGACGTCCTTGATCGAGCGGATCCACTTGTCGATGATGCCGAGCTTGCGGTGACCGAGCGCCGCCTGGACGCCTCCGCAGCGCGTGTGGCCACAGACGATGATGTGATCCACGCGCAGCTCGAGCACGCCGAACTCGAGCATGCTCATCAGGTTGAGATCGGAGTGGTTCACGATGTTGGCAATGTTGCGGTGCACGAACAGGTCGCCCCCCTCCGAGCCCGTGATTTCCTGCGGTGACACGCGGCTGTCGGCGCAGCCGATCCACAGGAACGGCGGCTGTTGCCCCTCGGCCTGACGTTCGAAGTACCGCTCGTCGAGCGCGAGCTTCTGTTCGAGCCAGGCCTGGTTGTTGCGGAGCAGCTTCTTGTATCGATCCATCGGAATCTCGACCCTTTCGCCAGCGACGGAGTCGGGGACCGCGTCAGGGGCGGCCGCCGGCAGCGACCAGGTGGAGACCACCATCGACGCTGCGGATCTCGCCGGTGATGGCATGACCAGGACGCATCAGGTGCACCACCTCGCGGGCGAGGTCCAGCGGCTGCGCGTTGCCGAGCGGAGCGATTCCGGCGCTCTGCGCCGCTGCCTCGGCGAGCCCCGGGATCGCGCCTCCCGCGCGCGACGCGGCGTAGGGGGAGAAGCGCACACAGTTCACGCGGACGCCGTGCCGGATGCCGAGCTCGTGGGCGAGCTCGACGACGATGCGTTCCAGGGCGGCCTTGGCGATGGCCACGTTCTTGTACGGGTGGGCCACGACGCGCTCCGCACCGAGGTAGCTGAGCGCGACCACACCGGCACCCGGGGCCAACGCGCCCGCCTCGAGGAGCTCGTGGAGGAGGGAGACGAGCGAGAAGGCGGAGACATCCATGCACTCCAGGAACTCCTCGCGGGTCACGTCGAGCAGCGGCGTTCCCCCGTTCCGGCCGATGGTCCGATCGCGCGCCACGGCGTGAAGCACCCCGTCGAGCGCAACCTTCCGCGCGGCCAGGTCCGTGGCGAGCTCCCGCACGCTGGCGTCGATCGTGAGATCGCAGACCCGCGCCTCGGCGGCCGCGCCCAGCTCGCGCTCCACCGTCTTGCGGAACGACTCGTAGGTGGACTTCAGCAGATCCCGCGCTCTCGCGGAGAGCTCACCATGGTGCGGCGTGGGGCCGAGGCCACTGCACACCACGCGTGCACCCAGGGTGACCAGCTCGCGCGCCACGGCGGTGGCGAGGGATGCCCCGTCCACGACGCCGGTCACGAGGAAGGTGCGGCCTTCGAGGTCGACCCCCCCGGTCACGAAGTCGCCAGCGCGAGCTCGGCGAGATCGAGCGCCCGCTCGAGGGCATCCTTGCTCCGTGCTCGCAGCGTCAGGTGCCCGAGCTTGCGCCCGGGCGCGGCAGCCTTCCCGTAGAGGTGGATGCGCGCGCCGGGCAGACGCGCCAGCGCATCGCGCGGCGGCAGCGCGCCGATCAGGTTGAGCATCGCCGTCGGGCCGAGTGTCGTCGTGCCGCCGAGCGGGAGGCCCAGGATGGCCCGCAGGTGGTTCTCGAACTGACTCGTGACGGCGCCCTCCTCGGTCCAGTGGCCCGAGTTGTGAACGCGACATGCCATCTCGTTGGCGAGCAAGCGGCCCTTCACCTCGAAGAACTCGACGGTCAGGACGCCGACGTAGTCGAGCGTCTCGAGGAGGGCGCGGCTCGCCTGCCGCCCCGCCCCACCGAGCGCACGGCGGAGAGCGCGGTCGAGTGGGCGCGAGCGACGCAGGATCCCGCCCTCGTGGTGGTTCTCGACCGGGCTCCAGAAGCGCACCTCCCCGTCCAGGCCACGTACGGCCAGGATGGAGAGCTCGCGGTCGAAGGGAACCCGGGCCTCGAGCAGCGCCGGAACGCCGCCGAGGCGTGTGAACGCCTCCTCCGCGGCAGCCGCGCTCTCGACGCTGCACTGGCCCTTTCCGTCGTAGCCCTGCTGTCGGGTCTTGAGCACGGCGGGCAGGCCCGTCGCCGCCAGCGCGCGCGGCATGTCGCTCGGTGCGTCGACCGCTGCGAAGGGCGCCGTCGGAATGCCGAGACTCCGGAACAGCTCCTTCTCGCGCAGGCGATCCCCGGCGATCGCGAAGGCACGAGGACCGGGCCGTACCGGCACGCGATCCGCGATCCCCTCCATCACCGCTGCGGGCGCGTGGTCGAGCTCGGCGGTGACGACGTCGCAGCCCTCGATCGCCCGCGTGCTGGCCGGGTCGTCCAGCGCCCCGAGCACGTGGCGCGCGACGGCCGCGGCCGGCGCGTCGGGCTTCGGGTCCACGATCCACGGCTCGACGCCCAGGCGGTGCGCAGCCATCGACAGCATGCGCGCCAGCTGGCCGCCGCCCAGGATCGCGACCTTCACGGCGCCCCCCGGCCGGCCGACCGCTGCCGCGTCGAGTCGTCGGTGGACGCCTCCCCCGTCGGGTCGAGCGACGGGTCCGGGGCCGAGAGCACGGCCTCCCGCTGGGCTTGTCGGAAACGGACCAGGGCGCGCTCGATTTCGGGAGACCGGACCGCGAGGATCGAGGCTGCCAGCAGGGCCGCGTTGGCAGCCCCGGCCTCGCCGATCGCCAGGGTTCCGACCGGCACGCCGCGCGGCATCTGGACGATCGAGAGCAGCGAGTCGAGCCCCGAGAGCGCGCGGCTTCGCACCGGGACCCCGAGTACGGGAAGCCACGTCTTCGCGGCCAGCATGCCGGGGAGATGGGCGGCTCCGCCCGCGCCTGCGATCAGCACCTCGAGTCCGCGTCCGGCCGCTTCCTCGGCGTAGGCGAAGAGGAGGTCGGGCGTCCGGTGCGCCGAGACGACCCGGGTCTCGTGGGGGATGTCGAGCTCGGCGAGGATCTCGGCGGCCGCCCGCATCGTCTCCCAGTCCGAGCGCGAGCCCATCACCACCCCGACGCGGGGGCGCCCGTCCCTTCGGGTGGAACGGGTCGGACGGGTGGGATGGTCGCCCGCCATCCCCGAGGCTCGTTCGCTCACGCGTCGATGATACCGAGCGCGCCCTCGCCGCTACAACGGGGTGGCGGGACTCCCGACGGTTGCGACGGCGCTTCGCTTGCGCGAGCCCCGGGCCTCCGGTAGTCACCCTCGGCCCGTGCACGCGGCACGGACAGCCGCGGAGTGCGACGCCGGATGGCCTTCGACCTCGCATGGAACACGATCGTCTCGCCCGTCGTGCTCTTCTTCGTGCTCGGCCTCGTCGCGGCGCTGGCGCGATCGGACATGTCGATCCCCGAGGATTTCGCGAAGGGGATCGCCATCTACCTGATGATGGCGATCGGCCTGAAGGGCGGCTTCGAGATGTCGCGAAGCGGTCTCGATGCCGAGGTGGCGGCCGTCATGATCGCCGGCATCGCGCTGTCGTTGGTGATTCCGTTGATCGCCTTCGCGCTGCTGCGGTTCACCACCGACCTCGGCCGTATCGACGCCGCGGCGGCTGCGGCGCACTACGGGTCGATCTCGATCGTGACCTTCATCGCCTCGACCCAGGCGCTCGAGTGGGCCGAGGTCGAGAGCTCCGGCCATCTCGTGGCCGTGGCCGCGCTCATGGAGGCGCCCGCGATCGTCGTCGCGCTGCTGCTCGCGGGGCCCCGCGATAGCGCGCGGGTGGGCGTGGCCGGTCAAAGCCGCGGCGAGCTGGTCCGCGAAGTCGCCCTGAACGCCTCCGTCGTCGTGTTGATCGGGGCCCTCCTGGTGGGCTGGGCGACGGGCGAGCGCGGGCAGGCGCAGGTGGAGCGCTTCTTCCTGACGCCGCTGCAAGGCGTGCTCTGTCTCTTCCTCCTCGACATGGGGCTCGCCGCCGGCCGGGGGCTCCGCCGCGGGCGCGAGGCGTTGCGGCCCGCCACGTTGGCCTTCGGCCTCTACATGCCGCTGGTCGGGGCGGCGCTCGGCGGGGGCCTCGCCTCGCTCCTCGGCCTGGGCGTGGGAGACGCCGCGTTGCTGATGACGCTCGCCGCCTCCGCCTCCTACATCGCGGTGCCCGCTGCCATGCGGCTCGCACTCCCGGAGGCGCGGCCGTCGATCTACCTCACCCTGTCGCTCGGGGTCACGTTCCCCTTCAATCTGACCCTCGGGATCCCGGCCTACGTCGTGGTGGCCGGCTGGATCGCGGGATAGCCGCCTCGGGAGGACGCCATGAGTCGCAAGCGCAGGCTGGAGCTGATCATCGAGCGAATGGCCCTTCGCCGCGCGTGCAACATCCTCGAGGAGTCGGGAATGGGGGGCTACACGGTGCTCGGCACCGTGGCAGGCCGGGGTCGCAACTCGACCTGGAGGCGCGAGGACGACCCGTCGAGCTCGCGGGAGATGGCCGTGATCATCGCGATCGGCGACGCCGCGAAGGTCGAGCGCGCCCTCGCCGACCTGCATCAGCTCGTCGATGCCCACATCGGCGTGCTCTCGGTTTGCGACGTCGACGTGTTGCGGCCCGATCGCTTCTAGTCCCTTGGGCCTCGTGGCCGGCGGGCGACGTCGGCGGCCTCAGCGGTAGCCCTCGACCACCGGACGGCGCGGCAGCTCGAACCAGGCCTCGTCGCACAGCTTCGTGAGCTCCGCGTCGATCGCGAGCTCGGCGGCGGCGAGCGAGGCGGGGAGCTGCTCGGGGCGGCTCGCGCCGATGATGGCCGAGGTGACGCCCTCCTGCGCGAGCACCCAGGCCACGGCCACGCTCACGAGCGACTGCCCGCGCGCCTCGCACTCCTTGGCCAGGCGTTCCACCACGGCGAACTGTGCGTCCTGCCAGTAGCGATGGCGGTAGATCTTGCCCGCCGCCCCGAGCGAGAAGCGGGTGTCCGCCTCGGGCTCGGCGCCCGCCTTGTGCTTGCCGGAGAGGAAGCCGCCCGCCAGCGGGTTGTAGGCGAGCACCCCGAGCCCGGCCGCGCGGCAGAGCGGCAGCAGCTCGGTCTCGATCTCGCGGTAGAGCAGGTTGTAACGCGGCTGCACCGAGACGTAGCCCTCGACGCCGAGCCGCTCGGCGGCACGGAGCGCCTCGGCGAGGCGCCAGGCGGGGTAGTTCGAGCAGCCGACGTATCGGACCTTCCCCGCGCGCACGAGATCGTCGAACGCGCGCAGCGTCTCGTCGATCGGCGTGGCCGCGTCGAAGGCGTGGCTCTGGTAGAGGTCGAGGCGATCCGTGCCGAGCCGCCGCAGGCTGGCTTCGACGGCCTTCACGATGTGCTGCCGCGAGAGGCCTGCATCGTTCGGTCCGCGGCCCATCGGGCCGCGGCACTTGCTGGCGAGCACGAGGCGGTCCCGGTTGCCCCGCTCGCGCATCCACTCGCCGAGGATCTCCTCGGTGCGGCCCACCGTGTCGAGGCCGCCGCCGAGCGGATAGACGTCGGCCGTGTCGTGGAAATCGAGGCCCGCCTCGAACGCGGCGTCCAGGATCGCGAACGACGTCGCGCGATCGCACTGGAGACCGAAGGTCATGGTGCCCAGGCAGAGCACGGGCACCTCGAGGCCGCTGTTGCCGAGTCGGCGAGTCTTCATGGCGCCCTCCCGCGGTGCGATGGGCCAGCATACCCCGTACGCTTCCGCCCGTGCCGGAGCCGACCCGCCCGAACGAGCCGCTCGGCTGGCTGCTCGGGCTCGGCGCCTATGCCCAGGGCGCGCTCACGCTGCCGATGCTGGCCGCGCCGGCCGTCGCTACGAGCTTCGCGCTCTCCGACCGCGACCTCGCGCTGCTGGTCGGCACGCTCTCACTCGGGAGCTTCGGGGCGCTGCTGCTGGCCCGGCTCGCGGACCGGCGTGGACGCCAGAGCGCCCTGCGCGTCTCGTTCGCGGGGCTCGGCCCGGCGCTGCTGGTGACCGCTCTCGCGCCCAACCTGTGGGTCTACGGCGCGGCGCAGCTCTTCGCGCGCGCCTTCGACGGGGCGCTGCGCGCGGTCAGCACCGTGGCCATCACCGAGGTCGCCCGGGAGCAGGCTCGCGCGCGCGCGCACGCCTGGCTGGGCCTGTTCTCCGCGCTCTCCAACACGGTCCCGCTCGGCCTGATCGCCGCGTTCGGCGACACGCCCGGCGGCTGGCGGCTGGCGTTCGCCGCCCTGAGCCTGCCGATGCTGGCGCTGCCCTGGGTGTGGCGCCGCGTGCCCGAGACGAAGCGCTTCGAGGCGGCCGAAGAGAGCGGCCGGACCCGGCGCGCCCGCATGCGCGACCTGCTCGCGCCGCGCTACCGGCGCCGCGCCGTCGGGCTCGGGCTGGTGGGGCTGCTGCGCGGCGCGGCCCTCTCCGCGCTCGGCTTCTACCTCTTCCACCACGCGGTCCGGAACGTCGGCCTCGAGTCGTGGCAGGTGGCGGGGCTCTTCGCCGGCGGCGGCTGCCTCGGCATCGTCGGCAACCCGATCGGCGCGCTCTGCTCCGAGCGCTGGGGCAGGCGGCCCACCCAGGTCGTGTTCGCGTCGCTCACCGTGCTCTTCGGGGTCGGCTACTACCAGATCCCGGCCGGCCTCGGCATCGCGACCGGGCTGCTGATCGGGCTCGCCTTCGCGCTCTACGTCCTCTCGATCCAGGCCTTCGCGGTGGCCGATCGGCTGGTCGACACCGAGCTGTTCCCGACGGCGCTGCGGAGCTCCTATTCCGGCCTGCGCATCATCGTCGAAGCGGGCGCCGCGGTGCTCGGCAACTTCGGGCTCGCCGCCTGCCTGGCCTGGCTGGGACGCCTCGAGATCGCCATCGCGGTGTGGGTCCCCGCGCTCGTGGTGCCCGCCCTCGGCATCTTCTGGTGGGCGACGACCGAGACCCGCGGCATGCTCCTCGACGAGGCCGCCCTCGAAGATCCGCCCGAACTCCCCGAAAGGAGCCCCCGATGACGATCGTGCTCGTGTGTCTGCTGCTGGCGGTGCTGATGCCGTATGTGCTCGCCGGAGTCGGCGGCTACCACAAGACGCGGCAGCTCGGCGCCGTCGACAACAACAACCCCCGGGCGCAGTCGGCGCTGCTCACGGGGACCGGCGCCCGCGCGGTGGCGGCGCAGGCCAATGCCTGGGAGGCGCTGGCCGTCTTCACCGCGACCCTTGCGGCGGCGTTCTTCGCCGGGGTGACGCCGGAGCGGATGGTCGTGCCCGCGCTGATCTTCGTCGCGGCCCGCATCGCCCACGCCGCCTGCTACCTGGCGGACCTCGCCTCGGCCCGCTCGGCCAGCTTCCTGGTCGCCACGCTCGCGTGTCTGTGGATCTTCGGGCTGGCGCTACGCGCCTGACCCGGAGCCGAGGCGGGCGAGGATCTCGGCCTCGGTGAGCGAGCCGGGGGGCCGTCGCTGCCGTGCATGCTCGCTCGCGAGCTGCTGGAGCAGACGGTTCACGGGGGTCGCGATCCCGTGCCGGAGGCCGAGCGCCACGATCTCGCCGTTCAGATGGTCGCTCTCGACCGAGCCGGTGCCGCGCGCGAGGCTCTGCCAGGTCGAGCCGCCGCCGCGCCGCTCGCCCGCGATGGGGCGCACCCGGAGCGAGCCGCGCCGCGGCGCCGCGTAGGCGATGCCTGCGGCGTCGAGGCAGGCGATGCCTTCCTCGCGCGCGCGCTGGCCGAGGGGCCCGCGGCGCACGGGGGGCCCCGCGATCGCTTCGAGGGCGTTCCCCAGGTTGTCGAGGAGCTTCCCGTACTTCGAGCGCATGATGTCGGCCTGGACCTCGGAGTCGAAGCCCGCGGCGCGGAACGCCTCCGCGAGCGCGTTCGCGCTGGCGTCCTGGCCGTCGGGATGGCGACCGACGTCGAGGATTCCGGTGACCGGCGCGGAGTGGGCGCAGACGACACCGGGCTCGAGGTACGCCGTCGGGCACATCACCGCGACGCCGTACACCCGCGAGAACCAGCGCGCCGCCAGGCGCTCGTTGGCGACGCCGTTCTGGACGCACGCGACGGCGGTCTCGGGCGGGGCGGCGGAGCGGAGCGCGGTGAGCGCCGCCTCGCTGTCCTGCGTCTTCACCGCGAGCAGCACCACGTCCCCGGCGGAGATGGCGGCCTCGGCCGGCGCGCCCACCGCGTCGATCGCCAGGGTCGCCTCGCCGTCGGGATCGCGGATGCGAAGCCCGCCGCGACGGATCGCCTCGAGCTGCGCGCCGCGCGCGATCAGCACGACGTCGCGACCGCTCTGGTGCAGCCGCGCGCCGATCACACCCCCGATCGCCCCGGCCCCGAGCACGATGAACCGCATGCGCGGTCGGCTACCCGTTGCTGTCACCGGTCGGCGCCGAGCGACCGCTCACGTAGATCGCGACGATGGTGGCGACGGTGAGCGGCACCACGAACTCGAGCATGACGGCGCTGAAGCGGGCCAGCGCCGCGTGCTCCTGCTCCGCCAGCACCAGGTAGAGCAGATAGGCCGCGTAGTAGGTCAGGAACGCGGCGCCCTGCCAACGCGGGATCCGGTGGCCACGCGCGATCAGCGGCAGGCAGGCCACGGCGACCGCGGTCATCACCGGCAGGTCGAAGTTCTCGATGGCCGGGGCCACGAGCAGCGCCCCGCCGGACACGAGCGACGCGACCCCCAGGATGCCCAGCAGGTTGAAGATGCAGCTGCCGACCACGTTGCCGACGGCGATGTCCCGCTCGCCGCGCAGGGTGGCGACGAGCGAGGTCGCCATCTCGGGCAGGCTGGTACCCGCGGCGACGATGGTGAGGCCGATCACGGCCTCGTCGACGCCGAGGTCGCGGGCCAGGGTCACCGACGCGTCGACCATCCAGCGCGCGCCCAGCACGAGGGCTGCGAGCGAGGCGACCAGAACCGCGGCTTCGAACCACACGGACCCGGCCGGAGCGACGCCTGAGGGAGCCGCTCCCTCGTACTCCTGCTTCACCTCGGGGCTCTCGCGCACACTCACCCGCAGCGAGTCCCAGCAGAACCAGACCAGGCCGAGCGCGAGCAGGCCCCCCTCGAGCGCGCTGATGCGGGCGTCCAGGCCGAAGAAGAGGACGAGCAGCGAGGCGGCGATCATGATCGGCACGTCGCGGTAGACGAGCTGCTGCGCCACCACCAGCGGCGCCGCCAGCGCGCAGACGCCGAGCACCGCGAGCACGTTGAAGATGTTGCTCCCGACCACGTTTCCGACCGCGACCGAGTGGCTCCCGCCGAGCGTCGCGACGACCCCCACGACCAGCTCCGGGGCGCTGGTGCCGAACGCCACCACGGTCAGGCCGATCATCAGCGGGCTGATCCCGAAGCGGCGCGCGATCCCGGAGGCGCCGCGCACCAGCCCGTCGCCGCCCAGCGTGAGCAGCACCAGCCCGGCTGCGAGCCATCCCAGCGTGGCCCAATCCATCGATTCGACTCCAACGCCACGCCCCGTGTGGCGGGTCCATGGCGGGCCAGCATAGCCGCAGGTAGCCTCGCGCGTCCGTGAGCCCGCCGCGTTCGCGCTGGGTCGCCGTGCTCGGCGATCTCCACTTCTGGATCCCGCTCGGCGTCTTCGTCGCCGGTGTCGCGCTGCTGGCATGGCTTCCGTAGACGCGCCGCGCCTGCGCCGTCTCCAGGCCGTCGGCGTGCTCTCGGGCGTGACCGCCGGCGCCTGGCTCGGGGCGGCCGAGGCGCCCACCAAGCTCGTGACGCTCGGGATCCCGCCGGTCGCGATCTCGTTCGTGATGGTGATGGGCGTGTTCCTCGCGCGCTGGAGCCTGCCGGCGCTGCTCAGGGGAACGGCCGGCGTGCGGGCGGACCTCACGCGCACGCCGCACCTGGTGGTCTGGGCCCTGCTCGCGGGCGGGCTCTGGGCCGTCGCCAACACGCTCACCGTCTACGCCATCCGCGACGTCGGCCTCGCCATCGCGTTCCCGCTCTGGAACGCGAATGGTCTGCTCGGGATCGCGTGGGGCGCCCTGCTCTTCGGCGAACTGCGCGGCGCGGGCCGCCTGCGTTGGCTCGGGGTTTGTGGCGGCGCGCTCGTGCTGTTCGCCGGCGCCGTGGTGCTGGCGCTCGCGTCGGTGGAGGAGGCGCCGCGGGCCGATGCACTGCGCGGCGTGGCTGCGGCGCTCGGGGCGGGCCTGCTCTGGGGCACGATGTACATCCCCTACCGCAAGGCGTACCTGTCGGGCATGCACCCGCTCTCGGTCCTCGCCTTCTTCACGATCGGCGAGGTCGTGACCATGAGCACGCTGGCGTGGGCGCAGCTCGGCGGCGTGGGCGGCGTGTGGCAGACGCTGGTGGCCGCGCGCGGCGTGGTGTTCTGGCTGCTGCTCGGCGGCTTCGTGTGGGTGATCGGGGATCTGTTCCAGCAGTATGCCGCGAAGTACGTCGGCATCGGGCGCGGCATCCCGCTCTCCAACACGAACCAGCTCTGGGGGCTGCTCTGGGGCGTATTCGTGTTCGGCGAGCTGGCGCATGCGGAGGCGGGCGTGCTCGCGCGCGTCGTGGCGGGGTCGCTCCTCATGGCCGCGGGGGCGCTCGCGATCGCCCTGGCCTCG
>JBFIYM010000063.1:0-22199 GCA_041605395.1 Myxococcota bacterium | reverse complement strand
GGTGGAGTGCCAGCACGCGCTCGATGTCGAGGTCCTGGCGGCGGTCGGCCTCGAGGCCCGCCACGTCGCGGCGCACCGCGGCGAGCAGCGCGGCGAGCCGGGGCGGGAGTGTCCCGCCGCGCAGCTCGGCCGCCTGACAGGCGGCCAGCAGCCCGATGGCGCCGACCGTCTCGGTGATCTCCACGACGCGGAGCGCATCGCGAGCCGCGAGCGTGCCCATGCTGACCTTGTCCTGGTTGTGCGACTCGGTACTGCGACTGAACGAGGCGGCGGGGAGCGTGAGCTTCAGGGCCTCGGCCGCGAGGGCGCTGGTCGAGATCTGCATCGCCTTCATGCCATGGTGGGAGGCGCCGCGGATCAGGTTGGCCGGCAGCCCGCCGTTCGTCTCGGGCGCGCACAGGAGCTGGAGCTGGCGGTCGAGCAGGTCGGCGACACCCGCGGTGGCCGCCTTGAGCCCGTCCATCGCGAACGCCACGTGGCCGCCGTAGAAGTTCCCGCCGTGGTAGACGTCGCCGCTCTCGGGGTCGACGATGGGGTTGTCGTCGACGCCGTTGATCTCGGTCTCGAGCCAGTCCCGCGCGAAGTCGAGCGCGTCGAGCAGCACGCCGATGACGTGGGGGGCACAGCGGATCGAGTAGCGGTCCTGGAGGCGAGCGGGCGCTTGCGCCGGCCCGCCCGCGAGTGCCTCCCGGATCCAGGCCCCGGCCTGGCGCGTTCCGCGATGCGGCTTCAGCTCGAAGATCTCGGCGTCGAAGTGGGCGGGGTTGCCGGCGAGGGCATGACTCCCGCACGCAGTGACCCCGGCCGCGAGCCGGGCCACGGCCGCGGCGCGCTCGTGCGCGATCGCGGCCAGCGCCGTCATCACGCTGGTGCCGTTCATCAGCGCCAGGCTCTCCTTCGGCTCGAGCACCAGCGGCTCGAGCCCGGCGCCCGCGAGCGCCTCGGCCGCCGGTCGCGGCTCGCCCCGCACCAACGCCTCGCGCTCGCCGACGACGAGCGCCGCGAGGTAGGAGAGCGGCGTCAGATCGCCGCTCGCCCCGACCGAGCCCTCCTCGGGGATCGCGGGCAGGATGCCGCGCTCGAGCAGCACGCAGAGGCGCTCGAGCAGCACGGGCCGCACCGCCGAGTAGCCGCGCGCCAGCGAGATCAAGCGCGCGACCACGACGGCCGCGGCCGCTTCCGGATCGAGCAGCCGGCCCGTGCCGCAGCCGTGGAAGCGCAGCAGGTTGAGCGCCATGTCCCGGCGCTCCTCGTGGGGGACCTCGGTGGTGACCGAAGCCCCGACCCCCGTGGTGACGCCGTAGACGGGCCGTCCCGAGCGGACGGCGCTCTCGAGCGCGCGCCGGCCGGCCTCGAGACGCTCCCGGAACTTGGCGTCGCGCTCGAGCTCGACCCGCACTTCGCCGCGCGCCGCCGCCACGAGCTGGGCGACGCTGACCGGGCCACTGCCGACGCGCAGAACGGCCTTCACGCCCTCAGAGCCCCAGGTCCGCGTCGCGCGGGAGGCCGAGGGCGAGGCGGGCGGTGCGCAGGCCGGAGCGCACGACGCCGACGACGCCGCCGCCCGGGCGGGTCCAGTGGCCGGCGAGCAGCAGGCCCGGGAGCGGCGTCTGGTTGTCGAGGCGGCCGGGGCCCACCTGGAGTGGGGTCACGTCGAAGCCGTAGAGCGCACCGCGCTCGTTGCGCGTGTAGCGCTCGAAGCTCCTCGGCGTGGCGCCCTCGGCGAAGCGCAGGGCGCCCCCGAGGCCCGGCAGTCGCTGCTCGGCCCGACGCAGCAGCGCATCCTGCACGGGGAGCTTGGCATCGCGCCAGCGCGCGGCGGCCCGGGCGTCGACCAGCGTGGTGAGGATCAGCAGGTGCTGTCCGTCGGGCGCGAGGCCCGGGTCGAGCAGCGTCGGCGCCGTCATCGAGAGCCAGCCCGGCTCGGGCGGCCCGGAAGCGCTCCCGAGGCCGCTCGCGAAGGCGGCCTCGTGGTCGGCGCCGGCGTAGAGGAAGGTCTCGTGGGCGAGCCCATGGCGGGCGAGGTCGAGCGACGTCGCCGCGTAGACCACGAAGGCGGAGATCGAGGCGCTCGCCGTGGCGAGGCGCTCGCGGTAGCGGCGCGGGAAGTGCTCGGCGCCGACGAGCTCCAGCGCGGTCTGGCGGGCGTCCGCGTTCGAGATCACCAGCGGCGCGCGCACGTGCTGGCCGTTCTCGAGTACGACGCCCGCCGCACGGCCTTCCTCGACGAGGATGCGGCGTACCGGGCTCCGCAGCGTGAGCTCGCCGCCGCGCTCGCTGAGCGCGGCCACCAGTGCATCGGCCAGCACCTGGAAGCTGCCGCGGCAGTAGAAGGTGCCGTCGGCCACGTAGCTCATCAGCATGCTGGCGAAGTAGAGGAACGAGAGGCGCGAGGGCGGCAGCCCGAGATAGGGCCAGAGCGCCGCGAGGGCGGCGCGCGCGGCCGGGTCACCGACGCGGTCCTCGAGCACCCGCGCCAGCGTGGCGCGCCGGTAGCGGAGCAGCAGCGGGAAGCGCTCGGGCCGCGCTCCGGGGTCGGCGCCGGCCTCGGCGCGCGCGGTCTCCACGCGGATCGCGAGACAGTCCGAGAGGAAGCCGCGGATGCCCTTGGCCTCGGCCGGGAACGCGGCCACGTGCGCCTCGACGAAGGGCTCGAGCTCGGAGGGCGCCTCGAGCGCGAAGCCGGGCCACTCGACCCGATAACCCGGGTCGACGCTCGCGAAGTCGCAGCGGTCGCGTACGCCGAGCGCCTCGAGCACGCGGTGCAGCAGCGCGGCGCCCTCGAAGGGGCGCGGCTCGCAGCCGCCGACGACGTGCACGGCGGAATCGAAGCGATAGCCCCGGCGCCGGAACGCGTGCGCGTAGCCACCCGGCCGGTCGTGGCGCTCGACCACCAGCACGCGCTTGCCGGCGCGGGACAGCAGCGCGGCGGCGGTGAGCCCTCCGAGCCCACTTCCGACGACGATCGCGTCGTAGGCGTCGCGCGCCGCTTCTTCGTGGAAGCGCATCGTGCCTCAGCGCACTGCCAGGGGCACCGGGTCGCTCCCGGTGAGCCCCCAGCGCACCATGAAGTCGAGCAGGCCCATGCTGTAGCGCTGCGTGGTCGATTCCCCGGTGAACACCCGAGGCAGGTGCTTTCGGAAGTGCGGATCGATGAAGCGCCAGGGGAACTCCGTGGCCTTCTTGTCGCCGAGCTTCAGCAGGGTGAACAGGCGGCCGTCGTAGAAGTACGTGGCCACGCGCTGCCAGTTGGCGAGGTGGTGGAGCACGTGCGCTTCGTAGCGCGCGAGCGCGTCGCGGCCCGCGCCCTCGAGCAGCACGCGCGCCAGCTCCTGCGCGGCGTCGAGGCCGATCAGCATGCCGCTCGAGAAGACCGGGTCGACGAACCCGAAGGCATCGCCGACCAGCGCCCAGTTCTCGCCGACCCCGCGCGTGTGGCGCGCCTGGTAGTTCGTGTACTTCACCACCGGCGAGAGGCGCTTGGCGGTGACGCCCCACCCCCGGAGGCGCCGGTCGTGGCACAGGTAGGCGTCGAACTGCTCCTCGGGGCCGTCGCCGAACTCGCGCAGCACGGCGGCGTCGATCACCAGCCCGACCGAGACGCAGCTCGGCAGCGGGATGCGCCAGCACCAGCCGTGCTCCAGCAGATCGGTGTGGACGTGGCCTTCGAACGCGAGCGGCACGCCCTCGAGGTGCGCGTGCAGTGCCATGTCGCGGCGCGCGCCCGTCACGACGGGGAGATCGAGCAGCCGACCCAGCAGGCGGGTCCGGCCGGCGGCGTCCACGATGAAGTCGGGCTGCGCGTCGAGCCCGGCGGCGGCGAGGCTCTCGCCGGCGAGCCGCACCCGGCCGTCGCCCCCCGCGCGCTCGACGCGGGCGTGGTGCGCGACGAAGCGCGCGCCGGCGCGCCGGGCGGCGTCCCGGATCGACTGGTCGAGGCGGTCGCGGGGCACGTTGTACGAGTAGGGGGTCCGGGCCGCGCGCACCTCGCCGAACAGGAAGGTCATGGCGTCCCCGTCGTCGAAGCCGAAGGTCGCGCCGGGCTTCCAGACCGAGTAGGCGGCGACCTCCTCCTCGATGCCGAGCGCCTGCAGGAAGGGCACCACGGCGGGCACCAGGGATTCGCCCACGATGAGCGGCGGGCGCTTGCCGCCGTCGAAGAGCGTCACGGCGGCGCCCTCGCGGGCCAGGAAGCTGGCGAGGGCGGCCCCGGCAGGCCCCCCACCCAGGATCGCCACGCTCCGAATCGCGTGCATGCGGGCGACTCTACGGCACGGCCCGGGGGGCATCAATTCGCCGGAGCCTTGCCGGGCGCGCGTCTCTCCGAAACACTCGGCCGGCGATGTCGGAGTGGACCCACGAACGCCTGGCGGAGCTGATCCACCGCATCCTGCGCGAGGACCTCCTCGAGGTGGCGGACGACTTCACGCCGCGCTCGAACCTCGTCGAGGCAGGCCTCGACTCCCTCGCGGTCACCCAGCTGATGCTGTCCATCGAGGAGAACACGGGCGTCTGGGTGGACGAGAGCCTGCTCACGCCGGAGAACCTGGAGAGCTCCGAGAGCCTCGCGGCTTGCGTGCATGAGCACCTCGGCCAGCGCTAGACCGTCCGAGCCCCTCCCGCAGTGGGGTCCGCGCCTGCCCTTGACCGGCGCCGACGGCTTCCTGCGCGCCTTCGACGTGGACACCCGGCGCAGGAACGCCGCCAGCCACCTGGCGCAGCTCGTGCTCCGTCTCGGACCGGGCTTCGACGCGGACGCCTTCCAGACGCTCCTCGCCGAGACGGCGGCCGCGAACCCGATCCTTCGCGCCCCGATCCTGCGCCGGCTCACGGTGGGCACGCCCTGCTATCGGCTCGATCGGAGCAACCCCGCGTGGCCGAGCTTCACGCTCCATCCCGCGCCGCCCGACGGGGCGGCGTGGCCGGCGCTTCCCGCGCTCTTCCACGAGCGGCTCAACGAGGTTCGCAGCAGCCGGCACGGCGAGCTGTTGCGCGTCGACGCGGTGCCGCGCGGCGGCGAGCGTCCCGGCACCGACCTCGCGTTCACCTGGCTCCACATGCTCCTCGACGGCGCCGGAAGCGAGCGCTTCGTGAGCTTCCTCGAGGAGCGGCGGCGCGGCCTCGCGCCGGCGGTGCCGCCGGCGGACCGGCCCGAGAGCCCCCCCGAGGTGGCGCTGCCCGCCCTCGCGAGCGAGCGGGGCGCCATGGCCATGCGCTGGCAGCGGGGCATGCAGGGGCTCGGGGCGCTGCCCACGCGCTCGCTCGCCGGCCCGGCCCGCCGGCGGGTCCGCCAGGCCCTGGTCTACGACGTGCACGGCTTCTCGCCGGAGGAGACCACGGGCATCGTCGGGCGCGCGGCCTCGCAGGCCGGCTTCCTGACGCCGATGCTCTTCTACGTGGCCGCCGCGATCCGCGCCCACGACGCCGTGCTGCGCGCGCGCGGCAGCGTGCCGGAGAGCTACGTGGTGCCCCTCCCCGTCGACCTGCGCCCCAAGGGCGGCGAGGGCGGCGTGTTCCGGACGCGGGTCTCGATGATCTGGCTCCAGGTGCGGGCCGAGCGCGCGCGCGACCTGGCGACGCTGCTCGAAGACCTGAAGGCCGTTCGCCGCCAGGCCATCCGCGAGCGCCAGGTGGAGAACGGCGTGGCCGCGATGGCCTACGCGCTGCGCGCGCCCGCGTGGCTCTACGCGCGCATGACACGGCGCGCGCTGCACGGCGAGCTGTGCACCTTCTTCTTCGGCTATACGGCCGCGTTCTGCGGCGGACTCGACCGCTTCTTCGGCGCCGAGCTGATCGACGGCTTCCACGCGCCCTCGGTGCCGCCGTCGCCGGGCAGCGGCCTCGTCTTCTCACTGGTCGGCGACCGACTGAACGTCACCCACGTGCGCCAGCGCGGCGTCGTCTCCGAGGACGAGCTCGCGCGGTTCGGCGACGCGCTGCGCAGCGACCTCACGGGCCTCGGATGAGCGGGCCGGAGCGCTTCGACGTGGCGGTGGTGGGCGGAGGGCCGGCCGGGATCGCTGCAGGCCTCGCCGCGGCGCGCGCGGGCGCCGAGACGCTCCTCGTGGAGCGCGACGCGCGGCTCGGCGGAAACGCGACGCAGGCCCTGGTCCACACCATCTGCGGCCTCTACCGGGGCGATGCGCCGCGCGCGGAGCCCGTCCACGTCGGGCTCCCGAACCGGATCGCCGAGGCGCTCGGCCGCGCCGGCGATGCGGGCGAGCCCGTCGCGGCGGGCCGCGTGTTCTATCTCCCGATCCGCCCGGCCGGGCTCGGCGCCCTCGCGCAGACGCTCGTCGAGCGCACGCCGGGGCTCACGCTCGCGCTCACGACGACCGTCGCCGGCGCGCGCGTCCCGGCCGAAGGGGACGGCGACGCGCGCCTCCGGCTGGCCGCGCCCGGCGGCGAGCGCGAGGTGCGCGCGCGCCAGGTGGTGGATGCGAGCGGCGACGCCGCGGCCGCAGCGCTCGCCGGCGCCGGCTTCGACGCAACACCCCCCGAGCGGCTCCAGCGCGCCTCCTTCATCGTGTGCGTGGCGGGCGTCACCGCCGCGGGCCGCAGCGATGCCGCGCGCCTCCGGCTCGCGGCGCGCGTCGCGAACGCCGCCCGGCGCGGAGGGCTCCCGGCGGCCTGCGCCTCGCTGGCGGCGCGCCCGGCGGCGCGGGCCGACGACGCGCTCTACCTGACGCTCACGCTCCCGTCCCCGGAGGCGCAGCCCTTCACCGGGCTCGACGCCGACCAGGTCGCCGCGCTCAGCCAGCAGGGACGTGACCTGATCGAGCGTGCACTCGAGCTGCTGCGCCGCGAGCACGAGGGCTTCGCGGACGCGCGCGTCGTCGAGTGGCCGGCGCGCGTCGGCATCCGCGAGACGCGACGCCTGCGCGGGCGCGTCGTGGTCGAGCGCGAGGACGTGCTCTCGGGCCGGCAGCGCGACGACGAGGTGGCCCGCTCGAGCTGGCCGATCGAGCTCTGGGAGGACCACCGCCGCGCCCGCTTCGCCTACCCGACGGGGCCCTGCTCGGTCCCGCTCGGCGCGCTGGTGAGCGCGAGCCACCCGAACCTGGGTGCGGCGGGGCGCTGCCTCTCGGCGAGCCACGAGGCGCACGGCGCGCTGCGCGTGATCGGGACGGCGCTCGCGACCGGCGAGGCGATCGGCGTCGCGGCGGCGCTCGCAGCGGACGGCGGGGGCACGCTCGCGGCGGTCGAGCCCGCGCGCGTGCGGGCTCGGATCCAGGACGATGCGGAGAAGCCGCTCGCATGACGGTGCTCGACGCCATCCGACGGCGGGCGCGGGAGCGACCCGAGGCGCCCGCGCTGATCGCCGACACGGCCGCGGGGAGCGAGCGGATCTCCTACGCCGCGCTCGTCGCGCGGAGCGAGGCGGGCGCCGAGCGGCTCGCCGCCGCGGGAATCGGCCGGGGCGACCGCTGCGGACTGATCGCGCGCCAGGGCACCGGCTTCGTCGAGGAGGCGCTCTCGATCCTGGCGACGGGCGCCTGCCTGGTGCCGATCTCGAACGATCACGTGGGCCCGACCCTCGATCGCTTCGCCGAGCAGGCGGCCCTCGACCACGTCGTGCGCGAGACCGATCTGGGCTTCGAGTCGACCCGCCGCAGGCCTTCGCTCGGCGCGGATACGGAGGCGGCCTTCCGCGCGCTCGCCCCGGCCTACCTGCGCTTCACGTCGGGGACCACGAGCGAACGCAAGGGCGTGATCCTCTCGCACGAACGCATCGTCGAGCGCCTGGCCGCCGCGAACCAGGGGCTCGCGATCGGCCCCGAGGACCGCGTGCTGTGGCTGCTGCCGATGGCGCATCACTTCGTGGTCTCGATCCTGCTCTATCTCGCGAACGGCGCGGCGGTCCTGCTGCCGGCCTCCTCCCTCACGCGCCCGGTGCTCGAGCTGGCGGAGCGCGAGCGCGCCACGGTGCTCTACGCATCCCCCTTCCATCACCACCTGCTCTCGAAGGACGCCTCGGGGCTCGCGCTCTCCGGCCTGCGCCTCGCCATCTCGACGGCCGAGGGCCTTCGCGCCGACGTGGCGACGCGCTTCCGGGAGCGCTTCGGCATCGCGCTCGCGCAGGCGCTCGGCATCATCGAGGTGGGCCTTCCCGTCGTGAACCTCGACGAGGCGGCCACGAAGCCCACCGCGCTCGGCCGCCCGCTGCCGGCCTACGACGTGTGGCTGCGGGGCGAGGACGGCAGCCGGCTCGAGGGGCCGGGCAGCCCGGAGCGGACGGGCGAGATCTGCATCCGGGGCCCGGGCCTCTTCGATGCCTACCTCGCGCCCTGGACGCCCTCGGAGAAGCTCGTCGCGACGGACGGCTTCCGCACCGGCGACCAGGGCTACTTCGACGCGGACGGCACGCTCTTCCTGGCGGGCCGCCGCCACAGCCGCATCAGCATGGCGGGCATGAAGTTCTTCGCCGAGGAGGTGGAGGCGGTGCTCGCGCGGCACCCGGCGGTGCGGGAGTGCCGCGTCTTCGGGCGCCGCCACGAGCAGCTCGGCGAGATCCCCGTCGCCGAGATCGTGCTCGAGGATCCCGCCCACGAGCCGCGGCGAAACGAGCTGCTCGGGCACTGCCGAGCGGAGCTTCCCACCTACAAGATCCCGCGCGAGCTGCGCTTCGTGCCGACGCTCGCGCGCACGGCCACGGGGAAGGTGAAGAGGTGACGAGGCGGCGCCCGGAGCCCGTCACCCGCGCGGGCGTCGGCCGCAGACCGCCGCCGTGATCGCACCGTCCCAGTGCTCGCGCAGGCGAGCCGCGTCGGGGACGAGCGCGATCTCCTCGAAGCCCGCCCGGCGCAGCGCCTCGGTCCACCCCTCGCTGGTGAGGAACCCCGGCGTCGGCCGGAGCTCCGGATCCGTCTCGACGGCCTGGTAGCTCTGCAGGATCTGGAAGGGCAGCTCGGCGCCCACGCAGGCATGGGGGCGGGGGCGAATTGCTTCGCCGGCGATCAGCCAGCCGCCGGGCTCGAGCGCCTCGAAGGCCTGATGCAGGGTCGCCAACAGGTCGATCGCGAGGTGGAACACGTTGACGCCGACCACGAAGTCGTGCCCTGCCGACCGCGCGCCCTGCGACGCCCAGGGAGCGTTCACGTCCAACGAGCCGAACTCGAGGTCGAATCCGGGATGCGTGGCGCGCAGCTTCCGCTCCGCCCGCCGCAGGAAGACGGGCATCGGCTCGGTCACCCGATAGCGCTCGACGGCCGGGAGGGCCTCGAGCACGGCGGCGGTGCCACTGCCCAGCCCGGCCCCCACCTCGAGCACCCGTGCCGGTCCACGCCCCGCCGCGCGGGTCGCGACGGCGGCGGCGACGACGCGGTTGTTGAGCGCGTAGTAGCCGTTCTCGTTGTCGAAGTACGCGACCCAGAGCGACCCCTTCATCAGGAGCGCCCGGTCGCCGTTGACCTCGCCGCGTGCCACGCGCGGATAGAGCGCCGCCGCCTCGTCGATGAGCCGGAAGACGGGCGCGTACGAGGGATCGATCGCGAGGCAGGCGGACCGCACCGCGGCGCGGTCGGTCTCGGGGAGCGGTGCGCGCAGATCGAGGCCGGCCGCGGCGACCCGACCGAGCAGCCAGCCGAGCGCGGGCCGGAACGCGGCCACGTAGCCGCACTTCACGAGCAGCTCGTCGGGGCTCGGCTCTCGCGCGAGCAGGGCCGGATCGATCAACTCGCGCAGCAGGTCCACCGCGACGTGGAGCGTGTGCAGGTCGACCAGCTTGCAGGCACGGTCCTGGGTCGGACCGAAGGGATCCGGCGAAAGGCCGACCGCCGCGAGCGGCGGGTAGAGGCGCGTGTCGGGCGGCGTGACGTCGACGTCGAGCGCGTTCAAGGGCACGGAGATCGATCTCCTGGTGGCTTCGGGAGCGAAGACCGGGCAGGACCGGCCTCGCTCCCCATGGTACTCGTGGCGCGGCGAATCACTCGGGCTCGCCGAGGGAATGGCGGTGCTCCTCGACGAAGGTGGCTCGATAGCCGCATTCGGTCCTCGGGAGCTCGAACGTGCCGGGGGAAGCGGCGAGCGCTGCGCGCGCAGCGTGCCAGTCGCGCAGCACGTTCTCGGGCGGCACCTCGAGCGCGCGCCCGAGGCGCGCGTCCGTCGCGATCCGCTCTCCGACCTGGGTCACCGAGAAGGCTCGGACGCCGAAGCTGTTCAACCCCACGAGCACGAGCTGCTCGCCGCGTTTCTCCGCGACCAGCGAGAAGCCGGCGTCGACCGCCCCGCCGCGGTAGCGCACCCGGTCGTGCCAGACGAGGTCGCCTGGCGGGAGCGTTCGGGTGGAAGGGATGGGGCCGGGGCAGCTCGCAAGACGCGGCAGCGCGTAGAGGCGAGGAATCGAGCAGGCGCCCGCGGCGAGGGCGGCGAGGAGCGCCGCGGTGAGCCTGGCGCGGCGATGGTACGAAACGGTCAGGAACACCTCGCTGCAGCGTTTCTCCGACGGTCCGAGCGAGCGTAGCGTCTGCCTCGCCTCGTTGGTCGATTCCGCCCTTGCGAGTCCCAGTGCCCGGAGGCGATGATGTTCGTGGATGGAGACGCCGCGCCGCGAGGGGAGCCCGCGTCCGGAGCGAATCGTGCGAGCCCTGCGCGCGATCCGCGTCGGCCTCTGCTTCCTCTACTTCGGCGTCGGTGTCTGGCTCTCCACGAGAGTCCTGCTCCCCCTCTTGCGCCACACGCGCTGGCGCGGGCTCTCCCCCGAAGACGTCACGCTCCGGACGCAGCGGGTGATCCATCTCTTCTGCCGCAGCTTCATCGCCTGCATCACCCGGGTGATGCGTGTTGGCCGGGTGCAGTGGATCGGCGCCGAGGCGCTGGCGAACGGCCCGGTCCTGGTGGTCGCCAACCACCCCTCGTTGATCGACACGCCGCTGCTGCTGACCCGGCTGCCGCAGGCCGACTTCATCGTGAGCCCGGACTGGCTGCGCTTCGGCCTGCTCCGCCCGGTCGTGGAGGGTGCCGGCTATCTGCGGGTGGAGGACGGCGCTCGGGTGGTGCGCCACGCGGTCGAGCGTCTGCGCGCCGGGCACTCGGTGGTGGTGTATCCGGAGGGCTCCCGGACGCCCGCCGAGGGGCTGCGCCCGTTCCAGCGCGGCGCCGCGCACATCGCCCTCCGCGCCGGCTGCGACATCGTGCCCGTGTGCATCACGGTGACGCCGCGTGCGCTCATGCAGGGGCAGGGCTGGACGAGCTTCCCGCTCGAGAACCCGGTGTTCCGGATCGAGGTGGGGGAGCCGATCCGGCCCGCCGCCGCCGGGGTCGGAGAGAGGCGGGCGCTTGCGGCTCGGCGACTGACTGGGGTACTCGAAGAGCATTTCCAGAAGGGGTGGACGCGTGGGGGGAGCTGAGGTGCTCGAAACGGAGATCAAGCGGCTCATCGTCGAGTCGCTGGCCCTGGAGGACGTGAACCCCGAGGGGATCGAGACCGATGCCGCCCTCTTCGTCGAGGGGCTCGGCCTCGACTCGATCGACGCGCTCGAGCTCGCCATGGTGCTCGAGGAACGCTACGGCGTCACGATCGAGGACGACCCCGAGATGAACGCCCGGATCTTCGCCTCCGTGCGAAGCCTGGCGGAGTTCGTGCGCTCGCAGGGCGGTGAGGCGCGGGGGAGCTAGGTGACGCCCCTGTCGCGGCTCCTCGCCGCGGGCGGCGGCACACGCATCGTGGCGTTCGGCCGCGAGGGCGCTCTCTCCGAGGATCGGCTGCGCGCCGACGTCGGCGCCCTCGCCGCGTACCTCGAGCCGCTGGCCGGCGGGCGCGTGGCACTGCATTGCCAGGATGCCTACGCGTTCGCGGTGGGTCTGCTGGCGGTGGGACAGGTCGGGGCGGTGGCCGTGCTCGTCCCCTCGCGCCAGCCGGGTGCCCTGTTGCGGCTGGCCGGCGAGGTGGCGGGCTTCCTGCTCGACGGCGAGGAGGTGCCGCCCGAGATCGAGGGTCGGGCCTGCGTCTCGCCGCTGGCGCTTCCGCCGGCGGAGTACACGCTCGCTGCGCTCGATCGGGAGGCGCCGTGGGCCGAGCTCTTCACCTCGGGAACGACCGGCGAGGAGAAGCCCGTGGTGAAGGCGGTGCGCCACCTCGAGGACGAGGTGGCGACGCTGGAGGCCCGCTTCGGCGCCGCGCTCGGGGCCGGCACACGCATGCTCGCGACTGCATCGCCACAGCATCTCTACGGGCTGCTCTTCCGCGTGCTCTGGCCGCTCGCCACGGGTCGGCCCTTCCTGCGCACCCCCATCCTCCACCCCGAGGAGCTGGTGCCCACCATGGACGAGGGGGACTTCGCGCTGGCCAGCACGCCGCTCGCACTGCGCCGACTCGCCGAGCGCGCGGAGCTGACGTCGCGCGCGGCGCACTGCCGCGCCGTGTTCTCCTCGGGAGGCCCGCTCGAGGCCGGGGTTGCGAGGCGCGTGGCCGAGACGCTCGGTGCGCCGCCCTACGAGGTCTACGGCTCCACCGAGACGGGGGGCATTGCCGTGCGCCAGCAGTGGGCGGGGGACGAAGCGTGGCAGCCGCTACCGGGCGTGGCGACGGCGCTCGACCCCGAGGCCGAGCGGCTCGTGGTCACCTCGCCCTTCGTGAGCGGCGGCGAGCCCGCGGACGCCGGGTGCACGCGACTCGCGACCGGCGACCGCGCCGAGCTCCTGCCCGGCGGCGGCTTCCGCCTGCGTGGGCGTGTCGACCGCGTGGTCAAGGTCGCGGAGAAGCGCCTCTCGCTGCCGGACATGGAGAGCCGCCTGCGTGAGCACCCGGCCGTCGAGGAGGCGGCGCTCGTGCTGGTGGAGGGCCCGGGGGAGCCGCGCGTCGCCGCGGTCGTGGTGCTCACACGCCTGGGCCGCGAGAGCTACGTACGCGATGGCCGCCGCGCGCTCGGCCGCGAGCTCTCGGGGCACCTGGCCCGCGACTTCGACCGGGTGCTGCTGCCGCGTGTCTGGCGCTTCGCCGACGCGCTGCCCCGCGACGCGCAGGGGAAGACGTCCGTACGCGCGCTCGAGGCGCTGGTCACCGAAGGAACGACGCGCCCGGAGCGACTCGTCTTCGAGCAGGAGCCGGGCCGCGCGGTCGTCGAGTGGCGGATCCCGCCCGAGCTCGCGCATCTCGAGGGCCACTTCCCGGGCCATCCCGTGGTGGCCGGCGTGGTGCAGGTGCACTGGGTGATGAGCGTGCTCGAGGAGCTGCTCGGCACCCCCCCGCGGCTCACGAGCCTCGAGGCGCTCAAGTTCCACGAGGTGCTCGGCCCACGAGACCACGTGCGGCTCGAGCTCGAGACCGAGGCCAGGGAGGACGCCACGCGCTTCCGCTTCCGACTGATCGACGCGGCGAAGCCCGAGCGCACCTTCTCGAGCGGACGCGGCTCGTGTAGAGCGGAGTCGTGAAGCTCGGGGTCGTGATTCCCTGCTACGACCACGGCCCCACGGTCGGGGCGGTGGTCGAGGCGCTCGCGCCGACCGGACTGCCGTGCCTGCTCGTCGACGACGGCAGCGCCCCGCCGACCGCCGCCGTCCTCGACGGCCTGGCGGCACGCCACGCCTTCGTCACGCTCGAGCGACACGCGACGAACCGCGGCAAGGGGGCCGCGCTCAAGACCGGCTACCGCGCTGCCGCGGCACGCGGCTGGAGCGGCGCGATCCAGCTCGACGCGGACGGCCAGCACGACCCGGCCGACGTGAAGCGTTTCGCGGAGGCGATGCAGGCGCACCCGGGCGCCCTCGTGCTCGGCGTTCCGGTCTTCGACGCCAGCGTACCGCGCGCGCGGCTCTACGCGCGCCAGCTCTCACGCGGGCTGGTCTGGCTGGCCTGCCTCTCGCGTGTGATCCCGGATCCGCTCTGCGGCTTCCGCGGCATCCCGCTCGCCGAGACACTCCGCATACTCGGCCGTGCACGGACCGGCGACCGCATGGAGTTCGAGCCCGAGCTCGCCGTACGCCTGGTCTGGGAGGGCGTGCCCGTCGTCACGCTGCCGACGCGCATCGTCTACCCGCCGGGTGGCCTCTCCCACTTCAGCCTGGCGACCGACTATCCCCTGCTCGCATCGCTCTACCTGCGCCTGGTGCTCGGCGCGCTGCCGCGCGCCGTGGTGCGCCGCCGGCGCGTGCGGGACGAGCCGTGAACGCCGGACGGCGGTGGGTGGTCGCGGAGCGCGGCACGCTCGCGGGGCTGCGGCTGATGACGTGGCTCTACCAGCGGCTCGGGCGCAGGATCTCGCTCGCGCTGCTCTATCCCATCGCCGCCTACTTCTTCCTGCGCGAGGGCTCGCGCAGTGCCTCGCGCCGCTACCTCGCGCGGATCTGGGCCCATCCCGAGGGCAGAAAGCACCTCCCCGGCCAGCCGGGCTTCTTCGCGCCGTTCTGGCACTACCACGAGTTCGCGGTGCAGATCTTCGACCGCATGGTGCTCTGGGGCGGGGGCCTCTCGCAGCTGCGGATGGACCATGCCGGGAGCGAGCATCTGTTCGCGCTCCGGCGCGAGCGACGTGGCGCGCTGCTGCTCGGTGCCCACCTCGGCAGCTACGACATGCCCCGCCAGCTCGCGGGCGAGCACGGACTGGTGCTGAACGCGGTGATGTTCACGGCGCACGCCGAGCGCATCAATCGCTTCTTCGAGCAGCTCGACCCGGGGAGCCGCATGCGGGTGCTCTCGCTCGAGCCCGGCTCGCTGCGCCCAGCCTTCGACATCAAGGCGTGCCTCGACCGCGGCGAGCTGGTGGGGATCCTCGCCGATCGCGTGCCGGCCGGCAGCGCCGAGACGCCGATCCAGGTCGAGTTCCTCGGCCGCGAGATGGCGTTTCCGCTGTCGCCCTTCCGCCTGGCTTGCATGCTCGGCTGCCCGGTGCTGCTGTCGTTGTGTCTCCGCAAGGGCGACGCCCACTACGAGACGGTGGTGCGCCCCATCGGCGGAGGTGCGAAGTTCCCGCGCCGCGAGCGCGAAAAGGCGGCGATCGAGCTGGCCCGAGCCTACGTGCAGGGCCTCGAAGAAGCCTGCGTGCGGCATCCCTACCAGTGGTTCAACTTCTACGACGCCTGGGAGAAGGCATGATCGCGAGCCAGAGCGATTGGCCGCCGCTGTCGGAGCTGCTGCCCCACGCGGGGCCGATGCGGCTGCTCGACCGCGTGGAGGCGCACGACGGGGCGGTGACCCGCTGCCGCGTGCTGCCCGCCGCCAGTGGCCTGTTCCGGGCCGCCGACGGCAGCGTGCCCGCCTGGGTCGGCATCGAGTACATGGCGCAGTGCGCCGCCGCCCACGGCGGTCTCCTCGGGCACGCGCGGGGCGAGGCGCCGCGCCCCGCCCTCTTCGTGGGCTCGCGCCGGCTCGCGTTCCGCTGCGAGCGTTTCGCCCCCGACACGTCGCTCGTCGCGACCGCGCGTCTCGCGGCGGGGCGCAGCGACACACTCGCCTTCGACTGCACGGTCGAGGATCCCGCGGGCGGCGCCCCGCTCGTGGAGGGCCGACTCCACGTGCTGCTGCTGCGCGAGCTCCCTTCCGTCGGGGGAAGCGCATGAGCGAGCGGCAGGTCCTCGTGACCGGAGCGAGTCGCGGCATCGGTCGCGCGATCGCGCTCGCTCTCGCGCAGGGCGGCTTCGACGTCGGCCTCAATTACCGCTCGCGGCACGCCGAGGCCGAGGCGGTGGCGGAGGAGATCCGCAAGCTCGGGCGGGAGGCCTGGCGTCTTCCCTTCGACGTGGCCGATCGAGAGGCTTCGGCCGCAGCGATCGAGGAGGACCTCCGAACGCACGGCGCGTACTTCGGCGTCGTGCACAATGCGGGCATCACCGCCGACGCCGCCTTCCCGGCCATGAGGAACGACGCCTGGGACCGGGTGCTGCGCACCAACCTCGACGGCTTCTACCACGTGGTGCAGCCGCTGGTGATGCCCATGGTGCGCGCGCGACGCGGCGGCCGCATCGTGGCGATCTCGTCGACGGCCGGCCAGATGGGGAACCGCGGGCAGGTGAACTACGCGGCGTCCAAGGCCGGCCTCATCGGGGCCGCGAAGTCGCTCGCGCAGGAGCTCGCGAAGCGGGGGATCACGGTGAACTGCGTCGCGCCGGGCCTGATCGAGACGGAGATCGTGGAGGGCGCGGACCTCGAGCGGCTTCTCGAGAAGATCCCGATGCGCCGTCTCGGCCGACCCGAGGAGGTCGCCGCCGTGGTCGCCTTCCTGTTCGGCGAGGGCGCCAGCTACGTCACGGGACAGGTGATCGCGGTGAACGGCGGTATCGTCTAGCCCATGGGTGCGGAGCTCGACGTCGCGATCCTGGGCGGCGGCCTGGCCGGCAACCTGCTCGCGCGCCAGCTGCGCCGCCGCATGCCCGGCCTCCGCGTCGCCCTCTTCGAGCGCAGCGCCGAGCGCTCCTACAAGGTCGGCGAGTCGACCGTCGAGATCGCGAGCCACTACCTCGTGCGCCGGCAGCGCCTCTCCCGCTACCTCTACGAGCGGCACCTGCCGAAGAACGGCATCCGCTACTTCTTCGACACGCCCGAGTGCGACGCGCCGCTCGAACGCATGAGCGAGCTCGGCACCATCAACCTGCCCTTCCACCCGGCGTTCCAGATCGACCGCGCGCGGATGGAGGGCGACCTGCTCGAGATGAACGGGCGCGCGGGCGTGGACGTGCGCATCGGCGCGGAGGTGGCCGAGGTCGAGGTCGGCGAGGACGGCGCCTCCCACACGCTCGCGCTGGCGGGCGGCGAGCGGCTCGGCGCGCGCTGGCTGGTGGACGCAGGGGGCCGCGGGGGCTTCCTGGCGCGCCGCCTCGACTGGCGCGTGCCCGAGGCGGAGCACCGGATCGGCTCGGTCTGGGCGCGCTTCGAGGGCGTGGCCGACATCGACGACCTCGGCGACGACGCCTTCCACGCGCGCGTGCGCCACACCTCGCGCCACCTCTCGACGCTTCACTTCCTCTACCGCGGCTACTGGATCTGGGTGATCCCGCTGGGCCAGGGCATCACCAGCGTCGGCGTGGTCGGCGCGCCGGTGCGTGACGCCGCGCTGCGCACTCCAGACGGCTTCCGCGCCTTCCTCGACGGACACGCGGCGGTCCGCGCGCTGCTGGCCGACGCCAAGGCGCTCGACTTCGGGAGCCTGGCGCGCATCGCCTACGGCACGAAGCGCTTCGTCGACCCGCGCCGCGTGGCCGTGATCGGCGAGGCCGCCACCGCCGCCGACCCCCTCTACAGCCCGGGCTCCGACTTCATCGCGCTCGAGAACGACTTCGTGACCGAGCTGGTGGCGCAGGAGCAGGCGGGCGCGAGCGAGGCCGAGCTCCTGCGCCGCTTCGAGCTGTTCGACCGCTTCATCGGCTTCCGGCACGAAGCCGTGATGCGCCTCTACCGCGGCCTCTACGACATGATCGGCTCCTACGAGCTGATGCGCCTCAAGTGGGACTTCGACATCGGCTCCTACCACAACCTGTGGGTGGCGCCGTACATGACGGATCAGCTGATCGAGCCCAGCTTCCTCGCGCGCCAGCTCCGCCAGCAGCGCTTCGTGCTCGGCGCCATGGACAACTTCCGCGCGCTTTTCCGGCGCGCCGAGGCGAAGCTCGTGGCCGACGGGGCCTACCACCGCCGCAACCTCGGCGCCTTCTCCTACGGGCTCGAGAACATCGACTTCCTGACGGACATCGGCCTGCCCCGCTCGCGCAAGACCACGCTCGAGCAGGCGGCCCGCACCTTCGAGGTGGTGCGGCGCGGCGGCTGCGCGCTGCTCGGCGAGGCGCCGGGCGAGCCCTGGCCGCTCCAGGCCTTCGTCACGCGCTCCCTTGGCTAGCGGCCGCGGCGCACGCCCGCCGCTCGTCGTCACCGGGGTCGGCGTGGGGATGCTCGTGGCGCTGGCCTTCCCGCTCGCGGCGGCCGAGGCACTCGAGCGCTTCGGCGTGCGGAGCGTCTCGGGCGCCGTGCTCGCGCTCGGGCTCGCGAGCTTCCTGCCGCTCGCGGCAGCCCGGGGGCGGGGGGGGGCCGCCGCGGGCGACGTCTCGCGCCTGCTGCCGAGCTTCCGTCCCTGGCTCCGGGCGCTGCCGCTCGCGCTGCCGGCCTGGGGCCTCGTCTCGGGCGACCCGCGCGCGCTCCAGCTCGTGCCCGTCGCGGTCGAGGCGATGCTCGCCGCCGTGTTCCTGGGCTCGCTCCGCGGCGGCAGCTCCATCCTCCAGCAGGCCGCGCTCACCCTCGAGCCCTACGCGCCCGACTTCATCGCGCCCTACTGCCGAAAGGCCACGGTCGGCTTCGCGCTGCTGTTCGTGGCCCAGGCCGTGGCGCTCACGGCCCTGGTCTTCCCGACGCCGGGGCCCGACTGGGGCCGCACGGCGAGCCTGGTGGTGTGGGTCCCGACGCTCGCCGCGACTGCGTTCGAGTTCGCGCTCCGCAAGTTCTGGTTCCGCCACTACGGCAACAACCCGGTCGATCGGCTGCTGCGCGTGCTGCTCCCGCCCGAGAACACGGCACGCGGCCGCCGCTCCCTCGAGTACATCCGCAGCAAGCGCGTCGAGCTGGGCCTGCCGCCGCCCTAGCCGGCCCGCGTCCAGCCGAAGCGACCGAGCTCGAGGCGTTCCTGGTCCAAGAGCAGGAAGCGCAGGAACTCGGCGGCGTCGGGCCAGGGGTGGGCGCCGGGCTCGCTGTGCCCGGCCACGTCGAAGTCGAAGCCGGGGCCGTCGCCCTCGCGCGCGAGCAGGAGACCCAGGCCGTAGACGCCCGGGGGCTCGTTCACGAGGGGCGCGAAGGTGGGGTCGAGCGCCACGTCCCCCGTCACGAACAGCACCGGCGTTGCGGGGTCGCGCTCCAGGAAGGTCAGCGCCTCGAGCCAGCCGCAGGCGAAGGTCTCGGCGCGCGCGGCGAGCGAGCTCGAGGCCTGGCGGTTGCCCGCCGCGATGCAGAACAGGCCCGCCTGGGCGTTGTGCACGGTGTGGCTGAACTTCGTCGGCGACAGGCGTTCCTGCTTCACCACCTGGTGGAGCAGCTCGATCGACTCGTTGATGCTCCCGTGGCGCGTGGCGAAGACCGTGCGCACGGCGGGGCGCTCCTCCTCGGCGAGCGCCCCGAAGGCGGCGGTCAGGAACAGTCGGCTGAGCGGCGTGCAGCGGCGCCGCAGCATCGCGGGCAGGAACTCCGCCTTCGGATGGCCCTCGGGCGAGAGCGGCGCGGGCGCCTTCGCCCAGGCCTGCCACGCGGCGCCGTCCTCCAGGCCCGGCGCCCACGCCGACCAGCGCCGCACGTGTGCGCGCGTCGCCGGCGCGCTCACGACGAGCGCTCCAGCATGCTCATGACGAGCGCTCGAGGATCAGCGTGCAGTTGTTGCCGCCGAAGCCGAAGGAGTTCGTCATCACGCGGAGCGCGCCGGAGGGCGCGACGCTCTCGCCCTTCCCGACCAGGTGCAGCGACGGAATCTCGGGATCACGCTCGCCGTCCCAGCAGTGGGGCGGCAGCTCGAGCACGCGGCCCTCGCTCCGCTCGAGCATCAGCCAGCAGAAGGCCGCCTCGAGCGCGCCCGCAGCGCCGAGCGTGTGCCCGACGAGCGGCTTCGTGGAGCTCACCGGGAGGCCCGTGCCGAACACGCGCTCGACCGCCTGCCCTTCCATGGCGTCGTTCAGCGGCGTGCCCGTGCCGTGCAGGTTCAGGTAGGCGATTGCCGCGGGCTCGAGCCCGGCGTCGGCGAGGGCGCCCCGCATCGCGGCCTCGGCGCCACCGCCGGTGGGGTCGGGGGCCGACATGTGGTGCGCTTCGCTCGACTCGCCGACCCCGACGAGCTGGATACCGCCGGCCTCGGGCAGGAGCAGGAACGCGGCCGCCCCCTCCCCGAGCGTGAGACCGGCGCGGTTCCTGCTCGACGGGTTGGTGACGCCCTCGCAGATTGCCTGGAGCGCATGGAAGCCGTTCGTGGTGAGCCCGCACAGCGTGTCGGCGGCGCCAGCCACGACCGCGTCGCAGAGCCCCATCGCGAGCAGCGAGCGTGCGCTCGCGAGCGCGCGCGCGCCCGACGAGCACGCCGTAGAGAGCGTGAGCGCGGGGCCCGTGGCGCCGAGCCGCTCGGCCACGAAGGCGGCGAGCCCGCCGAACTCGAGCTGCGCGTAGTCGAAGCGGGGGCCGAGGCCGCCTTGCGCGTGCTGGTGACGGAAGGCGTCCTCCGCGTCGGAGACGCCCGAGGTGCTGGTGCCCATCACGACCCCGACCCGCGCCGCGCCCGCGCGGGCGAGCGCCTCTCGTGCGGGCGCCTCGATCGGCTCGAGGGCTGCCAGCGCCATCTCGTTGTTGCGGCAGGCGAACCGCGCGAGCCCGGTCGGCACCGGCGGAAGCGCGTCGGTGACCGCGCCGACCAGCAGCCGCCGCCCGGGCACCAGCGTCTCGTTCCAGGAGAGCCGCGCCGGCTCGCCGGCGAGCAGGCCGGACCAGACCGTCCCGGCATCCGACCCGAGCGCGTTCACCACGCCGAGCGCCGCGAGACGACAGGGGGGGCGCGCCGCCATGACCGAGGAGCATCGAGGAGCACCGGGGCCAACGCAAGACGGCGCCGCCGCTATCCTCCGCGTCGCCCGGGCGTCTCCGGGCGAGGATGATCGGCTCGCGCAGTCTTCGACCCGTGGTGGTCGCGTTGGTTTCGCTCCTGGTGGGCTCCGCGGGACACGCCGCGACCCAGGTCGCACGCAGCATCGAGATCGCCTCGACGGCCGGCGCGAGCAGCGCCGTGCAGCAGGAGTGCCAGCTCCAGACCCGCGTCCCCGCCGCGATCGCCCAGGCGGCGCACGACGTCCTCGTCGTCGACAACCCGAGCCGGAGCGGCCGCTGGCTCGAGCTCGAGATCACCGAGGTGCACGCCCCCGGTGGCGGCCCCTTCTCCGGCCCCAAGTGGATGGCCGTGACCGGGAAGCTGCACGAAGGAGGCAGCGTGCTCGGTAGCTTCCGCGCGAAGCGCCTCTCCACCGGCGGCTTCGTGAAGGGCACCTGCGCCACCCTCGGTGGCTGCGCCACGGCCATCGGCCGCGACATCGCGGCGTGGCTCAAGGCCCCGACGATGGACGCGGAGCTGGGGGATGCGCGGTAGGCCTGCCACGCTTCAGGCTACCGACCCGAATTCCGGCGACTGCGCAGGCGGATCCATAGTACCCTGACGCCATCGAATCGGGAGCGGTCTCATGAGAATCGTCTTCGTGCTTCTCGTGGTCGTGGCCTGCTCGGCGTGTCAGCTCACTCCCACCTTCACGACGGGCTATGAGCTGCCCGGTCGGTCCTCCGTGCGTTCGCTGGACCGCTCGCTCGCCGTGGTGCCCTTCGAGGAAGCGAGACCGCCGCGGCTCTATACGACGACCGGCAGGCTCTTCCTCACGTATGTCCCGCTTCTCCCCTACGTCACCAGCCCGTTCGAACGTCTCGACGAGAGTGTCAAGAAGCAGAGCGACAGCATCGAAGCGGGGGGGCGCGGGATGACCATGGGAGCTACGCAGAGCGTCGCTCCGCCCTTCGAGCAGTACAACTATCCGCGCAGCTTCCCACGAGCCATTGCGGACGACCTGAACGCGTCGGGCCTTTTCCGGAGCGTCCAGTTCGTCGAAGCCGACGCAGTGGGCGAAGTCGACTATGTGCTCAACGGATCCGTGCGCGAATCACCGCTTCGCTCGACCGCGACTTCCTTCGGTCTGGGAATGGCCGGTGTTCTCCTCTGGTTCATCCCCGTCCCCATGCAGAAGACGACAGCCAGCGTGACCGTAGATCTCAGCGTCACCGATCGACGGACCGGCGAGGTCGTCTGGACGCGGTCCCTCGAGAGTGAGGTATCGAGGTACGCGACCATGTACAGCTCCGCCCTCGTCTACGGGCGCGGCGGAGCATTCAGCTTCAACCTCCTTCCTCCGCCGTCGGATGCGAAGGTCGATCGCCACTCGCTATTCTCGTGGCACTTCGAGGCGCTCCGTCGCGCGATGGGCGATGCGCGGCAGGATCTCGCGAACGCCCTGGCGTCCGGCTGAGGCCTCCAGGTTGCGCCTCTTCGCTGCTGCGCTCGCGTGCGCAATCCCGCTCGCTTCCGGCTGCACGGCGACCGCACTGCGCAGCTACGAGCAGCCGCTCGCCTATACGCGATTCGCCGTCCAGGAAGCCTGCTCGGCTGCGGGGTTCCAGCTGACTCGTGTCGGCGAATCAGAGGTCCAGGGAGAACGCCCGACCCGATTCGGGCTGCTCGTTGGCCAGGGCAACGAGCACATCCGGGTGTCCCTGGTGG
>JBFIYM010000062.1:0-22557 GCA_041605395.1 Myxococcota bacterium | reverse complement strand
TAGAGCTCGAAGTCGTTCGGAGCGACGTACGCGTCCGTGGGCAGGTGCAGCTGACCGGCCGGGAGCGGCTTCACCACTCGCGGCGTCACGATCATCACCAGCTCCGTCTCGTTGCGCTGGAACTGGACGCTGCGGAACAGCACCCCCAGCACCGGGATGTCACCCAGCAACGGGTACTTCTCGACGGCCGAGTTCACCCGGTCCGAGAGCAGGCCCGCGATCGCGAAGCTCTGACCGTCCTGCAGCTCGACGCTGGTGGACGCCCGGCGCGTGATGAAGCCGGGGATCAGGGCGCCGCCGCTCACCGTGGACAGCGTGAAGTCCGGCTCGCTCACCTCGGGGCTGACCTCGAGGTAGATGCGGTCCGAGCCGAGCACGGTCGGGGCGAACTGGACGCCCACACCGAAGTCCTTGAACTCGATCGTGATCGAGCCGAAGGCGCCGCCCTGCGCGATCGGGATCGGCACCTCACCGCCCGCCAGGAAGCTGGCCGACTGGCCGCTGCGTGCGAGCAGGGTCGGCTTGGCCAGCACCTTGGCGAGGCCCTGCTGCTGGGCCGCCTCGATGAAGGTGTCGATCAGGAAGTCACCCTCGTTGATGAAGGTGCCCGCCAGGTCGATGCGGTCGGTGAACTCGAAGCTCTTGGCCAGGCTGGCCGGGTCGAGCGAGAGCGTGCGCTCGTCGATCGACATCAGGCCACCGAGCATGTTGTCGAAGCCGTAGAGCTTGCCGCCGCTCTCGATGACGCTGGTGAAGTTCACCGTCATGTTGCGGCCGAGCGAGCGCACCATCTCGGCCATGATCACCTCGATCATGACCTGCTGGTTGCCGCCGATCTCGAGGGCATTCACCACGCGATCGTCGGCCTTCTTCTCGAAGAAGGCCTTGGCGACCGCCACGGCGCGCTCGGCGTAGACCGGGCTCGGGACGCTGCCGGTGAGGACCACCGACTCGCCCGCGCTCTCGACCTTCACGCCCGAGGTGCCGAGCACCGACTCGATGCGGCGCTCGATGGCGCTGTAGTTCGAGCCGACGGTGACGTCGACGACCAGCGCCGGGGCGCCGCTCGACTCCCACACCACCAGGTTGGTGGTGCCGATCTTCTTCGGCACGAGCGACAGCTCGGTCGGCGACAGAACGTTCACGTCGAGCGTGGCGGGATCGCCCACCGACACCCGGCGCACCCGGAAGTCGGTGTGGAAGAACGTGGTCTTCCCCAGCTCGACGTCGAGTGAGCGCATTCGCTGCTCGTCGCTCGACATGCTGCCGATCTGCACGATGCCCTGCTCGTTGGCCGCGAGCTCGATGGCCGCGGTCGCCGGGGTACCCCCGGCGAGCAGAGCGAGCGCGCAGGCGACACCGAGCGCCTTGCCTCGGGCCCTGGAAACGCTGAATCGTTTCATGATGACGTGTTCCCCCATCAAACCAGGTTGATTCCAGGCAGGGTGCCTAGAAAGTCTTGGTCTCGACCTTGGAGCCGCGGATCACCTGAACCGCGTTCCCGCTGCGCCGCGCGACCTTGGCCGCGGCCTTCTTCTTCTGGACTCCGAGCACATCGACGACACCCACACTCGAGAGCTTCTCGATCTTGGTGTCGCCCGGCGTGCGCATGGCCAGCTGGAGCCGGCCCTCGTGGGCCGAGTAGGTCAGCTTCTGGGCGTCCTCGGGCTTCACCTCGAGGGTGACCACGCTGACCAGCTGGGCCTCGCCGTCGCGGGCCTCTTCGAGCTTCTGGTCGATGGCCAGGACCTTGACGTCCTGCAGGATCGCCTTGGCGTAGGGCAGCGCCTTCTGCTGGTCGACGCGGCGGATCGTGGCGAGCACGTCCACCCGGGCGCCGGGGTTCACGAAGCCCGCGACCCCGATCACCGAGTCCACCTTCACCGAGACGGCGCGGTGGTCGGGCGCGATCACGGCGGCCAGGCCGCCCTCGGTGCCCTCTTCGAAGAGCCCCGCCTCGAGCACCGGCTCACCGGCCACGTAGGGGCGGCGCGTGACGCGGCCCTCGGCGTCCGAGACCGACGAGAGGGCGCCCACCGGAACGTGCGCGCTCGGCCAGTCGACCGTCTTGAGCTCGGTCAGGGTCAGGGTGGTCGCCGTGCCGACATCGGCCTGTGCGACCACGACCGGCGTGGTCGCGACCGCGGCAGCCTGGGCCGCCGGCGTGTTGCCCGTGAACTCCCGCGCCATGAAGGCGGCGCCGAGCCCCAGCGCAACGGCCAGGATCAGGAACGTGAAACCGCGACGATTCTGCATGGTGGTTCTCCCCCGAAAGGAATGGTTTGAGCGCTACTCGTTCCGCATGGTCGAGCTGGCGCCCAGGTTGATGCTCGACTGGAGCCCGGCGAGAAACGGCAGGGCAGCGAAGGCGTAGGGAACCTGGGCGGAGACGCGGAGCGTCGTGCCGGAGCCCGTGCATACGCCGGTGGCCGTGGTCGTGATCGTGGAAGTCGGAACGCCGGTGTTGACCATGTACTGGTTCACGGCGTTCTGGATCTCGGTCGTCACCGTGGCCGGGACGCAGTTGGTGCCGCGCCACACCACGCCGACCCGGGCGCCTTCGCGCGCCGCGTTGGTCAGCGACTGCCACTGCGTGTACATCATCCCGAACTCGCCGATCGCGAAGATCAGCGTGAGCAGGAGCGGCAGCACGATGGCCATCTCGACCACGGAGGTGCCGCGCTGGTGGCGCTTTCGCAGGGAACGCATGGGGCGCTTTCGCAGGAAATGCATGGGCTTCACCATCCTCGGGTCTCCAGGAGCAGGTGCGTGGTGACGGCGAGGGCCAGGGCCAGCGCGAACGGCAGCCCGCGCGTGGCCGGCGCATCCGGTCCGGGCGCCAGGTAGACCCACCGCCGCGTCAGAACGGTCGTGGTCACGCTGTGGAGCCAGCGGCGTGCCATCTCGAGCAGCCCGCCGGCAACCGCCAGCCGAACTACCGCGAGGGCGCCGCCGAAAACGATCGAGAGCAGCACGATGCGGCTCACGTCTCCCGCGCCGAACAGGGCGCCGAGCGCCATCGCGGCCTTCACGTCGCCCGCGCCGAGGGCACCCACCCCGTAGGGCAGCACCAGCAGGGCGAAGGCGACGCCTGCGCCGAGCAGCGCGTCAAGGAAGCCGTCCGCCCCGCCGATCCAGGCCCCATAGGAGAGCGCCGCGGCGAGGGTCGGGAAGGTGAGCCAGTTGGGGATGCGCTGGCAGTGGACGTCACGCTCCACCGCGAAGAAGAGAAAGGCCGCTGCCCATCCGAGGATGGGCAGCGGCATCGATGCGACCCAGCCGCTCAGCAACACCGGCGCCGCCAACAGGAGACCAGTCAGAACGGCAAAGCCGCGCTGGCGTCCGGATGTGGGGCTGGCGAGGGAGGCGTTGGCGAGCATGGCCGGGTTCATCGTCCTTGTCCGAATTCGAATTCGAACTCTCGATGAGAGCGTTCTTAGGAACCCGACGCCGTGGCGGCCTGGTTCGTGATGGTCTGCATGTTGCCCAGCGACGTCTGCACGTCCTGGCCGATGAGCGTGAAGATGATGGCGCCGACTGCGACCACGAGGCCGCCGACGATCGCCCACTCCACGGTCTCGAGACCGCTCTCGTCTCGGACGAAACGCTTGATGGCATTCAGCATGACTAGGATCTCCTCTGAGGTTTCTTGCAAGGCCCTGCGGGCCGGCCGGGTCCTTATCGACCCGCACCAAGACGAGGTGACACCCGGGGTGAGCGCGGTTACCAAAAAAATCTGCGCAGCTCGGGTCCACGAGACGGCAAGCGTCGTGCGCGAGTGCGCGTGTCAGCGACGGATGTCTGCTCTGCGCGAAACGCGAAACAAAGTGCTTGACAACAAAAACGTGAGTTACGAGCGCGTGCTTCAGGTGACGGCAAGCGCGCGCTTCGGGGGCTCGCAGCGGGCTCGCAGGCGATGAGCAAGGCTTCCGCGAAGCTCGTGGACGCCCTCGTCGCGCGGAGCACCCGCGACGGTGGCTTCAGCGCGGTTCCGGGCGGCCCCGCGGACAGCGAGAGCACCGCGCTCGCCGCCCTGGCCCTCCACGCGACCGGGAACGAATCCGTCGCTCCGCTCGACTGGCTGCTCGCGCGACAGCGGAAGGACGGCGCCTGGCCGCGAACGGACGCGGTGCCCGAGGCCTCGTGGGCGAGCGCCTGGGCGGCGCTCGCGCTGGCGCGGCTGGAAGGCGGCGCGAGCCGCGAGCCCCTGGCCCGCGCGGGCGCCTGGCTCGTGCAGCGGGAGGGAAGGCGCCCCGGTCTGCTGGCGCGGGTGGTCGGGCACCTCACGAACCTGGACGAGCGCCTCGAGCAGGACCTCACGCTGGTCGGCTGGCCGTGGCACGAGACGGCGGCCAGCTGGGTCGAGCCCAGTGCGACGGCGCTGCTGGCGCTCCACGCCCTCAAGGAGCGAGTGTCGCTCCCGGGCGCGGAAGAGCGCATCGAGCAGGGCGAACGCCTGCTCTGGGATCGCATGTGCGTGGACGGTGGCTGGAACTACGGGAACCGACGCGTGCTCGGGGAGGTGCTGCTTCCCTTCCCGGATACGACCGCGTTCGCGCTGCTCGCGCTCCAGGGCTCTTCGCGGCGGGAGGGCCTCGACGAGAGCTTCGCCGCGCTCACCCGGCTGCTCGACCCTCGCGCCTCGGGACTCTCGCTCGCGCTGGCCGCCCTCGCCTTCGAGCTGCACGGGCGCAAGGCGGGGGAGATCGAGCGGCGTGTCGCCGAGCGGGTCGACGGCACGGGAACGCCGCGCGAGACCCGGAGCATCGCCTTCATGCTGCTCGCGCTCAGCGGAGGCGCGGACCTCCTGAGGACCGCCTCATGAGGATGGGCCGCCGCGACTTCCTGAGAGCGGGCCTCGCCGGGGCCGGCGCGCTCGTCGCCTGCGGCCGGCGCGTGGAGATGCCCGACGACCGGCGGCGCGCACGTTCCCGCGTGGCCGTGCTGCCCGCCGCGTCCTACGCCGTGGACCTGCGCGATCTGCTGCTGCGCGGCCTCGCCTTCTTCGCGCCCGAGGTGCAGGGCCGTCGCGTGGTGCTGAAGCCGAACTACGTCGAGTTCGACCCGCGCGGTGCCATCAACACCCATCCGCGCATGGTCGAGGCCGCCGTGCTGGCGTTCCTCTCGCTCGGCGCGAGCGAGGTCGTGGTGGCGGAAGGGGCCGGGCATCGCCGCGACACCGAATACCTGCTCGGGGCCTCCGGCCTCGACGCCGTGCTCCGCGAGCGGCGCGTCCGCTTCGTGGACCTCAACATCGACCACGTGGCCGAGGTCACGCTGCCGACCTCGTTCACCCCCCTCGGGCGTCTCTGGCTGCCGCGCACCGTGCTCGACGCGGACCTCTTCGTCTCGATGCCCAAGCTCAAGATGCACCACTGGGCCGGCGTCACGCTTTCGATGAAGAACCTGTTCGGGATCGTGCCGGGCGCGATCTACGGCTGGCCCAAGAACGTGCTGCACCAGGTCGGCATCCCGAACTCCATCGTCGACATCAACGCCGCGCTCGAGATGCCGCGCCTGGCGATCGTGGACGGCATCGTCGGGATGGAGGGCAACGGCCCCATCCAGGGCGAGCCTCGCAGTGCGGGCGTGATCCTGATCGGCGACGACTTCCCGGCGGTGGACGCCACCGGGGCGCGGCTGATGGGGGTCCCGGCGGAGCGCGTCGACCACCTGCGCTGGGCCGGCGAGTTCCTGGGCAACGTCGCCGAGGACCGGATCATCCAGCTCGCCGAGCCCCCGGCCCGCTTCCAGCAGGAGTTCACGTTGCCGCCCGGCTTCGCCACACTGCGGGGGTGAGCCGGCCCGTCGTCCACCTGATCGACGCCCACGTCTACGTGTTCCGGGCCTGGTTCTCGCTGCCCGCGATGTACGCGCCCGACGGGACGCCCTGCGGCGCCGCCTACGGCTTCACGAACACGCTGATCCGCTACCTGACGGAGCGGGACCCGAGCCACCTGGCGTGCTGCTTCGACTTCGCGCTGACGAGCTTCCGGAACGAGCGCTTCCCCGCCTACAAGTCGTCGCGGGGCGACGAGGCGCCGCCCGAGCTCGAGCCGCAGTTCGAGCTGTGCAAGGCCGCGGCGGCCGCGCTCGGCCTCCCGGTGTTCGAGGCCGAGGGCTACGAGGCCGACGACGTGATCGCGACGCTCAGCGAGCGCCTGCTCGGGGAGGGCGCCTGTACCTGGATCGTGAGCTCCGACAAGGACCTCTGCCAGCTGGTTCGCGAGGACGGCGCCACCCTCCACCACGACCTCCAGCGCGAACGCACCCTCGACGCCAAAGGGGTCGAGGACCGCTTCGGCGTCGCCCCCGAGCGGATCCCGGACTATCTGGCGCTGGTGGGCGACGCGGTGGACGACCTCCCCGGCGTCCCCGGCTTCGGCCCCAAGAGCGCGGCGGCGGCGCTCCGGACCTTCGGGGAGCTCGGCGCGATTCCGGCCGATCCAGCGCGCTGGGAGGGCAGCGGCGTGCGGGGCGCCGCTCGCCTCGCGGCCGCCTTCGCCGCGCACCGCGAGCAGGCGCTCGAGGTGCGCGAGCTGGCGACCGTGGTCCGTGACGTGCCCGCGCTCGACACCTCGCTCGAGCGCCTGGCCTGGCCGGGCGCCGACCCCGAGGCCTTCGACGAGTTGTGTCGCCGCCTCGGGTGGGGCCGGATCGCAACGCGGGTGCCCCGCTGGCGGGACCCTGTGTAGAATGGGCGCCGCCGCCGGCGCTGCGCCGTCGGCGTCGCGATCGCGAAGGAGCCACGATGGACATCGCCGAATTCCTGCTTCGCTGGGCCCATTTCCTGGCGGGCATCACCTGGATCGGGGTTCTCTACTACTTCAACTTCATCCAGACGCCGTTCTTCGCGACCGAGCTCGGGGGCCAGGCCAAGAGCGCGGTGACGCGCGGCCTGGTGCCCAACGCCCTCTGGTGGTTCCGCTGGGGCGCCATGTTCACGTTCCTGACGGGCTGGCTGATCGTGCTCATGAAGCTCGGCACCACGAACGATCTCGGCGATCCCTACATCACCCGCATCCTCACGGGCGGCGCGCTCGGCACGCTGATGTGGTTCAACGTCTGGTTCCTGATCTGGCCCGCGCAGCGCGACTTCGTCATCAAGAACGCGGAGCAGGTCGCCGGCGGCGGCCAGGCGATTCCGGAGGCCGCCGCGAAGGGCGCCCTGGCCGGACGTATGTCGCGCACGAACACGCTGTTCTCCATCCCCATGCTCTTCTTCATGGGCTCCGCCACGCACCTTCCGACCTTCCTCACCGGCACCAACGACGTGCTCTACTGGGTGGTCGCGCTGGCCATCATGCTGGCGTTCCAGCTGAACGCGAGCGTGGGCACGGCGCCCGGCCGCCAGAAGTACCTGGCCACGGTGTCGGGCACCATCCACGCGGGCCTCGGCCTGACGGCGCTGCTGGTCCTCGTGGGCTTCCTGAACTGAGGCCGGGTTCCTGAGCTGAGCGGGGGCGCGGAGCGCGCCTGCGGCGCGTGCACGCTGTGCTGCACGCTGCTGCGGGTGGACGAGCTCGCGAAGCGCGGTGGAACGCCGTGTCCGCAGCTGCGCCCTGCGCCCGCGGCCCCGGGCTGCGGCATCCACGCGACGCGCCCCGGGGTCTGCCGCGCCTACCGCTGCCTGTGGCTCACGGGGGCGTTCGAGGACGACGACCGGCCCGACCGCCTGGGTGCGGTGCTGGACGTGGCGACGGAAGGGGGCGTGACGCGGCTCCGCGTGCACCAGGCCCGGCCGGGCGTCTACGAGGCCTCGCCACGCCTGCGGGAGATCGTGGCGGGCTACCGGGAGGCGATGCCGGTCCGTCTCTCGGACGTCTCCCGGGCCGGCGACGCGGCAGCGCCCGTCCGCGAGCTCGGGCCGGGCGACGGCGAGGTTCGCGTCGAAGGCGACCACTGGATCCGGCTCGAGGGCGGCCGCGAGGTCGAGCGCCGCCGCCACCCCTGGCTGGAACGGACGCTGCGCAGGCTCGCGATCGCGGTCCGGCGCTTCCGGCTCCGCCGCTACTCCTGAGCCGAGCCGCTCGCCAGGAAGGCGGCCAGCGCGGGGAGCTCCGGCTCGAGGTGGACCAGCGGCACCATGGCCTTGCTGTCGCGCTTGGGCGTGTAGCCGGGGGGGTACTCGTTGCGCAGCACCTTGGCCTCGAGCAGCGCGAGCGAGGAGTCCGCCACCGGCGGGCCCACCGGCCCGGCCTCGCTCGGGTCCTTCGCGTGGCAGGCGATGCAGTTGGCGAGGTACACCTTCTCCCCGCGCTGGAGCAGCGCCGCCTGCGGGTCGAGCGCCGCCTCCTCCGAGCAGGCGAACAGGGCGGGCAGGATCCACAGGGCAGCGCGACGCATGGCACCTCCGAAGCGGCCGGGAGCCTAGCCACACCGCGCCGTCGTGGAGAGGGCCCCGGCCCGCCTTTGGTAACCTGCGCGCGAATGGGCTCCGGCGCTTCGCGACTCCGCACCCGCGCGAACGCCCTCACGGCCGTGCGCCTGCTGGCCGGTCCGCTCCTGGTCGTGGCGCTGCTTCGCGAGGCGGCGCTTCCGGCCTTCGCGCTGTTCTGGCTGGCCGTCGGCTCCGACCTGCTCGACGGGCGGGTGGCGCGCCGCTACGGCGAGGTGAGCCCGCTCGGCGGCTTCCTCGACCACGTGACCGACGCGGCCTTCGTCTCGCTCGGCCTCGCAGCCCTCGCCGTGCGCGGCGAGGCGCCGGCCGTGCTGCCGGCGCTGGTCGCGCTCGCGTTCCTCCAGTACACGCTCGACTCGCGTGCGCTCGGCGCGCGGAGCGGCGCGGTCCTGATTGCGAGCCGCCTCGGCCGCTGGAACGGCATCGCCTACTTCGTCCCGATCGGAACGGTCGTGGTGCGGGACGCGCTCCGCCTCGGCTGGCCCGGCCCCGGCCTCGTGCTCGCACTCGGCTGGCTGCTGGCGGCGAGCACCGTGCTCTCGATGGCGGATCGGCTGTGGGCGCTCAGGCGCGCTCGGCGCTCGCCGTGACGCTGCCGAACAGCTCGCGGTTGGCGCGTCGCAGGAACACGAGCCCGATGGCGGCGTTGAAGAGCAGGAAGGCGTTGTGCTGGATCAGCCCGAACGCCGTGATCTCCGCGACGTGGTCGGGGAACAGCAGCACCCACAGCACCACCGGTCCGGGTCGACCGGGCAGGGGCAGCAGGGCGGAGAAGAAGATCACCGGCAGCAGGCCCAGCATCTGGGTGACCGTGGTCTCCACGCCGAACAGCCCCGCCGCCTGCGCGTAGACCCAGAAGGCGCCCAGCATGGCGGGCGAGCGCAGGACGACGATGGCCCAATACTGGTGCGGCCGCGCCATGCGGAAGGAGCGCAGCAGGTCCCGGTTGCGGAGACCGTCACCGAACGGAGCCCGCTCCGTGCGGAACCACCACACGAAGCCTGCGAAGAAGATCAGCGCGCCCACGAAGAGCCAGGGGAGCACGGCGAAGGTCGCCGGCAGACGTTCGTGCATGAGCGCGTAGCCGAGCGTCGCCCAGCTCAACAGGTAGAAGAACTCGCAGAACATGATGAACAGCATGCTCGAGCCCACCTGCCAGCCCGGCACACCGCGCGTGCGGTTCAGGTAGACGGCGATCGCGCCCTTGCCCACCTGCTCGTTCAGCAGCGTGATGATGTAGGCGCTGGCGCGGACGGGGAACAGGCTCGTGTAGGGAACCCGGGCGTTGAACCAGTTGACGGCGCGCCACAGCACGAGCGTGTCCACGGCCGTGAAGAGCAGCGAGTAGGGAAGCATCAGGGCGAGCCAGAGGGCCCAGTCGACGCCGGCGAAGACCTGCGCCAGGTAGGCGATCGCCGAGGTGTCGGGCCCCGCGGCGGCGTCGATGCGGCGATACAGGTAGGCGAAGCAGGCGAGCGTGATCGCCCAGGGGACGGCGTGCAGCCAGGGTGAGCTGCGTCGCCGCTCCGGCGCCGCGGTCTCCTGCGGGGTCTCGCTCACGCGCCCTCCCGCAGGAAGCTCATGCGCAGCGTCTCGTCGAGCGGCGTCAGCTCGAGGCCGAGCTGGCGCGCGGCGGGCGCGGGGTCGATGTGGTCGTCGTGCTCCAATACGCCGAGCATGGCCGGCGTGAGCGGCGGATTGGCCAGCAGCCGTTCGAAGCACCAGGCCAAGGCCGCGACGCCCGCAGCGGGGAGCGGGACGATGCGCGGGCGCGTGCCGAGCAGCGCCGCCACCCGGGCCAGGAGCTCCCGGTGCGGAAGCGACTCCGGGCCGGCGAGATCCAGCGCGCGCCGCTCGACGTCCGCCTCGAGCGCGCGCTCGAGTGCGCGCACCAGGTCGCGCGAGTCGATCGGCTGCTCGAGGCTCCGGCCCCCGCCCACCAGGAAGCAGACCGGTGCGCTGGCGCGCGCCCGGAGCGCCGCGACTGCCAGCTCGTCCGGCCCGAGCACCATCGGCACGCGCAGCACCGTGGCGGGGACCGCACCTTCCAGCAGGATGGCGTCGGCGCGTCCCTTCGAGGCCAGGCAGGCGTTTCCCGATCCCGGGGCGGCGCCGAGGATGCTGACGGACACGATGCGCCGCGCGCCGGCCTTCTCGGCGGCACGCACGAGCGCCCGGGCCGGCCCCTCGTGCGCGCTCTCGTAGCGGGCGTTGCGCGTCTCCTTGAGGATGCCGACCAGGTGGATCCAATCGGCGCAGCCCTCCCCCGCGCGGGCCAGCGCGTCGGGATCCGACCAGTCGACCCGAACCAGCTCCGGGCGCGCCGACTCCGGCAGGGCGCGCAGGGTCTCGGCGGCGCGCTCGGAGCGCACCGCAGCGCGCAGCGGGCGCCGTCCAGCCAGGGCCGTGGCGAGCGACTGGCCCAGCCTGCCGTTCGCGCCCGTCACCAGGATCGGAGTCGTCACGGCCCGCACCATACCACCGACGGGCCGGCGCGGTCGGCGCCCGTGCCGGAGGGTATGCTCCCCGCTCCGGAGGGAGCGTGGAGCGGATCCAGGCGGAGGTACTCGATCGCTTCGTGTCGGGGGTGAACCTGATGCCGGGCTCGCTGCGCGCCCAGCTCGGCGACCGGCGCACGCTGCTGGTGTTCCTGCGCCACTTCGGCTGCGTCTTCTGTCGCGAGACGGTGGCAGAGCTGCGCGAGGCCGCGGAGGCGCCCGGCTATCCCGCCGTGCTGTTCTTCTTCCAGGGCAGCGTCGCCGAGGGCCGCGCCTTCCTGCGCCGATACTGGCCGGAGGCCCGCGCGGTGGCGGACGCCGAGCTCTCGTTCTACGAGGCCTTCGGCGTGGCTCGCGGCTCGATGCTTCAGATGTTCGGGCCCGGCGTGGTCGGCGCCGGGATGCGCGCGAAGCGCAAGGGGCACAGCAACGGCCCGCGTTCCGGGGACATCTACCGCATGCCCGGCGCGTTCCTCGTCGAGGGCGACCTCGTGCTGTGGGAGCATCGCTACCGCCATGCCGGCGACCATCCGGACTTCGGCTCGATCCCGTGCGGCGCCGCGGCCCCCGCATGAGGGGGACGACGCTGCTGCTCGCGCTCCTGCTCGGCTGTGCCGGGAGCGCGCGCTTCGATCCGGTTGGCCAGGACCCGGCGCTCGACGTGGCCCACCCGGCGTGGTCGAACGAGGTCGTGTTCACGAGCGCCGGAGCGCGCATGTTCGGCCTCGTCTACGTGGCCGCTGGGCCGGGCCCACACCCGACCGCGATCGTGCTCCATGGCTTCCCGGGCAACGAGCGCAACCTCGATCTCGCCCAGGCGATCCGGCGGGCCGGCTGGAACGCGGTCTTCTTTCACTACCGGGGCTCGTGGGGCAGCGAGGGGAAGTTCGGCTTCGTGCACGTGCTGGAGGACGTGCGCGCGGTCGTGGACCAGATCGGCACGCCGGAGTTCGCCGTGGCACAGCGGGTGGACCCGAGCCGCATCGCGCTCGTCGGGCACAGCATGGGCGGCTTCGCGGCGTTGCTCTCCGCGGCCGAGCTGCCGGCCGTGGACTGCGTGGCCTCGATCGCCGGCGGGAACCTCGGCCTCTGGACGCGGGCGCTCGCGACACCCGAGGAGGCGGAGCGCATGGCGGCCACGCTCGACGGCTGGCGCGGTCCGATCCAGGGCACCGGGGGCGTCGAGCTCACCGCCGAGGTGCAGGCCCACGCCGAGCGCTTCGACCTCACGCGGCATGCGGCGGCGCTCGCCGGGAAGCCCACCCTGCTGATCGCCGGTGCCCGCGACGAGGTCACGCCGCCGGCGCTGCACCATGCGCCGCTCGTGGCAGCAATCGCCGCCGAGCCTGGCACCGCCCTCGAGAGCCAGGTGCTCGACGCGGACCATGCCTTCGCGGATCGGCGCGTGGCGCTGACCCGCCTCGTGGTCGGCTGGCTCGGGCGGCGCTGCGCCGACCCCCGGCCAGGGGACTAGCCGGTCATGTTTCCGATCCGGGACGACAATCCGACGCTGTCGCGCTCGGTCGTCACGGTCGCGCTGGTCGCCGCCAACGCGATCACCTGGCTCCTGGTCCAGGGCCTCGGGACGGAGCCCGCGCTCTCGAAGTCGGTGTGCGAGCTGGGCGCCATCCCGGGCGAGCTGCTCGGGCGCGTCGCGCCGGGCACGGCGGTCCCGCTCGGCCCCGGGGCGGCGTGCGTGATCGACGCCGATCCGGACTGGGTCACCGCCATCACGCACATGTTCCTGCACGGCGGCTGGTTCCACCTGATCGGGAACCTCTGGTTCCTCTGGGTGTTCGGTGACAACGTCGAGGATGCGATGGGCGGCGCACGCTTCCTCGTCTTCTACCTGCTCTGCGGGCTGGCCGCCTTCGCCGCGCAGGCGGCGAGCGGCCCGGGGAGCGCGATCCCGATGGTCGGGGCCTCCGGCGCGATCGGCGGTGTGATGGGCGCCTACGCGCGCCTCTACCCCCGCGCTCCCGTCCACCTGCTCGTGATCTTCTTCCTCTGGGTGGACCGCATGGTCGTGCCCGCCTTCCTGATGCTCGGCTACTGGTTCGTGATCCAGGTGGTGGGCGGGATTCCCACGCTCGCGTCGGACACCGGCGGCGTGGCCTTCTGGGCGCACGTCGGCGGCTTCCTCGCCGGTATCCTGTTGATTCCCGTCTTCGCGAAGCCCCAGCGCGTCGCCGCCCACCGCCGCCTGATGGCACGCAGCGTCTACCGCTGAGCCGCGTCTCCGCGCGGGACCGCGCCGCTACTGGCGCTGCTGGAGCGAGTCGCGGATCTCGGTGAGGAGGACGACCTCCTGGGGCGGCGGCTTCGGCGCCGCCTCTTCCTGCTTCTGCATCGAGTTCATCGCCTTCACCACCAGGAAGATCGCGAACGCGATGATCGTGAAGTCCACGATGCTCTGGATGAAGGCGCCGTAGTTCCAGAGCACGGCGGCCGTCTCGCCCTCGGCCTCCTTCAGCGTCACGGCCAAGCTCGAGAAGTCGACACCGCCGATCAGCAGGCCGAGCGGCGGCGTCAGGATGTCGTTCACGAACGAGCTCGTGATCTTGCCGAAGGCGCCGCCGATCACGACGCCGACCGCGAGGTCCACCACGTTACCTCGCATTGCGAACTTCTTGAACTCGTCGAGCATGGCCATCGCGTTCCCCTTTGCGCTGAAATCGAAGCTGCCGATATAACCGGCATACGCGCGCGTGTCACACGAAATTCAGTGAGGGGAATCGCCCGCGCGTCAGCTGCTCGCGCGGAGCGAGACGACGATCGACTTGTAGCCGGGTGTGAGGCTGCCCTCGGCGTGGTGGGCCAGCGGCACGAGCGGATTTGCCTCCGGAAAGTAGGCGGCCGCGCAGCCACGCGGCACGTCGTACGGCCGCAGGCGGAAGCCCTGCACGGTGCGGGTCTCCTCTCCGGCCGGGCCGGCGAAATGGCTCGTCACGTCGACGCGGGCGCCGGCCTCGAAACCGAGCTCGCGCAGGTCGTCGGCGTGAACCAGCACCACGCGGCGGTCGCCGCGGATGCCGCGATAGCGGTCGTCGTCGCTGTAGACCGTCGTGTTGTACTGGTCGTGGCTGCGCACGGTCATCAGCAGCAGGTGCCCCGGCGGAACCTCGATCCGGGGCAGCGGGACGCAGCACAGCTCGGCGCGCCCGCTGGTCGTCTCGAAGCGCCGCTCGGCCGGGGGGCGTGGCAGCACGAATCCGCCGTGCTCCCGAACGCGTCGGTTCATGTCCTCGCAGCCAGGGACCACGCGCGCGATGCGGTCGCGGATGCGGTCGTAGTCCTGGGCGAGCTCCTCCCACGGCACCCGGCTTCCCGTGCCCAGGGTGGCGCGGGCCAGCCCCGCGACGATCGCCACCTCGCTGCGCAGCTGCTCCGACGCCGGCGCCAGGCGGCCCTGCGAGCGATGGACCTGGGCCATCGAGTCCTCGACCGTCACGAACTGCGGCCGGCCTGCGTTGAGATCGCGCTCCGTCCGCCCGAGGCACGGCAGCAGCAGCGACTCGCGGCCCAGCAGATGCGTGCGGTTCAGCTTGGTGGCGACGTGGACGGTGAGCCGTTGTCGCGAGAGCGCCTCTTCCACGCGCGTCGTGTCGGGGGACGCCACCGCGAAGTTCCCGCCGAGCGCGACGAAAACCTCGACCCGGCCGTCGAGCATCGCCTGGATCGCCTCGATCGTGGAGAAGCCGGCCGCCCGGGGTGGCGTGAAGCCGAACTCCCGCTCGAGGGCCGCCAGGAACGCGGGCTTGGGCCGCTCCCAGATCCCCATGGTGCGGTCGCCCTGCACGTTGCTGTGGCCGCGCACGGGGCAGGGGCCGGCGCCGGGCCGGCCGATGTTGCCGCGGAGCAGCAGCAGGTTCATCACCTCCTGCACGTTCCCCACGCCGTGGCGATGCTGCGTGAGACCCATCGCCCAGCACGCGATGGTCCGCTCGCTGCTGGCGTAGAGCTCGGCGAGTTCCCGCATCTGCCGCCTCGGAACGCCCGAGCGCTTTTCGAGCTCCGCGAAGTCGAAGTCCGCGAGGGACTCCTCGAGCGCCACCGCGCCCAACGTGTGCTCGGCGAGGAAGTCCCGGTCCAACACGCCGCCCCGTTCGGCCTCGAGGGCCAGCAGCTCCTTCATCACGCCCTTCAGCAGCGCGATGTCGCCTCCGACCTTGACGCGTACGAAGTGCGAGGCGATGTCGGTGCCCCGCCCGAGCAGGCCCCCGAGCTCCTGCGGGTTGCGGAAGCGCACCAGCCCGCGCTCCCGCATCGGGTTCACGCTCACGATGCGGCAGCCGCGGCGGGCCGCCTGCTGGAGCGTCGTCAACATGCGCGGATGGTTGCTGCCCGGGTTCTGGCCGAGCACGAGGATGAGGTCGGCCTGCTCGAAGTCGGCCAGCGAGACGGTGCCCTTGCCGATTCCGATCATGGCGCCGAGGCCGGTGCCGCTCGACTCGTGACACAGGTTCGAACAGTCGGGCAGGTTGTTGGTGCCGTACTCGCGCGCGAGGAGCTGGTACAGGAACGCCGCCTCGTTGCTGGCGCGACCCGACGTGTAGAACACGGCCGCGTCCGCCGAAGGCAGCGCCGAGAGCGCGGTGCCCGCACGCGTCAGCGCCGCGTGCCACGAGATGGGCTCGAAGTGCTGGCTGCCGGGCCGTCGCCAGAGCGGCTCGGCGAGGCGCCCCTGCGCTTCGAGCCATCGGCCGGGCTGTGCCAGCAGCTGCGCGAGGGACCAGGAGGTGAAGAACTCACGACCGATGCGTTTCGTGGTGACTTCGTGCGCCACGGCCTTGGCGCCGTTCTCGCAGAACTCGATGGCGCCGCGGTCGGGGGCTTCCGGCCACGCGCAGCCCGGGCAGTCGAAGCCATCGGGCTGGTTCACCTGGCGCAGGGCGGGCAATGCGCGCGAGAGGCCCGCGCGGAGGGCGAAGCGGGCGGTCTGCGCGATCGCGCCCGGCCCGCCGGCTGCCTCGTCCTCGGACATGGCCGGGAATGTACCCGGCCTCGGGGCTTCGCGGGCTACGCCTGGCGCGGGCGGCCGGCGACGCAGAGGCCGAGCAGGCCGAGGCCCAGCATCGCGGCGGTGTGCGGCTCCGCCACGAACACCATGCCGGCAGCCACCGGGTCGAAGCCGGCGGGCAGGACGGTGGTGCCGTCGAAGAGGGCGCCCGTCCAGCTCGCGGTGCTCCAGTTGGTCGCGGCCGAGAGGTCCGCACCGCCCAGGAAGGAGGCGCCATCGAAGGTCGCGTTCAGCAGGTTCCCGGTCAGCAGGCTGCCGTCGAAGATGGCGTTCGTGAAGTTGCCGTCCCGCAGGAGCGTGCTGGTGAGATTCGCGCCCGTGAAGTCGGCGCCCGTGGCGTTGGTGTTGCGTAGGTTGGCGTTGGTCAGGTTCGCCGCGGCGAAGTTGGTCGAGACGAAGGTCGTGTTGCGCAGGTTCGTGCCGACCAGGCTCCCGCCCGAGATGTCCGCGTTGCTGCCGTTCACCCCGAGGTGATTCTCGCCGTCGTGCACGCTGCCCGGGATCACCGCGCCGGGCGTGATCGGCGTCGCGTACGCGCCGGTCGCGAGCACGAGGCTGGCCAGGAGGAGGAGGAGGACGCGGGGGGCCGTCATGGTCGTTCCGTTTCGAGGGCTCGGGGAAAGCCCTTGGGGGTTTCTACGGACCCTCTATCGGAGACCGTGGCGGTGCCCTTGAGCGGCACTCCGGCGACACGCAGCGAGGCGGCAACACCCGCGTGCACGCGGCGCAGGGACACGCACCTGCGCGCAACTTGCCGGCCTAGGAACCGGAAGAAAGTATGCGTTCGGGGTGGCTATAGGCGTTGAAGCCGGCCCCGCGCAGGAAGCCGACCAGCGCGATGCCGGCCTCCCGCGCCAGCGAGACGGCCAGGGAGGAGGGCGCGGAGACGGCGGCCACGATCGGGATGCGCGCGGCCAGCGCCTTCTGGACGATCTCGAAGGAGGCGCGACCGGAGACCAGCAGCACCGCGCCTGCAAGCGGCAGGCGGCCCGTGCGCGCGGCCCACCCCACGACCTTGTCGACGGCGTTGTGACGCCCGACGTCCTCGCGGGCGACGAGCAGGCGTCCTTCGACGTCGAAGAGCCCTGCGGCGTGCAGGCCCCCGGTCTCGTCGAAGACCGGCTGGGTCGCGCGCAGGCGCCCGGGCAGCGCGGTCAGGACGGACGCGTCGATGCGCAGCGGGTCGGAGAGCGGGGCCGCGCTCGCGAGGGCGTTCTCCAGCGTCGCCTTGCCACAGACCCCGCAGCTCGAGCTCGCGAACAGGTTTCGCCGCAGGCGCTCGAGGTCCGGCCGGATGCCGGGCCGAAGCGTCACCCGCACCACGTTCTCCTCGGCGTCCGGTCCGGGCGCGTCGCTGCAGTGGCGGACGCTCTCGACCTCTTCGAGCGACGCCACCACGCGCTCCGTCACCAGGAAGCCGGTGACCAGCTCGAGATCGTGCCCCGGCGTTCGCATCACCACCGCGAGCGAGGTGCCCGCGAGCTGGATCTCGAGCGGTTCCTCGTGGGCGACGCGGTCGTGTGAGGCCTGGTGCGTCGCACCCGCCACGCGGAGCACGTCGAGCTCGCGGACTCCGGCGGGGGCCTCGTGCGTGGAGGGCAGGGCGCTTCGGTCCCCCACCCCTACTCCATGTTCAGCTCGAGCCTTGCCGCCTCGGACATCATGCTCGGGCTCCACGGCGGCTCCCACACCAGGTCGAGCCGCACGTCGCTCACCCCGGGCACGGTGCGGGCCTTCGCCTCGACCTCGGGGGGCAGGGTTTCGGCCACGGGACACATCGGCGAGGTCAGGGTCATGCGGATCGCCACCGCGCCGCTCTCGTCGACGTCGAGGTCGTAGATCAGTCCCAGCTCCCAGATGTCCACCGGGATCTCCGGGTCGTAGACGGTCTTCATCATGTCCACCAGGTCGGAGCGGATCTGTGCGGAGTCGGTCATGGGGCTACTCCGTCTTCACCGTCTGCTGCTCGCCGGTGAGGGCTGCGCGCAGGGTGTGCCAGGCCAGCGTCGCGCACTTGACGCGCACGGGAAACTCGCGAACCCCCGCGAAGACGGCCAGCTTGCCGACCGCGCTGCTGTCGACCGCCTGGCCCGCGTCCGTCGTCACGAGGTCGTGGAAGCGCTCGAAGAGCTGCTCGACCTCTTCGCGCCGCTTTCCCTTCACCGCCTGGGTCATCAGCGAGGCCGAGGCCGTCGAGATCGCACAGCCCGCCCCCTGGAAGCCGACGTCGGCCACCCGGTCGTCCTCCAGACGCACGTGGACCACCACCCGGTCGCCGCACAGCGGATTGTGCCCCGCGGCCTCGCGGTTCGCGCCCTCGGGCACGCGGAAGTTCCGCGGCTGCTTGTTGTGGTCGAGGATCGTGGTCTGGTAGAGCTCGCGTAGCTCCGACATCAGCGGAAGATCTCCAGGGTCTTGTGCACAGCGGCTGCCAGCTGCTCCAGGTCTTCGCGGGTGCTGTAGGCGCCGAGCGAGGCCCGCGCCATCGCCGGGACGCCGTAGCGCTCCATCAGCGGCTGCGCGCAGTGGTGCCCGGCGCGGATTGCGATGCCCTCGCCGTCGAACACGGTGCCGACGTCATGCGGATGCACGCCTTCGAGGCTGAAGGAGATGACACCGGTCTTCGCCGCAGCCTCTCCGTAGATACGAACGCCCGGGATGGCGCGCAGCAGCGCCTCTCCGTAGCGCAGCAGCTCCGTCTCGTGTCGGGCGATCCGCTCCATGCCGAGGCCGTCGAGCCAATCGAACGCCGCGGCCAGGCCGACGGCGCCCTCGGCGTTGGGAGTTCCCGCCTCGAAGCGCATGGGCACGCCCGCATAGGTGGTCTTCTCGAAGCTCACCGACTCGATCATCGAGCCGCCGCCCAGGAAGGGAGGCATCGCCTCGAGCAGGTCGGCGCGGCCGTAGAGGGCGCCGATGCCGCTCGGCCCGTAGAGCTTGTGGCCGGAGACGGCGTAGAAGTCGCAGCCGATGGCCTGGACGTCCACCGGGATGCGCGGCGCCGCCTGCGCGCCGTCGACCAGGACGGGGACGCCGCGCGCGTGCGCGAGCTCCGTGATGCGCTCCACGGGATTGATGGTGCCGAGCACGTTCGAGACGTGCGCCACCGCGACGATGCGCGTCCGCTCGCCGAGCAGCGCCTCGAAGCGGTCCAGGTCGATCTCACCGGAGTCCTCGATCGGGGCCACGCGGAGCCGCGCACCGCGTTCCTCGCACACCATCTGCCACGGCACCAGGTTCGCGTGGTGCTCCATCGCCGAGAGCAGCACCTCGTCCCCGGGGCCGAGCCGCGGTCGTCCGAAGCTCCAGGCCACCAGGTTGATCGCCTCGGTGGCGTTGCGGACGAAGATGATCTCGCGCGCCTCACGGGCGCCCAGGAAGGCGCGTGTGCGCTCGCGTGCGCCCTCGTAGAGGCGCGTCGCCCGCTCCGAGAGCTCGTAGACGCCGCGGTGGACGCTCGCGTAGTCCTGCTCGTAGAAGCGGGAGACGGCGTCGATCACCGCGCGCGGCTTCTGCGCGGTGGCCGCGCTGTCGAGGTAGATCAGCGGCTTCCCGCGCTCCGTCGTGCCGAGGATCGGGAACTCGGCCCGCACCCGCAGAGCGTCGAGCCCGGTCTCGAGCGGCCGTTCGGCGACGCTCACGACGCGGCTCCCGTGAGCTCGTCCGCGAAGGCGTCGCCGAGCGACTCTGCCAGCGCGGGCTCGGGCAGGGCGGCCAGCACCTCCGCCGCGAAGCCGCGCACCAGCAGCTTGCGCGCCTCGGCGGCGTCGATCCCGCGCGCCCGGAGGTAGAAGAGCGCGTCTTCGTCCACGCGGCCGATCGCCGAGCCGTGGCTGCACTTCACGTCGTCGGCGTGGATCTCGAGCTGCGGCTTGCTGTCGATCTCCGCGCCGTCGGAGAGCAGCAGGTTCGGGTTCGACTGGCGCGCGTCCGTGTGCTGCGCGTCCGGCCGCACCAGCACCCGGCCGCGGAAGACCCCGCGCCCGCGGTCGGCCAGCACCCCCTTGTAGAGCTGGCGGCTACTTCCGTGCGGGACGGCGTGGTCGACGTGCCCGTGGTTGTCGACGAGGCGGTCGCCCGTCGCGAGGAACAGGCCGTTCAGGGTCGCCTCGGCGCCCTCGCCGGCAAGCGTGACCGAGAGGTCGTTCCGCACCAGCCGGCCTCCGAGCGTGATCACGTGGGAGCGGAGCCGCGCATCGCGCTCGAGATGCGCCGCGCAGCTCGAGACGTGGAAGGTGGCGTCGCTCTCGCGCTGGAGGGTGACGAAGCCCAGCTCGGCGCCCGGCCCGACGTGGAGCTCGGTCACCGCGTTCGTGAATGCGGGGCCGGGCGTGGGCCCGAGCGAGACGTGGTCCTGGACGAGGACGGCGTGGCTGCCGCGGCCGGCCTCGACCAGCACGCGGGGGTGGGAGGCGCGAGGCGTCTCCCCGCCCAGCGACAGGAAGACCAGGTGGATCGGCTGCTCCAGTCGCGCTCCGGCCGGAAGCCGGATCGAGACGCCGTCCTCGAAGAGCGCCGTCGCCAGGGCCGCGAACGGGTGGCGCTTCGCGTCGACCCGAGAGCCGAGGTGTCCGAGGCGCCCGCTCCGGCGTGCCTCCGCGAGCGGCGTCAGCTCCGCGTCGGGGACGCGCAGCGTGGAGAGGCCGGGAACGAAGCGACCGTCGGCGAAGACCAGCAGCCCGCACGCGAAGACGGGGCTTGCCACCGCTTCGATGGCGTCGCGGCTGATCTCCGGGGCCCGACGCGCGGCGCCGGTCTCGAAGTCCACGGCCAGCAGCTCCGCCAGGTTCGTGTAGCGCCACTCCTCCTGCCGGCTCGTCGGCAGCCCGGCCGCCGCGAAGGCCTCGCGCGCCGCCCGACGAAGCGACGCGGCGTTCGCGTGCTCCGTTCCGCCGAGCGTCTCCACCGCCTCGTCGCAGCGTGCGAGCCAGCGCTCGTTCGCCTCCGCCAGCCCCTTCACGCGCGCCCGACCTCACGCGCCGCCGCGCGGGTCTCACGCGCGGGCGGCTCCTTCTCGAGCCAGCTGTAGCCCCGCTCCTCGAGCTCGAACGCGAGCTCCTTGCCTCCGCTCTTCACGATGCGCCCGTCCGTCAGCACGTGGACGTGATCGGGCACGATGTGGTCGAGCAGCCGCTGGTAGTGGGTGATCACGAGCATCGCCCGCTCGGGGCTGCGCAGCGCGTTGACGCCGGCGGCGACCACGCGCAGCGCGTCGATGTCGAGCCCCGAGTCGGTCTCGTCGAGCACGGCGAGGCCGGGCTCGAGCAGCAGCATCTGGAGCACTTCGTTGCGCTTCTTCTCGCCCCCCGAGAAGCCCTCGTTGACGGAGCGTCCCAGCAGGTCCTGCGGCATCTCGACCAGCGCGGCCTTCTCGCGCACCAGCGCCAGGAACTCCATGGCGTCGAGCGGCTCCTCGCCGCGGTGCTGGCGCACGGCGTTCACCGCCGCCTTCAGGAAGTAGTTGTTCGTGACGCCGGGGATCTCGACCGGGTACTGGAAGGCGAGGAAGACGCCGCGCCGCGCGCGGTCCTCGGGCGCCAGCGCGAGCAGGTCCTCGCCGCGGTAGCGGACCTTGCCCGCGGTGATCGAGACGCCGGGGCGCCCGGCCAGCGCGCCTGCCAGCGTGCTCTTGCCGGAGCCGTTCGGGCCCATGATGGCGTGCACCTCGCCGGCGCGGAGCACGAGGTCGATGCCGCGCAGGATCGGCCGCCCCCCGGCCTCGGCCGTGAGGCCTTCGATCTCGAGTACCGACTCGCTCATCCGACGCTCCCCTCCAGCGACAGCCCCAGCAGGTTCTGCGCCTCGACCGCGAACTCCATGGGCAGCTCGCGCAGCACCTCCTTGCAGAAGCCGTTCACGATCATCGAGACGGCGTCCTCCTGGGAGAGCCCGCGCTGCATGCAGTAGAACAGCTGGTCCTCGCCGATCTTCGACGTCGTCGCTTCGTGCTCGACGGTGGCGCTCGCGTTCTTGACCTCGAGGTACGGGAAGGTGTGGGCGCCGCAGCGGTCGCCGAGCAGCAGCGAGTCGCACTGCGAGTGGTTGCGCGCGCCGTGTGCCTTCGGGCCGATCTTCACCAGCCCGCGGTAGGACTGCTGCCCGCGTCCGGCCGAGATGCCCTTCGAAACGATCGTGCTCCGCGTGTTCTTCCCGATGTGGATCATCTTGGTGCCTGTGTCGGCCTGCTGCCGGTTGTTGGTCAGCGCCACCGAGTAGAACTCGCCCACCGAGTCGTCGCCCTGGAGGATGCAGCTCGGGTACTTCCAGGTGATGGCCGAGCCGGTCTCCACCTGCGTCCACGAGATCTTCGAGCGCCGGCCACGACAGGCGCCGCGCTTGGTCACGAAGTTGTAGATGCCGCCCTTGCCGTCGGCATCGCCCGGGTACCAATTCTGCACCGTCGAGTACTTGATCTCGGCTTCGTCGAGCGCCACCAGCTAGACCACGGCGGCGTGGAGCTGGTTCTCGTCGCGCTGCGGCGCGGTGCATCCCTCGAGGTAGCTGACATAGCTACCCTCGTCGGCCACCACGAGTGTGCGCTCGAACTGTCCCGTGTTCATCGCATTGATGCGGAAGTATGTCGACAGCTCCATGGGACAGCGCGTGTGCTTCGGGATGTAGACGAAAGAGCCGTCCGT